>CAZFIU010000004.1:0-99656 GCA_964519455.1 uncultured Syntrophobacterales bacterium
GTCGTCGGCAAGGAGCGACGACTGTAGGGGCGACCCGCGGTCGCCCCAGTGGCCCTTGCCACGTGAGGAGGAGCAACGCAGCCGACGGCGAAAAGGACAAGCAGATTCATGACGTTTATACGGGACAGGACACTAGGCCTGCGCCAGCACCCGGTCCATGGCGCCCACGATCTCCTCCACGTGGGACAGGGACTCGTCGAACTGGGCCTTCTCGCCGACCGACAGGTCGATCTCGATGACCTGCTCCACGCCGCCGGCGCCGATCAGCACCGGTACGCAGAAGTAGTAGCCCTGGACGCCGTACTCGCCTTCGAGCAGCGCCGCGCAGGGAAGCACTTCCTTCTTGTCGAGCAGGTAGGCTTCGGCCATGCGCACGGCGGCCGACGCCGGCGCGTAGAACGCCGAGCCGGTCTTGAGCAGTGCCACGATCTCGCCCCCGGCCATGCGCACGCGCTGCTCGATCTCGTCCAGCCGCTCGGATGCGATGAGCCGTTCCACGGGCACGCCGCCCACCTGGCAGGTGCTCCGGACCGGCACCATGTCGTCGCCGTGGCCGCCCAGCACCATGGCGGAAACGCTGTCCACCGAGCGGTTCAGTTCCTGGGCGATGAAGGTGCGGTAGCGCGACGAATCCAGGATTCCCGACTGCCCCACCACCTGGTTCTTGGGGAAGCCCGTGACCCGCTGGCACAGGGTCACCATGGCGTCCAGGGGGTTGGTGATGACGATGACGAAGGCGTCGGGAGCGTACTTTTTGATGTTCTCGGACACCTGCGACATGATCCTGGCGTTGGTGCCCAGGAGGTCGTCCCGGCTCATGCCCGGCTTGCGCGCGATGCCGGCGGTGATGATGCACACGTCGGCGCCGACGATGTCCTCGTAGCTGGTGGTGCCGACGATGTCGGCGTCGAAGCTCTCCACGGGCGCGGACTGGAGCAGGTCCAGCGCCTTGCCCTGGGGCAGCCCGTCGACGACGTCGAAGAGCACCACGTCGCCCAGCTTCTTCATGGCGCACAGGTGCGCCATGGTGCCGCCGATGTTGCCGCCTCCGATAAGTGCGATCTTGCGTCTCGAAATGCTCATGGTTCCCTTGCGTTACATGTTGGCCACGATGGCGTCGCCGAACTCCGAGCACTTGAGCAGCTTGGCGCCGGTCATGAGGCGCTCGAAATCGTAGGTGACGGTCTTTTGCGCGATGGTTTCCTCGAGGCCCTGGATCACCAGGTCCGCGGCCTCGTCCCAGCCCAGGTGCCGCAGCATCATCTCGCCGGAGAGGATCACCGAACCCGGGTTGACCTTGTCCTGGCCGGCGTACTTGGGCGCGGTGCCGTGGGTGGCCTCGAACAGTGCGTGGCCGCTGTCGTAGTTGATGTTGCCGCCCGGCGCGATGCCGATGCCGCCCACCTGTGCCGCCAGCGCGTCCGAGATGAGGTCGCCGGTGAGGTTCATGGTGGGGATCACGTCGAACTCGTCCGGCCGGGTGAGGATCTGCTGCAGAAAGGCGTCGGTGATGGCGTCCTTGATGAGAATCTGGCCTTCTTCCGGCCGGCCGCCGCAGTCTTCCCACGACACCACCTTGTCGCCGAACTCGCGCTTGGCCAGCGCGTAGCCCCAGCGCATGAAGGCGCCCTCGGTGTATTTCTGGATGTTGCCCTTGTGCACCAGGGTCACGTTGCGCCGGTTGTGGTCCACGGCGTAGCGGATGGCCGCGCGGATCAGGCGCTCGGAGCCTTCGATGGAGATGGGCTTGATGCCGATGCTGGCCGTGTCGGGGAAACGGATGCTCTTGACCCCCATCTCCTCCCGCAGGAACTTCACCACCTTCTCGGCTTCGGGAGTGCCGGTCTCCCATTCGATGCCGGCGTAGATATCTTCGGTGTTCTCGCGGAAGATCACCATGTCCACCAGGTGGGGCCGCACCACCGGCGAGGGCACGCCCTTGAAATAGCGCACGGGCCGGAGGCAGACGTACAGGTCCAGCACCTGGCGCAGCGTGACGTTGAGGCTGCGGAAGCCTTCGCCCACGGGTGTGGTCAGGGGACCCTTGATGGCCACCAGGTACTCGCGGATGACGTCCACGGTCTCCTGCGGCAGCAGGCTCGGCGGGCAGTCGTCGCCGTACACCGCTTCGGCCTTCTCGCCGGCGTAGACCTCCATCCAGGAGATCTTCTTCTTGCCGCCGTAGGCCTTGGCCACGGCGCCGTCCAACACCCGCTCCGCCGCCGCCCAGATGTCCACTCCGATGCCGTCACCCTCGATGAACGGAATGATGGGATTGTCGGGAACCTGCACCTTGCCGTCCGAAAGCGTAACCTTTTCGCCTTGTTCCGGCACTTTCACGTGTAGATAGTCTGCCATGGCTCTCCTCTGGTCGATTGTTCCTGACGTTGGATTCCGGTCTCGGAGGCCTGAATCCGGGCGGTGGCCTTGGATTCCGCGGTGCCACCCATCCGGGTCAGGTCATGGGGGGGTTGTACGCGGGACCGGGTCCCAGCGTACTGACTTGCTAGTGATTAACGAATCTCCCGCGGTGAGTCAAGCAGGCGGGCGAGCCGCGGCCGGGAGGTCGACAAGAGCACGACACCCCGCGCATGTCGACCGGAGACATGCGATTTCGCCCTCGACCCGCTATATTCAGGAAACCGTTGGTGCGCCGTCGGTGTGATGGACGTAACCGGAACGGTGTGATGGAGCTGACCAGGATTGAGGGGATGGTCGCCCCCACTGGTCACGGAGACTGCATTGAGCGTGCGGATGGACAGCGTGTCGAAGGTGTACGGGTTTCTCTGGGCCCTGCGGGACGTGCGCCTCGACATCGGTGCGGGCGAATGGGTGGGACTCCTGGGCCCCAACGGCGCCGGCAAGACGACGCTGCTCAGACTGCTCGCCGCCCTCGCCTACCCCACGGCCGGCGGCGTCGAGCTGTTCGGACAACAACTGTCCTACGGGAACTCGCCGCTGCGGCGCTCCATCGGGTTTCTGGCCTCCGGCGCTCACCTCTACGACAGCCTCACCGTGAGCGAGAACCTGCGCTTTTTCGTTTCCCTCTACCGTGACGACGTGGGCGCCGGCGAGAGAGCGGCGGTCCTGAACGAGGTGGGCCTGCAGGAGAAGCGGGACGAATACGTCTCGGCCCTGTCCCTGGGCATGCGCTGCCGGCTGGCCATCGCCAAGTGGCGCCTGGTGCGGCCCCGGCTGCTGCTGGTGGACGAGCCCTATGGTTCGCTGGACCCGTCCGGAGTGGAGATGCTCAACCGCTTCCTCGAGTCGACCTGCGCGGCCGGCGGCATCGTCGTGCTCGCCTCCCATGATGTGCCCCGGCTTCTCGAACGCTGCACCCGGGCGGTGATGCTCGACCAGGGCAGGATCGTCTTCGACGAACCCCGGCAGGACCCCTGGCACAGCTTCCACCGCGCCTTTGACGCGCTCCTGTCGCAGGACTCCGGCGGCCCCCGGTGACCGGCGCACTCGGACAGATCTACTGGCTCCTGTGGAAGGACCTCCTGCTCGAGGCGCGCCGCCGCGACAACCTGTTGTCGATGTTCTTCTTCGGCCTCTCGCTGCTCTTCCTGTTCTCCTTCGCCTTCGAGATCTCCAGCGAGAACGTCTCGCGCATGGCCCCCGGGCTCCTGTGGCTGGCGTTCATGTTCAGCGGCACCCTGGCCCTGAACCAGCTCTTCCAGGGGGACCGCGAGAACGACTGCCTCGACGCGCTGCTGCTCGCGCCCCTGGATCGCGGCGCCTATTACCTGGCCAAGGTTTTCTTCAACTTCTCCCTTATGTTTCTGCTGGAACTCTGCATTCTGCCGCTCTTCGGGATTCTGTTCCGGTTGGACTTCTGGCATCTCCTGCCCAGCGTGCTGCTCTACACCCTGTTGGGGACGCTGGGCTTTTCCGTGGTGGGAGTGCTGTTCGCCGCCGTGACGTTGCGCGCCCGGGCGCGGGCGCTGCTGCTGCCGGTGCTGCTGTTTCCGCTGATGATCCCGGTGATCCTCGGCACCGTGCGCACGCTGCAGATCATCCTGGGCGCGGGCACGGCCGCGGAACTGACGCCCTGGTTCCGGCTCCTTGTCGGTTTCGACCTGATCTTCATCACCGCCGGCTTCCTGCTGCTGGAATGGGTGCTAGATGGTTGAGGTCGCTTGGGGACGGTTGACGTTGATTGGGAACTTCGGGCGCGAGTGCTATCATGAATCCCGAACGCTTCGCGCCGTCATTCCCACCCCAGCCCCCCGCATCGTCATTCCCGCGAAAGCGGGAATCCAGGGGCGGCCGTGGGGTGTTACGATCAAGCACCCCACCCCGCCACTCCTGGATTCCCGCTTTCGCGGGAATGACGATGCGGGGAGGAGCGGGAATGACGATGGGGGGAGGAGCGGGAATGACGACGCGGGGGGAGGAGCGGGAATGACGACGCGGGGGCAGATGGTCCATGGCACGACGAATACTCGGCACGCTGGCACTGCTGCTCATCCTGACAGGTCTGTACTGGGGCCTGGTGGAGGCTCCCCCCGATGCGCGCCAGGGCGAGACCCAGCGCATCATGTACCTCCACATCCCCAGCATCCTGGTGGCGTACCTGGCGTTCTTCATCGTGTTCGTGGGGAGTTGCCTCTACCTGTGGAAAGGCGCGCGCCGGGACGACAACCTGGCGCACTCGGCGGCGGAGATCGGCGTGCTGTTCACCGCCCTGACCATCGTGGAGGGCTCCATCTGGGGCAAACCCACCTGGGGCGTGTGGTGGACCTGGGACGCGCGCCTTACGCTTACCGCCATCCTGCTGCTGATTTTCTCGGCCTACCTGCTGTTGCGCTCGCTCATCGAGGACCCGCGGCGCGGCGCGGTATCCGGCGCCATCCTGGGCATCATCGGCTTCCTCGACATCCCGCTGATCCACATGTCGGTGTACTGGTGGCGTACCCTGCATCAGCCTCCCTCCATCCTGCGGCCGGACAAGGCGCCGTGGGACAACATCGATCCGGCGATGCTGTGGCCTCTGGGGATCAATTTCCTGGCGTTTCTCGTACTGTTCTTCTATCTGCTGTCGTTGCGCATCCATCTCGGGGAGGTGGAGGACCGGGTGCGCCGGAAGCGGCTCTACGAGGCAGGCTGAGCGACGCCTCGCGGAGGTTCGGGACCATGGGACAATGGGGTTTCGTCTTTCTGGCTTACGGCATCGTGTGGGGCGCCATCCTGCTCTACGTGCTGCTGCTGAAGCGGCGCATCCGCAAGGCCGCGGCCATGGAGACGCCACACACCGGGAGGGAGGCCCACGGCCATGAAGCGTAGGCGGTTTCTCATCGGCGGCCTGGTCATCGCCGGTGCCCTGGCCTATCTCATCTATGGGGCGATGCAGAACGCGGTGGTCTATTTCGTCACGCCGAGCGAGCTTCACGCCGAGACCGGAGCGCCGGACCGCTTCCTGCGCGTGGGCGGGATGGTGCTGCCCGGGTCGCTGGAGAAGGACCTGGGGCGGCGCACGTTCCGCTTCAGGATCTCCGACGGCCAGGAGTCCATCGCCGTGTTCTTCCAGGGAGTGCCCCCGGACCTCTTCTCGGAGGGCAAGGGCGCCGTGGTGGAGGGACGCCTGGGCAAGGACGGGGTGTTCCAGGCCTCCACCGTCATGGCCAAGCACGCCGAGGAATACAGCCCGCACAAGGAAGGGGAAGATCCCTCCACGGTGCGCAGCTTCGTGCCCGCGCGGCCCACGGGCGGTTCGTGACCGCGACCCTGGGACATACCAGCGTCCTCGTGGCCTTCGCGCTGGCGCTCTGGGGCATCGCCGCTCCGATCCTGCACGCGCGCACCGGCAACGAACGCTTCCACGCCTCCGCCCGCTACGCCATCGCCGGCCAGTTCCTTTTCGTCACCGCCGCCGCCGGGGCGCTGATCTACGCGCTGGTGGCGACCGATTTCTCCATCCGTTACGTCGCCTTCAACACCACCCTGGCGACGCCGGTCTACTACCGCGTCACCGGCCTCTGGGGCGCCCTCGAAGGCTCGCTGCTCCTGTGGGAGTGGATACTCATCATCTTCTCGGCGCTGGTGGCGTGGTGCTACCGCGCGCGCATGCGCGAGTTCATGCCCTGGGTGCTGATGGTCTTCTCCATCGTCTCGGCGTTCTTCCTGGCGGTCATCGCCTTCGCCTCCAACCCCTTCGAACCCCTGTCGCCGGTCCCCGCCGACGGCCGCGGCCTCAACCCGCTGCTGGAAGACGCCAACATGCTGAGCCATCCGCCGCTCCTGTACACGGGGTTCGTGGGGCTCACGGTGCCGTTCGCGTTCGCCATCGCCGCGCTCATCCGCGGCCGGCTCGACCAGTCGTGGATCGTCGCCACCCGGCGCTGGACCATTACCGCGTGGTTCTTCCTCACCCTCGGCAACCTCGTGGGTGCGTGGTGGTCGTACCACGTGCTCGGCTGGGGCGGCTATTGGGCCTGGGACCCGGTGGAGAACGCCGCCTTCATGCCGTGGCTGCCGGCGACCGCGTTCCTGCATTCGGTGCAGGTGCAGGAACGGCGCGGCATGCTCAAGACCTGGAACCTGCTGTTGATCATCATGGCTTTCAGTCTGACCATCTTCGGCACGTTCCTGACGCGCTCCGGCATCCTGTCGTCCATCCACGCGTTCTCGTCCGGCCCGGTGGGGTTCTACTTCCTGGCGTTCCTTGCGTTCGTGCTGATCTCGTCGCTGGGGCTGCTGGCGTGGCGCAGCGACCGACTGCGCGGGCAGGCCGAGCTGGACTCGATGGTGAGCCGCGAGTCGACGTTCGTCCTGAACAACGTGGTGTTCGTCTCCGCCCTTTTCACCATCTTCCTGGGCACGGTGTTCCCGCTCCTGTCCGAGGCCGTGGCCGGCGTTCAGGTGAGCGTCGGCGCGCCCTACTTCAACGCCGTCACCGCGCCCCTCTTCCTGCTGCTGGTGTTCCTCATGGGCGTTGGGCCGCTCATTGCCTGGCGCCGGGCTTCGTGGGACAACCTCAAGCGGAACTTCACCTGGCCGGTGGTGGCGTCCCTGGCCGTGGCGGCGGGGCTCTTCGCCGGCGGCATCCGCTCGTTCTTTTCGCTGCTGGGCTTCACGCTGTGCGCCTTCACGGTCTGGACCATGGTGTGCGACACGTGGCTTTCGCTGCGCGCGCGCCGGCGCCTGGCCGGCGAGGGGCCGCTCCGCGGCCTCGCCACCCTGGTGCGGCGCAACCAGCGGCGCTACGGCGGTTTCGTGGTGCACCTGGGAGTCGTGCTCGTGGTCCTGGGCATTGCCGGCTCCATGGCCTACAGCATCGAGCGGGAGGCGACCCTGAGCGCCGGCGAGAGCCTCACGGCGGGACCCTACCAAGTCTCCTTCGAGGGGTTGCAAGGGTCGCAGCAGCCGACCCACTACCGGGTGGAGGGCGCCTTCCGGGTGTCGCGCGACGGCCAGGATCTCGGGCGCCTGTCGCCCGCGCTCAAGTTCTTCCCGGTCCAGGATTCGCCCATTGGCCGGGCGGTGTTCCGCAGCACCCTCAAGGAGGACGTCTACCTGATCCTCTCGGGGTTCAGCGAGGTGGGACAGAACCGGGCGACCCTCAAGGTGCTGATCCGTCCCCTGGTGCTGTGGATCTGGCTCGGCGGCGTGGTCATGGCCCTGGGCACGCTCATGGCCATCCTGCCCATGGGTCCGGCCCGACGGGAAGAGTCACAAGGGTCATGAGCCCGGCGGCGCGCAGACTGCTGCTCACCCTCATGGCGGTGGGCGCCCTGGTGATCCTCCTGGGTTACGGTTTCTACCGCGACCCGCGCTACATCCCCTCGCCCCTGGTGGGGAACACCGCCCCGGACTTCTCCCTGACCTTGTTCGACGGCCGGGAGGTGCGCCTGTCGGAGCTGCGCGGCAAGACCGTGATGCTGGATTTCTGGGCCTCCTGGTGCCTGCCCTGCCGGGCGGAGGCGCGGGACCTCGAGGCGGCCTGGAAACGGCAGGGTGACGACGTGGTGTTCCTCGGCATCAACATCCAGGACAAGGAAGCGGACGCGCGCAAGTTCATCGAGGAGTTCGGCATCACCTTCGCCAACGGCCAGGACCCGGACGGCAAGGTCGCGGTGGACTACGGCGTGTGGGGCATTCCCGAAGCCTTTTTCGTGAGCCCCGCCGGCAGGATCACCTACAAGCACGTGGGCGCCATCCCGCCCGCGGTGCTGGCGGCCAGGCTGGAGGACGCCCGCCACGACCGCGCCAGTGCCGAGAGCGGCCGCGGCGAGCATCAGACGATACGATGAGATTCTGTGAAAATAGAATCGTGTCCAATGAATTCAAGTAGTTACAGAATACTGCCAAAGCCCCGAATCGTCATTCCCGCGCTGTGGCTCGCGTTCTCGCTGTTGCTCGCGTTCGCCGTTCATGCGCATGCGGACCAGGCGCTGGAGGACCGCGTGCGCGCCATCGCCTCGGAGCTGCGCTGCGTGGTGTGCCAGAACCTGTCCGTGGCCGACTCTCCGGCGGAGATGGCGGTGCAGATGCGCGGCATCGTGCGCGAGCAACTCCAGGCCGGCAAGACGCCGGACGAGGTGCGCGCCTATTTCGTCTCCAAGTACGGCGAGTGGGTGTTGCTGGCGCCGACGGCCCAAGGCTTCAACCTGACCGTCTGGATACTCCCCTTCGTCGTCCTCCTGGCCGGTCTTGCCTTCGCGGGATGGTATCTGCGCCGCTGGAGCCGGCACCGCGCCCGGGGACCGGAGGACATCCCCGATCCGGAGCTCCTGGAACAGGTACGAAAGGCTGTCGCCGCCGGCGAGGAGACGCCCGACCCGCCGAACCGCGCGAACCTGCCCATCTACGAGGACCTGCGGGAGCTGGAGTTCGACCACCAGGCGGGCAAGCTGTCGGACGCCGATTACGAGTCCCTGAAACAGCGCTATGAACGACAGGCGGTAGAACTGCTGCGGGAAGCACGCGATGCCGCCCCGGTGGTCCCGGAGCCGGACGCGCGGGAGCCCGAAATGACGGAGCCAACTCCTTCCAGGTGGAACAAGCGGTCGTGGATGATGGCCGGCGGCGCCGCCCTGCTGCTCGCGGGCGGCGTCACCCTGGGGCTCCTGCTGGGCCAGTCGGTGCGCCCGCGCACGTCCCCGGAGGACAGCATGACCGGCGATTTCCTCACGGGAACCGGTCCCGGCGGCATCGGGCAGCCCGGCGCCGGCAATCCCGCCGCCGCGCTGAAGCAAGGACAAGAGGCCTTCCAGCGCAAGGACTTCAAGACCGCCATCCCGGCCTTCCGGACCGTGTTGCGCCACGACTCCGGCCACCCCGCGGCCAACGCCTACATGGGAATGATCCTCGCCCAGGCCGGGCATGTCGACGCCTCCCTGGAGGCGCTGGACCGCGCCCTCGCCCGCACCCCCAACTTCCCCCTGGCCCTGTGGGCCAAGGGCATGGTGCTGTTTCAGGACGGACGCGACCCCGCCGGCGCCCGCGCGCACCTGGAACGGCTGGAGGGCCTTCTGCCCGAGGGCGAGCAACGAAACGCCGTGCGCGACCTCATCGCGCGGATCGGCGAGCAGCCACGGGAAACGGCCGTCGCCCCCGCCGGTGCGAGTATCGCGGGCACGGTCGAGCTGGAAGCCGGACAGGCATCCGGCGCAGGGTCACAGGCCGTCCTGTACATCATCGCCCGGCCCGCCGGAGCCCGGGGCGGCCCGCCCCTGGCGGTCAAGCGGATCGTCGCCCCGGCCTTCCCGGTGGCCTTCTCACTGGGTCCCGGAGACGTGATGATCCAGGGAACGGCCTTCGAAGGCCCGATGAACCTGACGGCGCGGCTGGACCGCGACGGCGACCCCATGACACGGGAGCCCGACGAACCCGCCGGCGCCTACGGCGGGAACCCGGTGTCGCCCGGCGCGCGCAACGTGGTCGTGAAGCTGCGCTGACCTCGCCGCGTCAACCGCCGCGCCGCGAAGCACCAAGTCGGGGCTCGCCTCGACTCACCCCTCTTCGGGAAGTCTCTGGTACTTGCCCTTGTAGAACAGCAGCGGGCGGTCGCCCGCGGCCTCGGCGTGAAGGATCTCGCCCAGGTAGATGGTGTGGTCGCCGCCCTCGTAGCCCTGGGTGACGGTGCACTCGATGTACCCGATGGTCTGGTCCAGGAGCGGGATGCCGTTGGCGCTCATGTGCCAGGCGGTGTCCTGGAACTTCTCGATGCCCTTGGTGGCGAAGCGGTTGGCAAGATTCTCCTGGTGCTCGCCCAGCAGGTTCACGGCGAACACGCCCGAGTCCTCGAAGCAGTCGTAGCAGTTGGCCTTCTTGTCGATGCACACCAACACCAGCGGCGGGTTCAGGGAAAGGGAGGAGAAAGCGTTGGCGGTGATCCCCGTGGGAACCCCGGCCTTGTCCTTGGTGGTCACGATGGTCACTCCGGTGGCGAAGTGTCCCAACACGTGCCGGATCTCGCGCGGGTCCATGGTGCACGGGGTAACAGACGGGGCCGCGCGTTGTCAATCACCCGATAGGCCAGTGAATAACAGCAGATCTTGTGGAAAATTGGCGTTTCAGTGGAGGATCTGGAGCCGACGCACGGCAACTGCTGAAGCGAAACGGCGTTTCACCAGAGTTCAGCCGTCGAGCTCCGGTTTCGGCAGGATCATGTAGGGGACGCTGTCGTCGTCAAGGGTTTCCCTTTGCTCGGCGGTGGCGGTGCCGTGGATGGGGCGTTCCTCGGCTTCGCCGGCGTGGATGCGGCGGGCCTCGTCGGCGAAGTGATGGCCGACGTTCTCGAAGTTGTTCTCGATGTAGTGGTGCACCCGGATCAGTGCTTCCTTGAGCTGCTCCGGCGTGGGCACGGTCTGCACCTGACGGTGCGTGGTTGGAGCCGGTCGCTTTTTCTGCTTCGTGTGCACGGCGCAGGCATGCGGGAGCTTGGTGACGGCGGTGGAGTTGCACACCGGGC
The DNA here is from genome assembly GCA_964519455.1 of uncultured Syntrophobacterales bacterium. Lineage (GTDB taxonomy): Bacteria > Desulfobacterota > Binatia > UBA9968 > JAJDTQ01 > JAJDTQ01. The sequence continues at coordinate 10,919 of CAZFIU010000004.1, forward strand.
ACGCGATCAGGCCCTGTAAGAGTTGCTCCTGGAAGTTCTCCGGCCCCGAGAACCATCCCTCGAAGCCGTGGTCGTTGTCACAGGCAAGATCGTATATGACCATGTTGTCGAACCGGATCGGGCCGGGCCTCCTGTCTCGAAGGTAAATCCGGCCCCGGGCCGTGTCAAGACAGCAGGAAATCCGTCACCACTTCTACGAACGTGTCCTGTTCCTCGATCTGCGGCTCGTGCGCCGAGTCGTGGAACCGGTACGCCGTGGAGCCCGGGACGATACGCTGAAGCCGTTCGTCCCAGTCGGGCTGATTGAGAGGATCGTGGTCACAGGCGATGATGAGCAGGGGCACGGTCACGGTGGACAGTTGCTTCACGAAGGCGTCGATGGTGGAGCCGCGCTCGTATCCCGGACGCTTCAGGCGCGCCGCGGAAAGGGCCTCCCAGGCGCCCGGCGCGATGGAATCGTTGTAGCGGGACTCGACGCATTCCGGGGTGAGCCACTTCTCGTCGTGGAACAGCAGCTTCAGGAGCTTGCGCATGTTCTCCAGGCTCGGGGTGTAGTCCTCCAGGTCGGCCTGGAAGTCGCTCTTGAACACTCCGGCGTTGCCGCAGATGGTCGCCATCTTCTTCATCTTCAGGGGCGAGGGGTTCCGCACCGAGCTTCTCAGCAGCGTGCCGCCGCCGGCCGAGTTGCCGACGAAGAACGCTTCGCCGATGCCGACGACCTCCAGCCACTGGGCGAGGTGCGTCAAGCGGAACCCCGAGGGGTCGGAGAAGCTGTAGATCTTGGCGGTGCGGCCGTAGCCCAGCATGTCCGGGGCCAGCACGTGGAAGGTCCGCCCGAGCTTCGCCATGGCCGTGCCCCAGGTGGCCTCGGCCGACGCGCCGTACTCGCCGCCGTGAAGGAGCACGAGCTCGGGCCCCTCCCCCGTTTCCAGGTAGTGGGTCTCGATGCCGCCGACCCGGAGTGTCCGGTGATGAATCGTGTCGCTCATGATCTCCCTACCATCCCATGGCGTAGCCGTCCCGGCGCGGGTCGGCGGCGGCCATGAGCGTGCCGTTGCGCGGGTCCCTGGCGATGAGCGCGGCGCCGCCGAAGGACCAGGGCTCCACCACCGTCACCGGGTGACCCTTGGCCGCCAGGCCTTCCACCACCTCCTTGGGGAACCCCTGCTCCAGGCGCAGGCTCTGGGGATAGCCGACGTTGGGCGGTGTGCCCGGCACGTGGCTCCAGCGCGGCGCTTCCAGCGCGCACTGGGGATCCATCTTCAGGTCCAGGAAGTTGTGCAGCACCTGCACGTTGGTCTGGGGCTGGTCGTCGGCGCCCGGGGTGCCGCCCACGGCCAGGAACTCGCCTTCCTGGAACACCATGTAGGAGTTGAGGGTGTGCGCGGGGCGCTTGCCCGGCTGGAGGGAGTTGGCGCTGTCGGGTTCGAGCCGGGCGCTGCACAGGCGGTTGTTCATGACCAGGCCGGTGTCCCCCGCCACCACGCGCGACCCGAAGACCGAGAACACGCTCTCGATGAGCGAGATGACGTTGCCGTGACCGTCGGCGGCGCACAGGTACGTGGTGTCGCTCCCGGTCATGGCGCTGGACGACGACACGGGCCCGGCGGAGTCGCCGATGTCGGCGCGACGCGCGTCCGCGTATTCCTTGCTGATGAGGCGCTCCACCTCGGGGTTGCCGAAGCGGGGGTCGTCCAGGTGGCGGATGCGGTCCTCGAAGGCGATCTTCTTGGCCTCCACCATGACGTGGGCCAGCTCGGTGCGGCTCATCTTCTTGCAGTCGTAGCCCGCCAGCAGGTTCATCATGGTGAGTATCACGAACCCCTGGGAAACCGGCGGCTGTTCCAGGATCTTGTAACCCCGATAGTCGGTGCTCAGGGGTTCCAGCCACTCGGCGAACTCGCCGTCCAGGTCGCCTTCCTCGAACAGGCCGCCCTGGGCGCGAATGCCGGCGCACATGCGCGCGGCCACGTCGCCGCGATAGAAGCCGTCCCGGCCGTCGCGCACGATGGCTTCCAGCACCGCCGCCAGCTCGGGCTGCCGCAGCATCCTCCCCGGCGTGAGGTCTTCCAGGGGTGCCCGGAAACAGCGGTGGATGTCGGGGGACGAGGGTGCCCAGTCCGCGATGGAGCCGGCCAGGGCATGGTACAGGGGAAAGCCGTCCCGGGCGAGAGTCAGGGCGTCGGCGCACACCTCGGCGCGGTCGAGGGTGCCGTAGCGGCGGTGCAGTTCCAGCCATCCCTCCACGGCGCCGGGCACCGCGATGCTCAAGGGTCCCGAGGTGGGGATGGCGTCGAGACCGCGGCTCTTGAAGGCGTCGATGGTGGCGGCGCCGGGGGCCGGACCGCTGGCGTTGAGCGCCCGCACCTTGCCCTCGTCCTTCATGTAGACGAGCGAGAACAGGTCGCCGCCGAGCCCGCACGCCTCGTGCTTCACCACCGCCAGGACGAACCCGGCGGCAACGGCGGCATCCACGGCGTTGCCGCCCCGTTGCATCATCTTGAGCCCGGCCACGGATGCCAGCGGATGCCCCGCGGCCACCACGCCGTTCTGTCCCATGACGAGCGTGCGCGCGGCCCTGCCGTAACGGATTTCGTGTAGAGGTTCGGTCATGATGATAGCTCTCCCGGGATCTGATCCCATATCCGCAAGGACACCGAGCCTGAACTCGCCGTTCCCGCATTCCAGGCTGCGTCAAGACTCCCCGGGCAACGGCTCCCCCGGAACGTCATTCCCGCTTTCCAGGGTGTGTCAAGACTCCCAGGGCACCCACGTCACAGAACGTCATTCCCGCGGAAGCGGGAATCCATGGGCGGGGAGTGGCACTACAGCGCCGTTTCCCCGCCTCTCCACCCCTGGATTCCCGCCTCCGCGGGAATGACGACTCGATGGCCTGGCGCCTGTTCTTGTCCGGGCGAAGGTTTGACACAGCCGCTTTCGCGAGAATGACCTTCCGAAAGGCCTCTGTCCGATGAGTTTTGACAAAGCTCGTTTCGCGGGTAGGACGTTGAGTCTGGCCTACGTCGAACTGATGCCGCCACGCTCTTCGATATGCAGAATCCGGGCGGCGTTGCCCCCGAGGATCCGTTCCCTGGGCTCCGGTTCGAGTCCCAGGTCGTCGATGGCCTTGAGGCTGTTGCGGATGAAGCCGCAGCCGTCGTCCGGCCCGTACGGATAGTTGGTGCCGAACACGAGCTGCTCGGGGCCGAAGAAGTCCATGACGCACTTCAGGGTGTTGGCCGGATGGTCCGCGGTGTCCACGAAGAAGCGCCGGAAGGAGTCCAGCGGGTTCTCCTTGAGGCCGTAGCGTTCACGCATCTCGTCGGTGCGCCCGGTGTAGATGTTGATGGCGCGCTGCCCGAAGAAGGCCAGCACCCCGCCCACGTCCGCCACCACGAAGGGCAGCGTCGGAAACCTCTCGATCACCCGCCCGTACACCAGCCGGGTCATGGCCACGGTGCTGTCGAAGGCCCAGCCGTAGATGAGGATGGGCATGATGTCGAGGCCCACGGCCTCGGTGGCCAAGGGCGCGGTGGGATGGAGATAGACCGGCAACTCGTACTCCGCCAGCTTCTCGTAGAGGGGGAAGAAGACCTCGTCGTCCAGGGGGCGGCCGTTCAGGTTGGTGAAGCACCCGAACCCGCGCAGCCCCAATTCCCGGACGGCCCGCTCCAGTTCCTCCAGCGAGGCCTCGATGGAGGCGGTGGGCAGGGTCGCCAGCCCGACGAAGCGGTCGGGATGCCGGCCGCACATTTCCGCCAGCTCGTCGTTGGCCACGCGCGCCAGCGCCACCGCGTCGTCCGGGTCGTAACGGTCGGCGCCGGGAGCGGGGATGCTTACCACCTGCACGTCCACGCCCTGGCGGTCCATGTGCTCCAGCCGCTGCTCGACGTTCCGCCCCTTGAAGATGGCGGTGTTGATGCGGCACTTGAGGTTCTTGTCGTAAAGGTAGGCCATGCCGCTGTGAGGGTCCGGCTCCTCCAGCACGACGGCGCCGTCCCGCAGGCGCATGGCCTCCATGTAGTGCTCGGGGAAGATGTGGCTTTGAAAGTCGATGATCATGGCGCGTGTCCGCTGTCAGAGTCCCCGCACGAGGCGCGGAAACCCGTCGGGTGTTTGCGGCTCGGACTTGACCGTTCTGGAACCCACCGAGCTGCCGCAACGCTGGCAACTGTAGTCGTAGAGGTCGCCGTCGGGCAGCACCAGCAACAGCCGCTCGCGCACCGGCATGGCCTGACCGCACTTGTTGCAGTAGAGCAACGACGCCGACAATTGTTCGAAGCTCTTCGCCATGTCTTCCGCTTTCGTCTCCAAGGGGAGACGGGGACGGCCGCTAGTCGCCGTCCGCCTCCGCCTTGGCTTCGGCCTGGACCTTCTCCATGAGATGCGCCGGCAGTTCGTCGTAGTGCGAGAACTCCGACTGGAACTCGCCGCGTCCGCTGGTCATGGAGCGCAGGTCCGAGGCGTAGCGCAGCACCTCGGACATGGGCACCTGCGCCTTGATGATCTGGCTGTGTCCCTTGGCGTCCACGCCCAGGACCTTGCCGCGGCGGCTGTTGAGGTCTCCGATGACGTCGCCCATGCACTCGTCGGGCACCGACACCTCCATGGACATGACCGGTTCCAGGATCACCGGCTTGGCGGCCTCCATGGCGATCTTGAAGCCCATGGACGCGGCGATCTTGAAGGCCATGTCGGACGAGTCCACCGAGTGGAACGATCCGTCGTAGAGGGTCGCGCGCACGTCCATGATGGGGAAACCCGCCAGGTACCCGCCGGACATGGTCTCGACGATGCCCTTCTCCACGGCGGGAATGTAGTTGCGCGGGATGGCGCCGCCGACGATCTTGTCGACGAACTCGAAACCCTTGCCGCGCGGCAAGGGCTCGATCTTGAGCCAGGTGTCGCCATACTGGCCCCGGCCGCCGGACTGCTTCTTGTACTTGCCCTGGGCGCTGGCGCTGGCGCGGATGGTTTCCCTGTAGGGGACCTTGGGGGCCTTCAACTCCACTTCGGCCCCGTACTTGCGCTTGAGCTTGTCCACCACCACCTCGATGTGGAGCTGGCCCGTGCCCGACAGGATGAACTCCCGCGTCTGGTCGTCGCGGTGCATGGTGATGGAGGGGTCCTCCTCCATCATGCGCTGGAGCGCCTGCGGCACCTTGTCCTCGTCGGCGCGTGTCTTGGGTGAGAGCGCGAAGGAGATGGACGGGGTGAAGTGCATCGGCTTGGGGTACTCGATGGGCGCGGACTCGTCGCACAGCGTGTCGCCCGAGGTCACGTCCTTGAGCTTGGCGGCGGCGACGATCTCGCCCACGCCCGCTTCCGAGACCTCCTCCTGCTTGCCCCCCTCGGGCCGGAAGATATGGGTAATCCGCTCCTTGGCTTCCTTGCCCGTGTTGTACACCGTGCTGTCGGCCTTGAGCGTTCCGGAGAGCACCCGCATGATGGAGAGGCGGCCGGCGAAGGGATCCACGATGGTCTTGAAGACAAACGCCGAGAACGGCGCGTCGGCACTCTTTTCCCGCGCCTCTTCGTCCCCGGTCACCGGATTCCTGCCATCGGCGGCGGGCTCCTCCAACGGCGACGGGAGCCAGGCGACGATGCCGTCCAGCAGCGCCGCGACGCCCATGCCGCGGGTCGCCGAGCCGTACAGCACCGGGAACAGGGTCCCCGCCTTGACGCCCGCGCGCAGGCCTTCGGAGAGCTCCTCCGAGGTCAACTCCTGGCCCTCCAGGTACTTCTCCAGCAGCTCGTCCTGGGTCTCGGCCACGTTCTCCATCAGGTTGACGCGCATCTCCTCCGCGCGCTCCCGAAGCTCCGCGGGGACGTCTTCCTCGGTTTCCTTGCCGTCCCCTTCCTTGCACACCGCCTTCATGCGGATCAGGTCCACGACGCCGCGGAAACCCTCTCCGTGGCCGATGGGAACCTGTACGTGGATCGCCTTGCCTCCCAGCTCCGTGACGATGGTGTCCACCGCCTCCACCGGGTCCGACTCCTCGCGGTCCATGCGGTTGACGAAGAACATCCGGGGAAGCCCGCGCTCGGCGGCGTAGCCCCAGAGCCGCTCCGCCTCCACCCGCAGGCCGGCGCCGGCGTGGAGGACGAAGACCGCGCCGCCGCAGGCGGGCAACGAATGGACCGTCTCCGGAAGAAAGGTGGCGAAACCCGGCGTGTCCACCAGGACGCACGAGGTCTTCTGCCACTCCAGGGAATGAAAGGCGGTGGAAATGGAAACCTGTCTCTGGATTTCCTCGGGCTCGTAGTCGAACGCGGAGCTGCCGTCTTCTACCCGCCCCACCCGGTTCGTGCTGCCGGCGGCGAAGAGCAACGCCTCGCCCAGGGAGGTCTTGCCCGCGCCCCGATGTCCCAGCAAGCCGACGTTGCGCAACCGGCCAGCTTCAATTGCCATGTATCACCCTCCCTTGAGCCATCAAGATCTGCGCTTGCGCTGCGACGAAGTCGCGTTCCTGTCGTAAATAAGACGTAACCCTTCCAAGGTCAAGAATTCGTCCACGTCCTCGATCACCGCCGATTCGTGGGCGAGAAGGGAGGCGACCCCGCCGGTGGCCACCACCCGCGCCTTGATGCGGTTCTCCCGCTCGATGCGCTGGACGATGCCGTCCACCAGGCCGACGTAGCCGTAGTAGATGCCCGACTGGATGGAGTGCACCGTGGACTTGCCGATGACGCTGCCCGGGCGCAGCACCTCCACACGGGGCAGCTTCGACGCTCGCTGGAACAACGCCTCCAGGGCGATCACCAGGCCCGGCGCGATCAGTCCTCCGAGATATTCGCCGTCGTCGGAGACGCAGTCGAAGGTGGTGGCGGTGCCGAAGTCGATGACCACGCAGGCGGCGCCGAAACGGTCGTAGGCGGCGACGCCGTTGGCGATGCGGTCGGCGCCGACGTCCTGCGGGCTGTCGTAGAGAATCGGCATGCCGGTCTTGAGGCCGGGCCCCACGAGCAGCGGCTTGACGCCGAAGTACTTCCGTCCCAACTCGTCGATCATGCCCACCATGGGCGGCACCACGCAGGAGACGATGATGGCGTCGACGTCGCCGCCGCGAATGCCCTGGGACGCCGCCAGGGGCGCGATCAGGGCGCCGTACTCGTCCACGGTCCGTTGCGGCTCCGTCAGCAGGCGCCAATGGGTCACCAGTTCCCGGTCGCGGTACACGCCCAGCACGATGTTGCTGTTCCCGATGTCCACGGCCAGCAGCATCTACGTTCCTTCCGCCCCGTCCAGCAGGACGACGTCCCCGCTCACCACGCGCTCGGTCCGGCCGCCCCCGCAGTCCAACACGAGGAAACCGCTTCCGTCCAGCTCCCGGACCCGTCCGGCCCGTTCGCCGTCCGCCGTGTGCGCCCGCACCCGGCACCCTTCCATGCGCGCGCATTCGTTCCAGCGTCGCGCGATGGGCGCGAACCCGTGCGCCTCGAACTCGATGTAGCGGTTCTCCAGGTGGCGCACCAGGGAGCGCGCCACTCGCGGCCGGTCCACCGCGGCACCGGCCTCCTCCATCACCGAGGTGGCGCGTTCGCGGATTTCCGGGGGCATGAGCGCGCGCGGGTAGTTCAGGTTGACGCCGATACCGACGATCACGAACAGCGTCCGCTCGTTTTCGCAGGCCAGTTCGCTCAGGACGCCCGCCGCCTTGAGCCCTCCCAGCAGGATGTCGTTGGGCCACTTGATCCGGGGCGCGCGGGGCAGGTGTTCTTCCAGGGTCTCCGCCAGGGCCACCGCGGTGAGCAGCGTTATCTTGGCCGACTCGGCGGGAGCCAGCCGCGGGCGCAGGATGAACGAGATGTAGAGGTTGAGGCCCGGCGGCGAAACCCAGTGCCGGCCCATCCTCCCCTGCCCTCGGGTCTGCGCCTCGGCGATGACGACGGCGCCCTCGGGTTCGCCCGCCTCCGCCAGCGCGCGCGCTGTGCGGTTGGTGGAGGCCAGCTCCGGATAGACGTCCACGCGGCGCCCGAGGCGCCGGGTGTCCAGGCCGCGGAGGATGGCGGCCGCGGTCAACTCCCCACCCGGGGCCGGGCCGGATTTTCCCTTTGCCGAATTCATGACTGGAGGTTCACCAGGGTTCGCGGCCCCGTGCGCGCCGGCACGGGGCTCGGCGCGGCCGTCCCCGGCCTCACTGCGCCTGAAGCTCCCGCAACCTCTCCAGGCTGTGGTTCAGTGCCTCGATCTTCTCTTCCATCTCCCGCGCCTTCTCGCGTTCCCGCTCCACCACGTCGGGCCGCGCCTTGGCCATGAAATTCTCGTTGGCGAGCTTCTTGCGCACGCGCCCGATCTCGGTCTCGAGCTTCTCGAGGGAGCGGTGCAGGCGGCTGCTCTCCTCTTCGAGGTCCACGGCGCCGTCCAGGGGAACGTACACCTGGGTGGTTTCCACGATGGCCGTGGCCACCCGCTGGGGCCGCACCCCTTGCGCAACGTACTCCGGCGACTCCGTCCGCGCCAACGCGCACAAGAGCGGCTCGTGGGCGCGCACGAGGGCCAGGCGTTCCTCGGAGTCCGACAGCACGACCCGGACTCTCCCGGAAGGCGGCACGTTCATCTCCGTGCGGAGGTTCCGCACCGCGCGGATGATGCCGCTCAGAAAGGCCACCTCTTCCTCCGCGTCGGGGTCCGCGGGAAAGTCCTCGGCCGTGGGATACGGCTGGACCATGATGTCGCCGCTCCGCGCCGACGAGGCGTGCCGGGCGGTGACCGCGCTCCACAGTTCCTCGGTCACGAACGGCATCAACGGATGGAGCAGCAGCAGGATGTTCTGCAGGACGGTGTGCAACACCCGCTGGGTGGCGCCGGAGCCGTCGGCGCGGTTGAGGCGCAGCTTGCTCATCTCGATGTACCAGTCGCAGAACTCGTGCCACGTGAACTGGTAGAGATGGTGCGCGAAGTCGTTGAAACGGTAAGCGTGGATGGCTTCCCGAGCCCGCTCGACGGTGGCCTTGAGGCGCGAAAGGATCCAGCGGTCGGCCAAGTCCGGATCGGTGCCGGCGAGATCGGCCGGCGCGCGGCGGGGCTCCGCGAGCACGTCGTCGTCGATGTTCATGAGCGCGAAGCGCGCCGCGTTCCACAGCTTGTTGACGAAGTGCTGGTAGCCCGCGATGCGGTCCTCCGCGAGCTTCACGTCACGCCCCATGGCGGTCATGGCCACCAGGGTGAAGCGGAACGGATCGGCGCCGTAGCGGTTCACCATGATCAGGGGGTCGATGACGTTACCCTTGGACTTGGACATCTTCTGGCCTTCCTGGTCGCGCACCAGGGCGTGGATGTACACGTCCCGGAAGGGTACTTCGTCCATGAACTTGAGCCCCATCATCATCATGCGCGCGACCCAGAAGAACAGGATGTCGAAACCGGTCACCAGCGCGGCCGTGGGATAGAAGGCGGCGAGGTCCGAGGTCTTGTCGGGCCAGCCCAGCGTCGAGAAAGGCCACAGGGCGGAGGAGAACCAGGTGTCGAGGACGTCCGGGTCCTGCACGAAGCGGCTGCCGCCGCAGGCCGCGCAGCGCTCCGGCGCGGTGCGCGCCACGATCGGGAGGCACTCCGGGGCGATCCGGCCGCCGCCGCCCACGGCCAGTGCCGGGTTGCAACCGGCGCAGTACCACGCCGGGATCTGGTGGCCCCACCAGATCTGGCGCGACACGCACCAGTCCTTGATGTTCTCCATCCACGCGAAGTACGAGTTCTTCCAGCCTTCGGGGATGATGCGCGTGTGCCCCAAGCGCACGGCGTCCATGGCGGGGTCCGCCAGCGGCTGGATCTTCACGAACCACTGGGGCGTGAGATAGGGCTCGATGGCCGTGTGGCAGCGGTAGCACTGGCCCACCGCGTGGCGGTAGGGCCGCACCTCCGCCAGCAGACCGGCTTCCTCCAGCTCCCGCACGATGCGTTCCCGCGCGGCGTAGCGGTCAAGCCCGGCGTAGCGCTCGACCCAGGCCGGCGCGGGGCCGTCTCCCCGGGCGAACGCCTCTCCGCGGATCGCAGCGTCATCGTCAAGGATATTGATGACTTCGAGATCATTTCTCAAGCCGATCTCGAAGTCGTTGAAGTCGTGCCCGGGGGTGATCTTCACGGCGCCGGTGCCGAACTCCGGGTCCACGAAGGCATCCGCCACCACGGGGATCTCGCGGCCCGCCACCGGAAGGCGTGCGTGCCGTCCCACGATGGCGGCGTGGCGTGCGTCCTCGGGATGGACCGCCACGCCGGTATCGCCCAGCATGGTCTCGGGCCGCGTGGTCGCCACCACCAGCTCGCCCTCCCCCACCAGCGGATAGCGCACGTGCCACAGGTGGCCGTCCACCTCCTCGTGCACCACCTCGATGTCGGCCAGCGCGGTCTTGCAGCGGGGACACCAGTTGATCAGCCGTTCCGCGCGATAGAGCAGCCCGTCCTCCCACAGGCGCACGAAGGCCTCGCGCACCGCGCGGGAGAGCCCCTCGTCCATGGTGAAGCGCTCGCGGCTCCAGTCGCACGACACCCCCAGGGCGCGCAACTGCCGCAGGATCGTCCCGCCCGTCTCCTCGCGCCAGCTCCACACGCGCTCGATGAACGCTTCGCGGCCGAGGTCGGCGCGGCTCAGCCCCTCGTCCGCGAGCTGCCGCTCCACCACGTTCTGGGTGGCGATGCCCGCATGGTCGGTGCCCGGCACCCACAGTACGCTGTGTCCGTCCATTCGGTGGAAGCGGCACAGCACGTCCTGGAGGGTGTTGTTCAGGGCATGGCCCATGTGCAGGGAGCCGGTGACGTTGGGGGGCGGAATGACCATGGAATAGGACGGCGCGTCCGTGCCGTTGGGCGCGAAGTGCGCGGCCTCGGCCCAGCGCTCGTACCAGCGGCTTTCCACCTCCTGATGACTGTACGACTTGGCGATCTCTCGGGGCATGGGTATCTGCTTTCGCTCCGCGGTCCGGTTTCGATCGGGACGGTCTCGGGCGAATCCCGGTTCACGGCTCCTCGTCGGGGTCCTCCACCACTTCGGTCAACTCGATGATCGCTCCGGCGGGCGGCGGATACTCCAACGGTTCGCCCTCCTCCGCCGCGGCGGCTTCCGAGCGGTCGTCGGACGCGGACGGCAACAGCGACCGCAACGCGGCTTCTAGGGCCGGGGCCGACAGCGGCTTGGCCACCGCGGCCGTGCGCCCCTTGGGGCGGAGCGCGGGGGCCGGTCCCGTGTGCAGCCAAATGCTCGGGAGCCGCAGGCGCGCGAGGGCGCCGAGCACCTCATCCACGGCGCCGGCGCCCGCGTCCAGGCAATCGCGGTCCACGATGACGAGATCGTGCCCCGCCACATCTTGCACGCCGAGCCATCCTTCCCGGACCGTGGCGTGATGCTCCGGAAACAGGAACTGCCGCAACGCTTCCCGCAGGATGGGCTGTTTCTCGATGATCAGGATCTCACCCATTTCAGCGCAGACGTCATAGTAACAGACATTACCGCGTCCTACGAACTTGACAACGGCGTCCACGCTGATGCATATAAGGTCTTTCCCGTTCGTGCGAAAGTGGCGGAATTTGGTAGACGCGCAGGATTCAGGATCCTGTGGGAGCAATCCCGTGGGGGTTCAATTCCCCCCTTTCGCACCACCATCCCCAAGGCATTGCCGGCACGCACCCGAGACCACGCGCCGTTCCGACCGGCGTTGACCTCGTTTCCGATATATGCCATCTGTACCGGAACACCATCCCGAATGGAGTCCCCTCTGCCACAGCAAGACCATGAGAGTGATCTTCAGGTTTTTCTGACGGATACCCCCAAAGAATCCCTGGAACCGTGCGACGCGGTGGACCCCTATGACTTTGTCGCCGACCAGTTGGCGCTGGTGGAGCAAAGGCTGGCGGAGTCCACCCGTTCGAAGGAGCCGGAGCTCACGCAGATCGCCTCCCACCTGATCGGGGGCGGCGGCAAACGCATCCGTCCGGTCATCACCCTGCTTGCCTTCAAGGCGTTCCACGGCCGGCGGGTGAACGACGTCGTGGACATCGCCACGGCCATGGAGCTGATCCATGCCGCGACGCTGCTGCACGACGACATCATCGACGGAGCCGAGTTCAGGCGCGGCAAGGAGTCGGCGTACAAGCGCTATGGGCTCACGCGTACGCTCGTGACCGGGGACTTCCTGTTCATCAAGGCCTTCGAGTTCGCCGGCAAGTTCGATGAGCAGGTGGTCCAGTGGACCGCGGACGCGTGCACGAGCCTGACCGAGGGGGAAATCCTGCAAGGCTCTTTCAACCGCAACCGCACGGTCACCGCGCGCGACTATCTCGAGATCGTCGAACGCAAGACCGCCTCGCTCTTTCAGACCGGCGCCAAGCTCGGTGCCTACATCGCGGACGCGCCCTGCCAGCAGGTGGAGGCGGCCGCGAGCTTCGGGCTCAACCTGGGCATCGCCTTCCAGATGATGGACGACGTGCTCGACGTGGTGGGCCGGCGCGACCTGCTGGGCAAGTCCACCGGCATGGACCTGCGCGACGGCAACCCGTCGCTGCCCATCGTGCTTTCCCTTCTCGACGGACACACGGCCGTCACCCAGGTGTTCCAGTCGCGGGAGCCCACCGAGAACGACATCCAGCGGGCCCTCGATGCCATGGGCAACGGCACCGTCATCGAGCGCGCGCGGGACTTCGCGCGCAAGTACGCCCTCAAGGCATGCCGCGAGATCGACCGGTTGCCGGACTCGGTGGAGCGGAACGCTCTCAAGGGGCTGGCGCGCCTTCTCACGGACCGCGACCGTTAATGCCGACACCCGACGGGCCTGCTTCCCGCGATACCCAGGTCCGGAACATCTTCGATCGCATCGCCGGACGCTACGACCTGCTCAACCGGATCATCAGTTTCCGGCTCGATTCGCTGTGGCGCCGCAAGCTCGTCCGCGCCCTGGGTTTGGCGGGGCGCCCGGCGTGGGTCCTGGACATGGGCACGGGCACGGGAGCGCTGGCCCTGGACGCGTGCCGGGCGGCGCCCGGCGCGCGGGTGGTCGGCATCGATTTCTCGCGGGCCATGCTCCGGCGCGCCCGTGAAGAGGCCGCGCGGACGGGTGCGGCGTCCCGGGCCGACTACGTCCTGGCGCACGCGCTGGCCGCGCCGGTGCGAAGCGGGGCCTTCGACGCGGTCATGAGCGCCTTCGTGCTGCGCAACGTGGGCGACCTGGAGTCATTCTTCCGCGAGTCGTACCGCGTGCTCAAACCCGGCGGTCAGGTGGCGTCGCTGGACATGTTCCCGCCGCCCCGCAGGCTGTTCTCGCACCTCTACTGGCTCTATTTCGGGTGGCTGATGCCGCGCATCGGCGGGGTGGTGAGCGGCGACCCCACGGCCTATCGTTACCTGTCGGACTCCGTACGGTCGTTCGTATCGCCGGAGACGGTGGCGGAGACGCTTGCTTCGGTCGGTTTCGCGGAAACGCGCATCCGCCGGTACCTGCGGGGCGCGGTCTGTCTCCACGTCGCCACCAAGCCCGCGGGAAGCCCGAGGGAGGAAGCAAGGGAGCCATGAACCCTTACGGCGCGGCGTTCGTGATGTTTCTCTACCAGGTCGCCGTGGGCGGGTTGGTGGGCCTGTCGGCGACCCCGTTCAACGATCTGGAGCGGGGCTTCTACAAGTCCACGGCCGGCGTGCTCGTGGTCGCCGCCGTGCTGGCGCTGTGGGGGCAGATCGACATCCTCCCGGAACAAAGCGGACTTCGTGATGTCCTGGGCGTGCTCCTGCTGGCGGTTTTCACCCTCTTTCTGATCCTGTACTTCGTATCGCTCTGGGGGGAACGGGGCTTCCTGCGCGCGCGTTTCTTCTCCACCGCCATCCTGACCGGGCTTGCCGGCCTGATGGTGGAGTCCTACGGCTTCTCCGGCCCTTCCCTGGGTCCGGTCGAAGCGGTGTTCCTGCCGCTGAGCTTCGTCGTTTCGGCGTTGCTGCTGGGGGCCGTGACGGTGGGCATGTTGATCGGCCACTGGTACCTGATCGAAACGGGTCAGAGCCTCGAACCGTTCTTTCGCGTCTTCCGCTTCTTCGTCGCCATGCTGATCATCCAGACCGGGCTGGAGATGGTCGGGACGGCCCTCCTCTACCTGTTCGGAACCGCCGCCACCGAGGCCACGGTGGAACGGTTGTTCAGCCACCACCTGGTCCTGCTGTCATCGCGCTTCCTGGTGGCCCAGGCCGCGCCGCTGGCGCTCTCCTGGATGATCTGGAAGACCCTGACGGACTTCAAGAACACCATGGCGGCGACGGGGCTGTTCTACATCGCCCTGCTGGGCGTATTCGTGGGAGAGCTGCTGTCGAGCCACATCCTCGCCCTTGCGGGCGGGGCGGCACCCTAGTGTCCTGTCACACCAATAGCGTCGTGAAGATGCGAGGGCATTTTCGTCGTCGGCAAGGCGCGATGACGAGCAGTGGCGGGTACCACGCGAGGAAGACCACCGGGTCAAGCCCGGTGGTGACGTAACGCAGCCGACGGCGAAAAGGACCCGCAGATTCATGACGCTATTGGTGTGACAGGACACTAGTCCGATACCGTGCCCGGCTCCTCGGGCTCCGGCATCTGGTCCGGCCCTTCGGGCGCCGGTGTCCTGTCGCCGGGTTCAAGCCGCGGATAGGTCCTGATCTTGGTGACGCGCAGGCCGTGTCCGGTCCAGCCAAGATCGTAACCCACCACCATGCCCTCCTTGAGGTTCTTGGGAGAGGTCACCGGGCCCGACATGCGCACCATCTGATAGGAAAACCTGACGTCCCGGCCGCTGGCGGTACGGACCACGCCGTTGTTCTTGCGGTGCGAGAGGCGCCGGATGATCCCGTGGTAGTAGAGGTCCGGCCGTTCTTCTTCCGTCGTGTCTCCGAGGACCGCATCTTCCAGGCCATCCTCGGCATTCTCTTCGCCCATGGCGGATACTCCTTGGTTACCTCCATCCTATCCTTACGGGTGTCGGACTGCAATGCACCGGGCGACAAACGCGTCGGTCGGGCGCTCGATGGAGCGACATTAACGTCGAATCCCGTAACCCATTGAAAAGAAAGAGAATTCAGGAAGCCCAGCGGTTCAGGGCGACAATATCGTCGAGCCCACCTGGAGAGAGTTGTCGCAATTTCGCGCACTTGCCGCTGGCACGAAAAGTGCGTGTCAATACCTCCATGCGCAACCCGAGCCGATCGTCCGGGTTGTCCCGGAGTGTTGTTGATAGGTTGTTGATAAGTTTATTGACAAGTAGTCTCCAACTGAATAATATAGGCGCCATATGTTATCCACGGATGCGAAACCATCGGAACGACCATCGGAACGACCATCGGAACGACATATCCTGGCCGACGTATTCTCGCGGCCCAACGCCCGTGAATTGGCGGACATCGCCGAGGAATTCTCCCTCGGGGAACCCTTCTCCGCCGCGGGACTCCATCGTGAATCCGCCGAGGCGTTCTTCATTCTCGAGACCAAGCGAGGCAAGTTCCTCGTCTCCATCGAAGGATTCAAGAGCGAGAACGAGGTCAAGCATGACATCGAACTCCTCCTGTTCCTGCGGCGCCACGGTTTCCAGTGCCTGCAGCCTCTGAAGAGCCGGGGCGGGCAGCACTACCTTCAGGCCGACGGCCGGTTTATCTCGGCCAGCCGCAACATCGATGGGGCCGAGGTGCCCGTGGCGGACCTGACCCGGGGACAGATTTCCGCCGCCGGTCGCGTGCTTGCCGACCTTCATCTGATCGGCAGAGGATACAAGAAGGGCGTGGAAAACCGCTTCTCCTTCCCGAGGGTGTCGCAGTTGTACCAGGAGGTACGAAAGATCCTCCCCGCGCACCTCAAGACCATCGTTCGGGTGCTGGATGACGAGGCCGGCTACCTCGAGTCCTATCTCGACAACAACCTCCCCAAGGGGATCATCCACGGCAACCTGTCCTGGGAGAGCATGAAGTTCAAGGGGTCCCGCCTGGTGGGGATCATGGACTTCGACAAGGCGTGCCGCGGGAAATTCATCTGCGACCTCGCCACCACCGTCAATGCCGTGTGTTACCACGAAGGACGCTACCGGCTGGACCGGTTCGAGGAACTGATCATGGGCTACGAAGGGCTGCGCCCCTTGTCGTTGCCCGAGTGGGACTCGTTCCCCAACGAATTGCGCTTCTCGGCCCTGCGGACGGCCGTCACCAGCCTGCACGATTTCTACCTGCGGGAGAACGGGGAGCGGCAGCGCATCCAGAAGACCTTCCGCGATTTCTTCGAGCGTTTGCTGATTCTCAGGCGGGAGAAGGACGGGGGCATGGAGGACCTGCTGTTGTCCATGGCAACCGGTTACGACTACCGGAAGTACCAGAAGTCCAAGCCTTCCCGTTGACGTGGTGCGCGGTCAGTTCCGCGACTCCGCCGAGCGCGTCCCCGCGGACGACTTGAAAAGAGTGACGCAGGCCAGCGCGAGGCCGGCCAGAAAGAGTATCAGGCCGCCCGTGAGCACCACGTAGAAGAAGTCCATCTTCACCTTGGCGGCGTCGTACTGTTCCCTCTCTTCATGGATGCGACCGAGAATCTCCCTGTTTTCTTGCGACGTCCGTTTCACGGCCCCGCCGTAACCGCTCTCCGTTCCGAAATCGCCTCCGGCCGCCACTACCGCGCGGTAGTGGTTCACCTGCACGGAACCGACGATCCAGTTGCCGGCTCCCAACAGCAAGAGCACCAGACCGGTCACGAAACCGGGTTTGAGGTACAGGTCCTTGAAACTCATGGCGCATCGGACGGTACCGAAGCCCCGACGAAAGTGCAAGGGAACCATGAAGTGCTACGTGATCGGTGACGTGCACGGCTGCCTGGACGAGTTGTCGTCCCTCGTCGCAAGTCTTCCCCTCGAAAAGGGCGATACCCTCGTCTTCCTGGGCGACTACATCGACCGCGGTCCCCACTCGAAGGGCGTCGTCAGCTACCTTACCGACCTCGACCGGCAGGGCAAGCAGAAGACCGTGTTCCTGCGCGGCAACCATGAAGACATGATGCTGTCTTTCATGGGCTTGTCAGGCCGTCACGGTGACGCTTTCCTGTTGAACGGAGGGATGGCCACCCTGGCCAGCTACGGCGTGGAGGCTCCGGCCGGCTCACCGACCGCGGCGGACGGCGAGCGTCTTCTTGCGGCGCTGCCGCCGGAACACGTCGAGTTCTTCATGCGCCTCGAGCCGTGGTACTTCGTCGACGGTTTCCTGTGCGTGCACGCGGGCATCAACCCGCGGCGCACGTGGGACGAGCAGGTAGGCGAGGAACTCATCTGGATACGGCACGAGTTCATCATGAACCCGCATCCGCTGCCGCGGACCGTCCTGTTCGGCCATACGCCGATGCAGGAGGTACTCTTCGACCTGCCCTACAAGATCGGTCTGGACACGGGCCTGGTCTACGGCAACGCCCTGAGCTGCCTCGAGATCACCGGCCGGACGCTCTACCAGATCCGCCACGGCGGCCGAGAGGTACGTGTGACGGACGTGGCCCGGCGCTGGAAGCCTTGACCGGGCTTACGCCCTGCAATTCTGATTCATTCCCGCCGGTGCGAAACCGTCCGTGCACCGTGTATTCCGCGCATGCCAACCGGTGAGGACGGGTCAGGCCCCCGCGGGGATGTTGGGTCCGCCCTCCATCCCCGCGGGGGCCTGACCCGTCCTCGCGCCCTCGCCCCGGTTACGGGTGCACCGACTCCAAAAACCACTCCGTCGGGATCTCCCGCCCCACCCCCTTGGCCTTGGCGTCCGCGTACACCGCCCCGCCCACGGCCGCGAACTGCAGCCCCAGGCCGATGGTGTTGATAAAGCAGGTGGACTCCTCGGGGTTCGTGCGACCCGCCACTCTCCCCGAAACCACGTCCTTGAGCTCCGGTGCGTCGACCCAGGGCGGCTCCTGGGGCCGCTCCACCGCGTCCTTGTCCGCCGCGTTGAGGAACTCAAGGGGGTCATGGGCCACCACCCTCTCGTCGCCCATGCCGGCGATGTAGTTCTCCGGGGCGGCCTTGCGCGTGTGCAAGACCACGCGATCCGCGCGCGCCACGGTCTCGTCGCCCAGCTCGGACGGCTTGACGCAGGTGAAGTGGAGACCCGGCCGCACCCATTCCGGCGGAATCACCCGCGTGATGGCGTTGGTGGCCGCCACCAGCACCTGGGACTGTTCCGCCACCACGGCGGCGTCCGCGCAGGGTTCCACCGGGACGCCGACCTTCGCCGCCATCTCCTCGGAGAACGACTCGCGGTTCGCCCGGGTCGGGCTGAACACCATCACCTTCTCGAAGGAGCGCACTTTGCAGAAGGCTTCCACGTGGGCGCGGGCCTGCCAGCCGGACCCGAGCATCCCGAGGCAGGTCACGTCCTCTTGCGCCATGTAGCGGGCCGCCACGGCGCTGGAAGCCGCCACGCGGTACGCCTGGATGACTCCGTCCGGAAAGATGGCGAGAGGCTCGCCGGTCTCGGCGGAGAACAGCAGCACGAGGCCCACCCACTTGCCTCCGGGCGCCTTGGGTATCTTGTCCTTGACGATGCGGTCGCCGCGGTCCTCCCAGCGGATCACGTCGGAGTTGAGGCGCAGGGCCACGACCTTGGGATCGAACAGCCCCGCCTCCATGGACTTGAAGGCGTACACGCCCGAGGTCTCGGGAAAGGGCAAATACAGATCCGTGCGCGGGCGGTTGACGGCGTGGCCGTCGGCGAGCTGTTGGTAGGCCTTGTTGAGCACTTCCAGGCAGGCGTCCATGGTAAGCAGCTCTTCGATTTCATCGTTGTTCAGGATCAGCATGATGCGTTACCCTCCTTGCTTCCCGCACCCGGCCCTCGATCAGTCGCGAATATCCTGCAGCAGCCACTCCGTGGGAATCTCCTTCCCCAGGCCGCGTTCCCTGGCCAGCTCGTAGACCTTGCCGGCCACCGAATAGAACTGCGCCCCCTGGACGTTGCCCCGTTCCGAGTACGTGATCTGGTCGGCCGATGTCCGGCCCGGGTGCCGCCCCGCCACGAGGTCCGCGAGCATCACGTTCTTGTCGCCGCCCTGCACCCCGTGGGCGCGGCGGCGCTTGCGCTTCATCTTGAATCCGGCGTCGTGCTCGGGCCGCGCCGCATACGTGATGTATTCGTCCGCCAGTTCGAACTCATCCAGCCCCCAGGGCGCCGGCGCGGTACCCAACCGCAGCGAGACCTCGACGCGATCGAAGGTCTCGGCATCGGGCCGGCCGCCGATGGAAGTGATGTGGGTGCCGGGCTCCACCAGCGCCCCCGTGATGATGTCCACGGCCGAATCGGTGCATCCGGCAATGATGTCGGCGCCCTTGTAGAGCGCGTCCGGATCGCTCAGCGGCACCGCCTCGACGTCGAACTGCTCGGTCATTTCCCGCGCATACGCCTCGCGGTTCGCCTTGGTGGGACTGTAGACCTGCACCCGCTCGATGCGCCGCACCTTCATGAACGCTTCCAGGTGCGAGCGCGCCATGCCGCCCGAGCCCACCATGCCCACCACCGCCGCGTCCTCGCGCGCCATGTACTTGGCGCCGATGCCGGAGTCGGCGCCCACGCGCATGTGTTGCAGGTGGCCGTCGTTCAAGAGCGCCAGGGGCTCGCCGTTCTCGATGCTGGTGAGCAGGATCAGGCCGCAGAAGCGGCCCGGCCGCACACAGTACTTCTCCTGCGTCACGGCGCCGTTGTATTCCTGCTCGTAGATGATGTCCGACTTCATGCGTATGGCGAAGTAGCCGGACGTGGAGCCGCCCTCCATGGTGCCCCACTGGTACAGCTTCCCGGGGTCCGAGGTGGGCACCTGCAGGTCGATGCGCGGACGGCAGACCGCCTCCTTGTCCACCAGTTCCACGTAGGCCTTCTCGAGCGCCGCCATGGTGACGTCCATGGTGAGCACCTGCTTTACGTCGTCGTTGTTGAGGATCAGGGTCATTGGTCAGCCTCTCCCTGGTGTCGCGCCCCGCAAATAAGTGGCATAATTTTTGCTTGTCTTTTTCGCCGTCGGCTGCGTTACGTCACCCCGGGCTTGACCCGGGGTCTTCCTCGCGTGGTGCCCGCCACTGGGGCGACCGCGGGTCGCCCCTACGGTCATCGCGCCTTGCCGACGACAAAAATTCTCAGCATATTCCGCCGCGAATTAACCAGACAGGACACTAAAGCGGCTCGCGCCATTCGGCGCCGTCGATGGGCAGCTCGATGCCCAGGCCGCGTTCGCGTGCCAACTGGTACAGCTTGCCGCCGATGGCCACGTCCGAGATCCCTACCCCGCCGGTGTTCTTGAACAACGTGATCTGGCCGGCGTCCGTGCGCCCGGGCTTGACGCCGTTCAGGATCTCGCCCGCCTCGACGATCTTGTCCCAGGAGATGATGCCTTTCTCGAGCCGCTCCATGAAGTCGCCCGGCTGGTCCACCTCGATGGTCTGGCGGGAGTTGACGCCGATGA
This sequence comes from uncultured Syntrophobacterales bacterium, assembly GCA_964519455.1. Taxonomy (GTDB): domain Bacteria; phylum Desulfobacterota; class Binatia; order UBA9968; family JAJDTQ01; genus JAJDTQ01. The sequence goes on from CAZFIU010000004.1 coordinate 31,319, forward strand.
CGTCGGCGCGCCGCATGCTCTCGTCGTCCAGCTCCTGGCGCATCTTGGGGACGAAACCGCCGCGCATCAGGCCGATGTTGCTGAGCACGATGGAGGTCAGGTGAACGCCGGGCTCCAGCCAGCGGCCGTCCAGCACCGGGACGTTGGAGCTGGTGGCGGCGATGACCATGTCGACGTCCTTGACCGCCTCCCGGGCGTTGTCCACCGGGCGGATCTCCAGCCCCGTGAGGTCGCCCATCTCGTCGGCGAATTCCTTCCGGTGCTCGGGGTTCGGGCTGAACACCTTGACGCTGCTGATGTTGCGTATCTCCCGCAGCGCGAGCAAGTGGTACTTGGCCTGGTTCTGCGACCCCAGCATGCCGATGGTGCTGGCGTCGCTGCGCGCCAGGAGATCCGTGCCCACGGCGCTGTTGGCGGCGGTGCGCAGGGCGGACACCCCGCTCAGCGACAGCTCGCGCGGCCTGGGCTCGCCGATGATGAGGCAGCGCAGCTCGCCGGTCTCCGAATCGAAGAGCACCTGCGTGGGGCGGCCACGCACGGGAAAGGCCTCGATGGAATGCTGTCCGTGGACCGGGTTCTTGGTCCACTCGCAGTGGGTCATGAGGCCGGTGACTCCGACCTCGGGCAACCCCCCCTGATGGACGCTGACACGCACGTTCGACGGCATGTGGGTGCGCCGGCGTACCATGCTGATGTCGGGATTCCGATCCCACTGAGCGAACCCCGCCCGCACCAGGTCCACGGCTTCCTTCATGGTGATCAGGCCGTCGATGTCTTCCGGACGCAAAACCAGGATCATGTCGACTCCTCCCTTCGTTTCGAAAACCCTTCGAGCCCGCCGGCGCACAGGGCCTGGATCAGCGGCAGGTCTCCTTCCAGAAAGTCCAGCTCCCGGAGCTCGCGCGCGGGCACCCACGCGATGCGCTCGAACACCCGGTTGCGAGGGGTTCCGCGGTAGGCGCGCACATCGAAGAAAACCAACTCGACGCGTGTCCCGTCGGCATAGGCGTGGGCGTGTCGAAAAACCTCGCGGGCCTTCTCCACGGTGATGTCCAGTTCCTCCTCGAGCTCCCTTCGGAGAGCCGCCCGCGCGCCCTCTCCGGACTCGATCTTGCCGCCCGGAAACTCCCATTTGTACGGGAAGGGGCCGTCGCCGCGCCGCTGGCACACGAGGAACCGATCGCCTTGGGAGAGGATGCCGGCCGCGACCTGGAACATCGCCCGCGCTCATGCGTCGCGGCGAGCCCGATTGGCTGCCGCGGGCGATTCCTCCTGCTTCGCCGGAGGTCTCAGCTTGCCCGCGACATTGTCCCGGATCCATTTCGCGTCCCACCATTCCAACGGCAGTACCGCGACGCCGTGAATGTAGACGCCGTAGTGAAGGTGGTCCCCGACCGCGAGCCCGGTCTCGCCGGTGCGGCCTATCTTCGTACCCTTCTTCACCATCTGCCCGGTCGCCACGGCGACGGAGCTCAGATGGGAGTAGAGGCTGCACAACCCGAAGCCGTGGTCGATGATCACCGTGTTGCCGTAAATGCCCAACGGTCCGGCGAACACGACGGCACCGCTGTTGGACGCTCCCACCGGATAGCGCCGGGTGACCGCCAAGTCGTATCCCAGGTGGCGCGCCTCGTCAATCTTCTCGTCGCGGTAAAAGTAGGAGCGCCGGTCGGCGAAGTTGGCCTGGACGGAGGAATTGGCGAGCTGCGCGAAACGTCCGTCCCACAGCTTCCTCTGGGCGGAGTCCCGGCAGGTCTTGCGAATCGTGTCCTCGTTGACCCGCCGCAAGTCGCGGTTCACCTTGACGAACTGTTCCCGGGGGGTCCCACCGGCTTCGCCCGCCAGCGGCACGATCTTCCGCCGGATGAAGCCGTCGGACACCGGCACACGGACCGACCGGTACCGGAGCGGCAGGACGTTGTACCTCAGCGGGGACTCCCACCTGTTGCCGGCATAATCCTCGGCCACGACCGATGCGCGTTCGCTCAACGGGACATCGTAGGGATGCGAAAAGAACGCCAGGTACCTGCCCTCAACCGCGAACGACCCCTTGGAGGCCGGAAAGAAGTACCGCCCGATCCTGACGCCGGTCCGCTCCGTATCCGGCGAGGCGTTGTAGGTCACCAAGCCCGTGCCGCCCTGGGTGACGTATCGGTCGTCGCGGGTAATCTCCACGACGGGCGCCTTGAAGTCCAGAGTGATCTTCTTCTCCAGGGTCGTGCGGTTGCCGCTGAAGAAACGCCAGTAGGAGCGGTCGACGGCGGTCACGGAGAGAACCCCGGGACCGTCTTTCAAGCGGTGCTTTCCCGGATCGATCTGCACCGGGATATCGGACGAGTGAACCGTGCCCGCGAACACCTGGGAGTGGATCGGGCGGGATGCTCCGGCGGAAACCAGATCGATCGAGACGTGGGAGAGACCGGTACCGCGGTCGCCCACCTTCACGGCGAACGCGCGCCGGCCGACGGTGGCTCGTTCGAGATGGACCTCGATCCGTGGCGCGTACCACTCCAGTTGCCGGACCAGCAGGATGCCCCCCAAGATGACGAGCACCAGCACGGCAAGGGCGCCCAGGAGGCCCAGGTTTCTTCTCGGTAGGAACGTCCAACCCCTTCGCCGTCGAGCCATGCCTTCAGCCATGTCAACCGGTAGCTCTTCGAACAAGCCGAAGCCTTATTCCGCCAGTTCCCAAGTCGTGCCGGAGGGACCGTCCCTCAAGAGAATGCCCTTTTCCTTCAACGCGTCACGGATGCCGTCGGCCTGCCCCCAGTCCTTTAGGCGGCGGGCGGCGTTGCGCTCCTCGATCATGTGCGCGATCTCGTCCTCGGACAGGTCCAGCCGCGTGAGCCCGCTCCGGCGCCGTTCTTCCAGGAAACGCTCGGGCGGCGCCTGCATGAGTCCCAGGGCGTCGGTCATGGCCCGGAGCGCGTTGCGCCTTCCGTCCAGCGCGCGCGTGTGCCCCTCGTCCAGCAGCCGGTTCACCGCCCGAAGCTCCTCGAACACCACCGCCAGGGCCCGAGGGGTGTTGAAGTCGTCGTCCATCTCGCCGCGGAAATCGTCCATGGGGCCGGGCTCGGCCGCGCCGTCGGGAGACGGGCCGATGAGACGCTCCGCCCGGCTCGCGGTCTCGTACAACCGCGCCACCGTGCGCTGAGCCTCCGCGAGCCCTTCCTCGGAAAACTCGATGGGGTTCCGGTAGTGGGTCGTCAGCATGTAGAGGCGCAGCGCCACGGGATCGAAGCGCTCCAGCACCTCCTTGATGCCGAGGATGTTGCCCACCGACTTGGACATCTTCTCCTTGGCCAACTGCACGAAACCGTTGTGGATCCAGTAGCGCGCGAAGGGCTGGCCGGTGCCGCATTCGGACTGGGCGATCTCGTTCTCGTGGTGCGGGAAGACGAGGTCCTGGCCGCCTCCGTGAATGTCGAAGGGTTGCCCCAGGTACCGGGTGCTCATGACCGAGCACTCGATGTGCCAGCCCGGGCGTCCCCTGCCCCACGGGCTGTCCCAGGAAGGCTCGCCCTCCTTGCTCGCCTTCCACAGGGCGAAGTCCATGGGATGGCGTTTGCGGTCGTCCACTTCGACGCGCGCGCCCGCGGTCATCTCGTCGAGGCTCCGGCTCGACAGCTTGCCGTATTCCGGGAAGCTCTCCACCGCGAAATAGACGTCGCCGGCTACCGCGTAGGCGTGGCCCCGTTCCACGAGCGCGCCGATGAGCGCGATCATCCCGTCGATATGCTCCGTGGCGCGGGGCTCCACGGTCGGTTCCGCGAGGCCCAGGGCGGCAGCGTCCCGGTGGAACTCGTCGATGTAGCGCTGTGCCAGCGCTTCGGGCGCGATCCCCTCCTCGTTCGCCCTGTTGATGATCTTGTCGTCCACGTCGGTGAAGTTGCGCACGAAACGGCAGTCGAAGCCCAGGAAGCGCAGGTAGCGGTGGACGACGTCGAAGGTCAGGAGGGCACGGGCGTGGCCGATGTGGCAGTGGTCGTAGACGGTGACGCCGCACACGTACATGTTCACCGTGCCCGGCGTGAGCGGCACGAACGGCTCTTTCCTCCCGCTCATGGTGTTGGTGATGCAAAGAGCCATTCCGGTCATCTTACGCCACGCCGTTGAATTTGCAAAATGGGCCGGTCCCGGCCGGCCGATTCCCGGCCTCAGGGTTGCGGAAGTAGGCAAAAATGCTTACATCGTCACCCCATGGCCAACCAACGACCCTACGAGGACCTGCGCGAATTCATCGCCGTGCTGGAGGATGCCGGCAAGCTTATCCGCATCACCCGCGAAGTCAACAAGGACACCGAGCTGCAGCCGCTGGTGCGCCTGCAATTCCGCGGCCTGCCCGACGAGCAGCGCAAGGCGTTCCTGTTCGAGAACGTGACGGATTCGAAAGGCCGCCGCTACGAGGGCTCGGTGCTGGTGGGCGGGCTCTCCGGCTCCACCGCCATCTACAGCCTGGGGCTCCAGTGCCGGCCGGAAGAGGTCCCGGACCGCTGGATCGAGGCCATGGAGAACCCGATCCCGCCGGTCATGGTGCCCTCCGGCCCGGTCCAGGAAGTGGTCCACAAGGGCGACGACCTCGCCGCCAGCGGCGGCTTCGCGCGCTTCCCCATCCCCATCTCGACCCCGGGATTCGACAACGGCCCCTACATCACCGCGGGCCACTGGATCACCAAGGACCCGGAGACCGGCGCGCGCAACGTCGGCAACTACCGCGGGCTGGTGAAGTCCGCGCTCCGCTGCGGCGCCAACGCGGGCACGCCCCAGGACCTGTCGGCCCACTGGGAGAAGTGCCGGGAGCGGGGCATCCCCCTGGAGGTGGCCATCGCGGTGGGCACGGTGCCGGCGGCGTCGTACACCGCCACCCAGAAGGTCCCCCCCGACATGGACGAACTGGCCCTGGCCGGCGGCCTGGCCCGGACTCCGGTCCAGCTCGTCAAGTGCCAGACCGTGGACCTGGAGGTGCCGGCGACCTCCGAGGTGGTGTTCGAGGGCATCATCCCCACCAACTACCTGGAAGAAGAAGGCCCCTTCGGCGAGTCCATGGGCTACGTCGACCCGCGCACCATCGGCCCGGTGATGGAGCTCACCTGCGTGACGCACCGCAAGGACCCCGTCTGGGTCTCCATCATCAGCCAGGTGACCCCCAGCGAGAGCTCCAAGATCAAGGCCATGGGCATGAGCACCCTGGTGCACCGCTACCTTACCGGCAAGGGGTTCGAGTCGGTGAAGGAAGTGTACATGATGGAGGAGTTGGTGAACATGCGGCCCTACGTCGCCGTGCGCATGGACAAGAAGGACGACGGCGAGCCCCGGCGGGTCATGGACGCCGTGCTGCGGTACGGCGACCGGGTGGGCAAGTTCATCGTGGCGGTGGACGAGGACATCAACGTCAACGACCCCGTGGCCGTCACCTGGGCCATCACCCACCGCTGCCAACCGCACCGGGACGTCACCATCGTCCCCGACCGTCCTTTCGGCGCCACCCCCATCGGCATGGTGGTGAGCCACCCGTCGAGCCGCTACGACGGCACCGACTCGGCGCTCTTGATCGACGCTACCCGCAAGGCCGACCTGCCGCCGCTGTCGCTGCCCAAGAAGCCCTACATGGAGCGGGCGGTGGAGCTGTGGCAGGAACTGGGGCTCCCCGAACTGCATCTCAAGGAGCCGTGGCACGGCTACCTCATGGGCCTGTGGCCCGACGAGCTGGACGAAGAAGCGCGCATGGCGGCCGAGGGCGATTTCGAGAAGGTTGGCGAAAAGCTCGTGGGCACGCGCGTCAGCGTCGGCGAAGGGCAAACCCTCAAGTCCATCCGGCTGGAGTGGGGCAAGACCCACTCCGGGCGGTCCGTGTAAGGAACGCGCCGGACGCCGCACGTCACGGAACGCCGGGACCGGGACCGGAACGGGCTTTCCACGCGGCCGCGGGTCCGAAAATTCGAGGTCAACGATGAAGAGAGAAATGGTACTGACCGTCAACGGCGAGGAGCACGACGTCGAGATCGAGCCCAACCGCCTGCTGCTGGAGGCCCTGCGCGAGGACGTGGGCCTCACCGGCACCAAGGAGGGCTGCAGCATCGGCGTGTGCGGCGCGTGCAGCGTCATCGTGGACGGGCGCCTGGTGAGCGCGTGCCTGACGCTGGCCGCGGCGTGCGAGGGAAAGGCGATCGAAACCATCGAAGGGCTCGCCGAGGACGGGGAGTTGCATCCGCTGCAGCGCGCCTTCGTGCAGTACGGGGGCTTCCAGTGCGGCATCTGCACCCCGGGCCAGATCATGGCCGCCAAGGCGCTGCTGGACCACAATCCGAACCCGACCGCCGACCAGGTGAAGGAATGGATGTCGGCCAACCTGTGCCGCTGCACCGGCTATTACAAGATCCTGGAGTCGGTCATGGCGGTGGTGGAAGGGAAAGTGGACGAAGGCCGCCGCGACGAAGCCGTGCGCCAGGCCAGGATCCAGAGCCTCTACCAATCGGACACCTACAAGAGCGACACGTCCGACTAGCAGCCCGTACGCCGTTCGCCGGACAACGGGAGCCGTCCTTGGGGGAAACATGAGCAAGGCAGAGAACATGAGCAAGGCAGAGAAATTCGCGGTACTCGGGCAGAACGTGGACCGCTTCGAGGGCCACGACAAGGTCACGGGAAGCGCGGCCTACGTGGCCGACGTGTTCCTGCCCGGAATGCTGACGGGGCGGATCCTGAGGAGTCCCCTGCCCCACGCGCGCATCCGCAACATCGACACCAGCCGGGCGGAGAAGCTCCGCGGCGTCAAGGCCGTGGTCACCGCCGAAGACACCATCAAGAAGGGCTGGGGGGTCTTCTTCCCGGACCAGTACCCGCTGTCCGTGGGCAAGGCCCGCTACGTCGGCGAGGAGGTGGCGGCGGTGGCGGCCATCGACCGCGACACCGCGGAGGAGGCGCTGGAGCTCATCGACATCGACTGGGAGGAACTGCCGGCGGTGTTCGACGCCGCGGAGGCCATGGAGCCGGACGCGCCCCTGATCCACGAAGAGAAGGAGAACAACGTCGCCCTCACCATCGACGTGGTGCGGGGCGACATCGACGCCGCCTTCAAGGACTCGGACCTGGTCATCGAGGACACCTTCGAGAGCGTGCCCCAGTGGCACTCGGCCATCGAGACCATCGGCAGCGTCGCCGACTACTCGGCCAACGGCAAGTACACGGTCTACATGAACACCCAGACGCTGTTCATGGCGCGCATGCGCCTGGCCACCGCCCTGGGCGTGCGCGAGGCGGACGTCCGCGTCCTCCAGACCGCGGTGGGCGGGGGCTTCGGCGGCAAGTCCTGCGACGACAACAACGCCATGGTGGCGGCGATCCTGGCGCGCAAGGCGCGCCGGCCGGTGAAGATCATCAACACCCGGGAGGAGGAGTTCCTTGCCGGCAGCCGGCCGCGGGTCAACATGAAGGTGTGGGTGCGCATGGGCTTCAAGAAGGACGGCCGCATCCGCGCCAAGCACATGCGCATCATCGCGGACAACGGCGCCTACAGCGGCAAGGCTCCGGCCATCACCGGCGTGGCCGCGCTGCGCCACGACACCTGCTACAAGTACTCGGACGTACGCTCGGAAGCGTACCTGGTCTACACCAACAAGATCCCCACCGGCGCCTTCCGGGGCTTCGGCAACCCGTCGGCGGAGTTCTCCGTCGAGCAGATGATGGACATCGCCGCGGACGAGCTGGGCATGGACCCGTTCGAGATGGCGCGCCTCAACGCCGCCGAGGAGGGCTACGTCTCGCCCCACGGCAACCGGGTGATAAGCTGCGAGCTCAAGCAGTGCATCGACCGCACCGAGCGCATGATCGGGTGGAAGGAGAAACGCGCCGCCCGCAAGCCCAACCGCGGCCTGGGCATGGGCTGCACCGTGCACGTGAGCGGCAAGCGCCACTTCGGCGACTACGACGGCAGCTCGGCCACCATCAAGATGAACGAGGACGGCAAGGCCTTCATCCTGAGCGGCGAAGGCGAGACGGGCCAGGGGCACTGGACCGCCATGTGCCAGATCGCCGCCGAGGAGCTGGGCGTCCCCTTCTCCGACGTGGCCATCTCCGAGGCCGACACCGACCTCACCACCTTCTGCCTCGGCAACTACGCCAGCCGGCTCACCTACGTGGCCGGCAACGCGGTGAAGAACGCGGCCACCGCGGTCAAGGAGATCCTGCACGAGACCGCCGCGGAAATGCTGGAATGCGACCCCGGCGACCTGGTGTCGCGGGACGGCTTCATTTTCGTCAAGGGCGCCGAGCAGCGCTCCATCAGCGTGGCCGACGTGGTGCGCGGACGGCAGTTCCGGCGCGGCGGCGCCCCCGTGGTGGCATCGGGCAGTTTCGACGCCGACTCGGTGAGCCAGGACGCCCTGCGCTTCGGCAACGAATCGGGAGCCTACAACTTCGGCTGCCAGGCGGCGGAGGTGGAGGTGGACCCGGACACCGGCCACGTCAAGGTGCTCCAGTACGCGGTAGCATCGGACTGCGGCACGGTGATCTACCCCATCGGGGCCGAGGGCCAGGTGGAGGGCTCCATCGCCCAGGGGCTGGGCTACGCGCTCATCGAAGGCATCCGCATGGAGGAAGGCCGCCCCATCAACCCCAACTTCAGCGACTATCGGCTGGCGTCCATGCGCGACATGCCCGACCTGGTGCACGAGTTCGCCGATTCCTACGAGCCCACCGGCCCGTTCGGTGCCAAGGGGCTGGGCGAGCTGGGCATGGACCCGGTGGCGGCCATCATCAGCAACGCCATCTACGACGCCGTGGGCGTGCGCATCCGCACCCTCCCCATCACCGCGGAGAAGGTGCTGCGCGCGCTGCAGGAAAAGAAGAAGAACGGGAGCTGAAAACATGCGTGCCAAGTTCGAATACTTCGCGCCCACGAGCCTCGACGAGGCCTGCGCGCTGCTCCGGGAACACGAGGGCGATGCCAAGCTCCTGGCCGGCGGCACCGCGCTGGTGATGTGGCTGCGCATGGGGCTTCTGAGCCCGGGTTACGTCATCGACCTGGAGAACGTGCCGGGACTCGACGGCATCGCCTACGACCCCGCCGACGGCCTGCGCATCGGCGCCGGCGTGAAGCACCGGGACCTGGAGCTGTGCCCGGAAGTGCGGGAGCACTACCCCCTGCTCCGGGAAACCTTCTACAAGGTGGCGCAGCCGCGCATCCGCTTGATGGCCACGGTGGGCGGCAACCTCAGCCACGGCGATCCCATGACCGATCCCGGCGCGAGCTTCATGGCCCTGGACGCCGAGGTCACGCTGCGCAGCAGCCGCGGCGAGCGCACCCTGTCGGTGGAGGACTTCTTCGTGGACTACTACGAGACCGCGCTGGAGCCCGACGAGATCCTCACCTCCATTCACGTGCCGCCGCCCGCCGGATCGGTGTGGTCCCACATCAAGTTCACCCCGCGCAGCGAGGAGGACTTCGCCACCGTGGGCGTGGCCGCGACCCTGACCGGCGCGGGCGGCCGCTGCGAGGACGCGCGCATCGCCCTCAACTCCGTAGGCCCCACGATCTTCCGCGCCCGCGCCGCCGAAGACGTGCTGCGCGGCCGGGACCTCAGCCCGGCGCGGATCGAGGAAGCCGGCGCGGCCGCCGCCGACGCGTCCGACCCCATCGAGGACGTGCGCGGCTCGTCCGACTACAAGCGCGAACTGGCCGCGGTGTTCGTGCGCCGGGCGCTGGAGCAGGCGGCGGCCCGGCTGGCCTGACCACGGGGAAATCATGGCCGTAGACGAAAACTGGGACGTCATCCTCATCGGCGCGGGGCAGAACAACTTCGCGCTGGGCACTTACCTGGGCATGGCCGGCCTCGAGACCGTCATCTGCGAGAGCCGGCTGGAGAACGGCGGGCGCCTCTTCTCCGAGGAGATCTCCTTGCCCGGCTACTGGCACAACAGCCTCGCCTACTTCCAGGACAACCGGGAAGTCTCCCCGGTGTGGCGGGAACTCGACTGGGAGAACGGGCACCACGCCGAGTTCGTGACCCCGCCGGTGATCAGCACCCTGCTGCTGCCCGGCGGCGCCTCGGTCTCCCACCACCAGGACCTGGAGGGCACGCTGGCCTCTCTGGCACACCACTCCGCCGCGGACCGGGCCGCCTGGAAGGACACGCACGAGCGCTTCCGCGGCATCGTCCGGGACATCGTGATTCCCTCGTACTATGCCCCGCCGGAGGCGCCCGGCGTCCTCGAGGAGCGCATCGCCGCCGACCCGGCGGGCGGCGATTTCCTGCGCCTGGCGCGCCTGAGCGCCGCGGAAGCGGCGGAGCAGCTCTTCGAGAGCGAGGCCGTGCGCACCCTGGTGCTGTCGCAGATGGCGATCCCGCGGGGCTGGGCGCTGGACTACGAGGGCGGCGGTCGCGAGGTGCTGGCGCTCATCGCCGGCGACGAGCGCCCGCAGCTCGCGCGCGGCGGCTCCCACTCCATCGCGCAGGTGCTGCAGCGCGCCTACGTGATGCACGGCGGCCAGATCCGCGCGCTGCACCACGTGGACAAGATCCTGGTGGAGGACGGACGCGCGGTGGGCGTGCGGTTGCGCGACGGGCGCGAGTGGAAGGCGCGGAGGGCGGTGGTGTCCAACGTGGATCCCCACGGCACTTTCATCGACATGGTGGGCGAAGAGCACCTGGACCGCGGTTTCGCCCAGGCCGTGCGCGCCGTCGAACCCGACGAGTTCTCCTACTTCCAGGTGCACCTGGCCCTCAAGGCCCCTCTGCGCTTCGCGGTCCACGAGGCCGCGGACGCGTTCGTGGGCCAGGCCATGAACGTCAACTACGGCCCGCGCTCGGTCGCGGACCTCCAGGCCATGTGGCGCGAGATCCGCGCCGGCGCGTTTCCCGAGCACCCCTGCCTGCACGTCACCTGCCCCACCTGGTTCGACGCACTCCAGGCGCCCCCGGCCAAGCACACGGCGTCGGTGTTCATGCCCGTGCCCTACCAGCTCAAGGGCTACCGGCCGGAGGACTGGGTCCGCCTCAAGGAGGGCTTCATGGAGCGGGTGCTGTCGGCCCTGCGCGACGTCGCCACCAACCTCACCGACGACAACATCGTGATGAAGGTGCCCATGGACCCGTGCTATCTGTCCGGCCGCTGGCAGAACATGCGCCGGGGCTCGGTGTGGGTGGCCCGGAAGACCCCGGACCAGATGGGCGACAACCGTCCCATCCCGCAACTGGCGCAATACCGCACGCCCATCCCGGGGCTCTACCAGGTGGGCGTGGCCACGCATCCGGCGGATGCCGTCATCGCCGGTTCCGGGCGCGCCGCGTGGAGCGTGATGCGGGAGGACCTGGGCCTGGGGAATTGAGTCGCGTCGTCCCGGCAACGGGTGACGGTCCGGGCGACACACAAGCTGGATACGAAAGCGGGTGAACCATGGCGAAGGTAATGCACTACGACGGCGTGGTGATCGGTGCGGGCCACAACGGCATGATCTGCGCCGGCTACCTGGGGAAGTCCGGGCAGAAGATCCTCGTCATCGAAAAGAACATGGAGGTGGGCGGCGGCCTCGACTCCCACGAGGACCGCAACTACCCGGGGTTCTGGCACAACATCCACTCCGTGTTCCACCGCGGCCTGATGATGCTGCCGTGGTTCCAGGACCTGGAGATGGAGCGCATGGGCATCCACTACTACAAGCCCGACCCGGGCGTGGTGCAGCACTTCCTCGACCGCACTTACCTGGGCTGGTTCGCCGACGTGGAGCGCACCATCGCCACCATCGAGCAGTTCTCCCGGAAGGACGCGGCGAGCTTCCGGGACATCTGGAGCCGCTGGCAGCCGGTGGTGAAGAACGTCGTGTTCCCGGAGACCTACTGCCCGCCCATCCCCATGGGCGAGAAGCGGTCGCTGCTGGAAGGACTGCCCGAGGGGCAGGAATACCTGCGCTACTTCGACACCACGCCCGAGCAGTTCATCCTGGAGCACTTCGAGAACACCCGCGTGCGCGCCTTCATCGGCTTCCTGGCGGTGATGCGCGGCTACGAGCTGGACGCGCCCAACACCGGCTACCTGGTGCCGGCCATGATCGCCTGGGGGGTCAACCCGCAGCTTTGCCGCGGCACCTCCCACGCCCTGGGTGACAACCTGGCGCACATGCTGTCGCACAACGGCGTGGACTACATCGAGGCCGTGGGCGTGGAACGCATCCTGGTGGACGACGGGCGCGCCACCGGCGTGGTGCTGGAGGACGGCACGGTGGTGCACGCCAAGCGCTTCGTCGCCTCCAACGTGAACCCGGTGGAGACCTTCATCAAGCTCGTGGGGGCGGAGAACCTCGACGCGGAGTTCAGCGCCAAGGCGGCGTCGTTCAAGTTCTCCAAGACCACCCCGATCTTCGCCACCAACCTGGCCCTGAACGAGCGGCCCCGTTACATCACCGAAGAGGCGCATCCCGAGGTGGCAGACAGCTTCATGCACATCGTCGGGCTCGATACCTACGAGGAACTGCGCAACCTGTTCGACGACTGCCGCTCGGGGCAGCTCCCGCGCAAGCCCTTCATGAACGGCGCCACCCCGTCGCATCACGACCCCACCCAGGCGCCGCCGGGCAAGGCCACCGCGTTCATGTGGCAGCTCTCGCCCTACAACCTGTGGGGCAACCCCGTCAACTGGGACAAGGTCCGGGGCGAGTGGTTCGAGCGCCAGCTCGGCGTGTGGCGGCAATACGCGCCCAACCTCACCGACGAGAACATCCTGTCGCGCGACTCCACCACGCCGCTGGACATCGAACGCCACGACCGAAACATGTACGAGGGCGACTGGATGGTGGGCGAATACACCGGCGACCAGGCACTGGAGAACCGCCCCTTCCCCGGCTGGGGCCACTACCGCACGCCGGTCTCCGGGCTCTACCTGTGCGGCAGCTCCTGTCACCCCGGCGGCAACATCACCGGCGCGCCGGGATACAACGCCGCCCAGACCATTGCCCGGGACCTGGGCCTGAAACTCTGGTGGGAGCCGCTGGACCTGCGCCGGCAGCTACAGGAGATGAACGAGCGGGCGGCCGCCGGCGCCAGCGCGGCGGGGTAGCCGTACCCCTCCGTCATTGGTGCCCAATGGGCTGTGTCAAACGCCGCTGGGAAGAGGAATGGCACCCACATCACAGAACGTCATTCCCGCGAAAGCGGGAATCCAGGCGCGGTGGCGGGTCGCTACAGCGGCGAGTCCCCGCCTCACCCATCCTGGATTCCCGCTTTCGCGGGAATGACGTTCTGTGATGCGGGTGCCTCGTGAGTCTTGACACGGCCTGTTCCGCGGGAATGACGATTCGGGGGACGGTGCTGTTTTCGGGCGGACTGGCGCCTTGACACAGTCTGGAAAGCCGGGGTCCACCTTTCCACTTCCGCGGGAATGACGGTTTGGGACGTGTCGGCAACCTCGCGATCACAGGAACAACATGGGACGAATTGACGGAAAGGTAGCCATCGTAACCGGTGGCGCGCGCAACATCGGCGCGGTTTATGCGACGGCGCTGGCCGCGGAAGGCGCGCGTGTCGTCGTGGCCGACGTGCTCGACGGCTCGGCGGCCGTGCAGGCCATCCGCGACGCGGGCGGCGAGGCCGTGCACGTCGAGGTGGACGTCTCGCGGGAGGATGACACCCAGCGCATGGCCGAGGCTGCCATGGACGCCTTCGGGCGCATCGACGTGCTGGTGAACAACGCCGCCATCTATGTCAGCATCCAGCGGCGCCCGTTTCACGAGATCTCCGCCGAGGAATGGGACCGGGTCACGGCGGTGAACATCAAGGGCGTGTTCCTGTGCGCCAAGGCCGTGTTCCCGCACATGCGCGACCAGGGCGGCGGCCGCATCATCAACATCTCTTCCAACACGGTGATGGCAGGCACGCCCAACTTCCTGCACTACGTCGCGTCCAAGTCCGCGCTCATCGGCATGACCCGTTCCATGGCGCGGGAGATGGGTTCCCACGGCATCAGCGTCAACGCCATCGCCCCGGGCCTGGTGGAGCACGAGGGCCAGAGCCTGCCCCCGGAGCTGTCCGCCAGCCGCGTCAGCGCCCGTTCCATCCGGCGCCGGCAGACGCCCGACGACCTCACCGGCGCCGTCCTCTACCTCGCCGCCTCCGACAGCGACTTCGTCACCGGCCAGACCCTGGTGGTGGACGGCGGCGACATCCTCTACTGATGGCGACCTCCGCTGCGTGGGGCAAGAACCCCGACCCTGTGCCGTCCGGAGATGCAGCGCGGGCACGCCCTGTTCGGGACCCCGCCTTTCCGACAGCCGCCCACGGAGCGAAGGCACCCTGTCATCGGGGAAGCCGGGAGGCCCTTGGCCCCACCAGGGTCGACACCGCCAATGCGGATCGTCGCTGACGAACCGCCGCTTGCCCATGCCCAAGAGCCTGCGCACCTTTCTCGACGACCTGCGGCAGCAGCGCCCCGGGGAACTCGTGCACGTGACGCGGCCGGTCAACCCGGCGCGTCACGACGTTTCCGCCATCATCGCCCAGTTGGCCGAACGCAAGCAGTTTCCCGTGCTGCTGTTCGAGCGCCCCAAGAGCCTCCACGGGAACACCTCCGAAATCCGCCTCGCCATGAACTGCGAGGTCTCCATGGGCAAGTTCCAGACCGCCCTCGGCGTACCGCCGGAGACCACCCGTGCCGACCTCGCCCTGGAGTGCCTGCGCCGCGAAACCAACCCCATCGCGCCGGTGGTGGTGGACCCGTCCGAGGCGCCGGTCAAGGAAGTGGTCCAGCGGGGCCCGCAGGTGGACCTGTTCGAGCTGCCGGTGATGCGCCATCACGCCCTGGACGGCGGCCCCTACATCGACATGCCGAGTCTCGGAATCGACCGCCGCTCGGGCGTGTACAACGTCTCCTACCATCGCATGGAGGTGAAAGACCGGAACCACACCGGCTTCTACCTCTCCCTCCAGCACCTGTGGCGCATCTTCCGCGACTACGAAGAGAACGGACAGGAGTGCCCGGTGGCCGCGGTGACCGGCCACCATCCGGCGTTCAACATCGGCGCCTGCTACCGCGGCCCCTTCGAGGCCGACGAGCTCGACATCATCGGCGGTTACCTGAATGAGCCGTTACGCCTGACACCCTCCGAGACCTTCGGCGAGCGCCTGCTGGTCCCCGCCGACGCGGAGATCGTCATCGAGGGCGCGCTGATCCCGGGAAAGCGCGTGGTCGAGGGACCCTTCGGCGAGGTCCACGGCTACGTGGGTCCCCAGGGCTACCGCCAGGCCGCCTTCCTGGAGGTACGCGCCGTCACCCGCCGGCGCGACGCCATCCACCAGTCGGTGATCACACCGGACGGCGACAAGCCCTGGATGGACCTCGCGCGCGAGGGCGCCTACCTGCGGCGCTGCCGCGAGGCCGTGCCCGGCGTCACCGCGGTGTGCAAGAACGGCCGCCACGCGCTCATGAACGTGTTCATCGCCATGAAGAAGATGTCCGAGGGAGACCCGGGCCGGGCCGCCGCCGCCGCGCTGAGCTTCGACCAGTGCAAGCACGTGTTCGTCTTCGACGACGACATCGACGTCTACAACCCCACCGAGATCCTCTGGGCCCTGGCCACCCGGGTCCAGCCCCACCGCCAGGTCTCTCTCATCACCGACATGATGCGCGGTCCCCTGATCGACCCCTCCATGGACGAAGGCATCCGCACCTCCGCCATGATCGTCGACGCCACCCGCCCCCTGGACCGGCCCTTCTCCCCCGTCTCCAAGTGCCCGGACGAAGCCCTCGCCCGCATCCGCGTCGAGGACTTTCTCCCGCGCGACCTGCTGGACGCCATCCCCGTGGACCGCACCACTTACTGGTCGTAGTTGACCTCGATGTTGCAGGCGAGAGGGGGTTTTGGGAGGTGGAGGGGGCAAAGCGGCGTATTCCCCCGCCTCACCCCTCCTGGATTCCCGCTTTCCAGGCTGTGCCAAACACCATCTAAGAAAGGCAACAACCCCCAGAAACGTCATTCCCGCGAAAGCGGGAATCCAGGTGGGGTGGAGCGGGGAAACGCCCCTGGAGCGCCCCGCCACCACCCCTGGATTCCCGCTTTCGCGGGAATGACGAATTCGGGGTGGCCGTGCCATTCCCCGTTCGGGTGGAGTTTTGACACAGCCTGTTTCGCGGGAATGACGATTCGTTCAGGATGGCGGGTCAGGCCCCCGCGGGGATGTTGGGTCCGCCCTCCATCCCCGCGGGGGCCTGACCCGCCATCCTGCCATCTTTGCCATCCCCTGCCATCGCCAACCATCTCCCCGGACCGCTTTGCATCCCCGCACCAATTCCGCTACACCCCACCCCAACGCCCCGTCGCGAAAGGAACGCCATGCGCATAGGACTGCCCGACTTCGTCTCCAACTCCTACTTCCCCGCCATCGCCGCCGTAGAACTCGGGTTCTTCAAGGATGAAGGGCTCGACATGGAGCTGGAGCTCATCTTTCCGGTGCCCGCCACCTTCGAGGCCCTGAGGGACCACAAGCTCGACTTCGTGGCCGCCTCCTCCCACGCCACCCTCACCCAGTTCCCGGACTGGAAGGGAGCCAAGCTGCTGGCGGCGCTGGCCCAGCACATGTACTGGTTCCTGGTGCTGCGGGCGGATCTCGGGGTGCGGCGCGGCGACCTCGAAGCCGTCAAGGGCCTGCGCATCGGCGCGGCCCCGGGAGTGGACCTGGGACTCAAGCGCATGCTCAGGGCGGCGGGCCTCGACCCCGAGGCGGACAAGATCGAGATCGGTCCCGTGCCCGGCGCCACCGCGGCCGGAGTCTCCTTCGGCGTGACCGCGGCCAAGGCCCTGTCCGAGGGCGCCATCGACGGCTTCTGGGCCAACGGCATGGGCGCGGAGGTGGCCGTGCGCCACGGCGCCGGCACCGTCGTCGTGGACATCCGGCGCGGCGAGGGACCGCCCGATGCGCGCGGCTACACGTTCCCCGCCCTCATCACCTCGGACCGGGTCATCTCCGAGAACCCCGACGCCGCCGCGGCCGCGGTGCGGGCGCTGGTCAAGACCCAGAAGGCGCTGGTGGAAGACCCGCAACGTGCCGCGGACGTGGGCAAGGCCCTGTACCCTCCCGAAGAGGCCGGGCTCATCGGCACCCTCATCGAGCGCGACACCCCCTACTACGATCCCCGGATCCCCGAGCCCGTGGTGGCGAGCATGAACCGGTTCGCCCAGGACATCGGCCTGCTGGCCGCGCCGGTTGCCTACGAGGACGTGGTGGCGGTGCGGTTCAGCCACCTTTGGGACGGCTGAAGCCATCCCGGCGTACCTGCCCGTCGACGTCGTTCGCTCTCCAAAGTCCCGCGTCTCGCGACGCTGGGCAGCAACGGCGGCGAAGGATCACCTCTTGCCCCCGACGAAAGAAACCGAAAGGACACCCATGGACCTGTCACGCTTTTCCCTGGAAGGACGCACCACCATCATCACCGGCGGCAGCGGCGGCATCGGTCGTTGCTGCGCGCTGGCCTTCGCCCAGGCGGGCTCCAACGTGGTGATCGCCTCGCTGCCGGCGGACTCCATCCCGCCGGTGGTGGCGGAGGTCGAAGCCCTGGGGGTGGGCGCCGCCGGCGTGCCGGTGGACGTGTCCCGGGAGGACCAGGTGCAGCGGTTGGTGGCCGCCACCCTGGAGCGGTTCGGCCGCATCGACGCGCTCCTGAACGTGGCCGGGGGCTCCTACAGCCGCAACCCGGAGATGCCCGCGTTCCAGCGCGCTCCCCTGCTGGAGCTCTCGCCCGAGGACTTCATGGGGGTCTACGACGTCAATGCCAAGACGGCATTCGTGTGCTCCAAGGCGGTGGTGCCGCACATGAAGGAGCGCGGCAAGGGCGCCATCGTCAACATCGGCTCCATCTCGGGCCGTTCCACCAAGCACGAACGCCCCAACATGGCCGCCTACGGCACGGCCAAGGCCGCGGTCATGAACCTGACCTTTCACATGGCCAATCAGTGGGGACCGGAGGTGCGGGTCAACGCCGTGGCGCCGGGGATCATCGACACGCCGCGGCCGGGGGGCGCGAGCCTGGGTAGCATGGAAGCACAGGGGCTGGAGAACATAGCCCTGGGACGCCACGGCAAGCCCGACGAGGTGGCGAGCGTGGCGCTGTTCCTGGCCTCGGACGCGGCTTCTTTCGTCAACGGCTCGGTGGTGGACGTCAACGGCGGCGAATAGCCGCCGCGCGCGGCGGCTGCGAATCAACCAGACGCGACGCTACGTGCCTCGGCGCTGCGCGCGCATGGCCGACGGGGAGAGATCGATGAAGTCGGCCAGGACGTGGACCGCCTCGTCCAGGATCGGGTCTTCTTCCGCGTTACCGTCCGCGCCGGCCTGCTTCTCGTTGTAGGCTTCCAGCTCGGCGAAGCTGGCGAACGGCTTCTCGCCCTTGGCGGCCCGCCGGGCGTTCTCGCTTTCGAGCTCCGTGGCCTCGTCGTTCTGCTTCCTGGCCCTGCGAGTTTCCTCATTCAACGAGACGGTGGCCTCGGCCCGCTCCCGACGCAGGCGGTCGATGCGCGCCACGAGGTGGGTAAAGTCCGGGTCCGTCCGCGCGCGCTCCCGGTGCCTGCGCCGCAACTCGTCGCGCAACGGCGCGGTGTCTCCGACCTGGCCGTAGCGCGCGCGGTCGATGGCGTCCCACGCCAACGCGTGATCCAGCGCGCTCTCCCCCACTTCCGTCTTGTCGACCAGGCCCGGAAACTCGATGTCGGGTATCACACCGCGATGCTGGGTGCTCTCCCCCGAGATCCTGTAGAACTTGGCCTGCGTGAGCTTCAAGTGGCCCTGGCTCATGGGCATCAGCGTTTGCACGGTCCCCTTGCCGAACGTCTGCACGCCCACGACCAGCCCGCGGCCGTAGTCCTGGACCGCCCCCGCGAAGATCTCCGAAGCCGAGGCGCTGAGCCGGTTCACCAGCACCGCCAGCGGGCCGTCGTAGAGGATGCTCGGGTCCGTATCCGAACGAACCCCGATGACTCCCCGCCCGTCACGGATCTGCACCACCGGGCCGGTTCGGATGAACAGGCCGACCAGCCGGATGGCCTCGGTGAGAGAGCCTCCGCCGTTGTTCCGCAGATCCACCACCACGCCGCTGACCCTCGCCTCCTCCAACTCGGCGATCAACCGCTTTACGTCCGTGGCCGTGCTCTTGTAGTTGGGGTCGCCGGCACGCTGCGCCGCGAAGTCCGCGTAGAACGTGGGCAAGCGGATGACGCCGATCCTGTCCGTTTGCTCCCCGACCTTCACCTCCAGGATCTCGCTGCTGGCCTGCTGGTCCGCCAGATCCACCTTGTTGCGAACGATCTGGATGACCCTGTGCTGTTCGTTCGTGCTCGTCTGGGGAATGATCTCGAGCCGGACCATGGTCTCCTTGGGGCCGCGTATCAGGGTGACGACCTCATCGAGGCGCATGCCGAGAATGTCCACCATCTCGCCGTCCTCACCCTGGGCCACACCCACGATGCGATCTCCCGGACGCAGTTCTCCCGCCTTGTCCGCCGGCCCGCCCGGAACCAGCCGGACCACCTTCACCGTCCCGCCGTCGTCCTGGAGCACGGCGCCGATGCCTTCCAGCGACAAGCTCATGTGGATGTTGAAGTTCTCACTCTGATGGGGCGGGAAATACGAAGTATGCGGGTCGATGGCCCGGAGGTATGCGTTGGTGTACACGCGGAACACGTCGGCGTTGTTCTGTTGCGCCAGCCGCTTCAACTGGTTGTCGTACCGTTGCCGCAGCGCCTTGCGGATCTCCTCGCGCCCGGTGCCCGCCAACAGGCGGTTCAACACGTCACCCTTGAGTTGCCGGCGCCAGCGGTCCCGCAACTCGACCGCGGAGCCCGCCCAAGCGGTGTTGGTGCGCTCGAGATGCTCCTCCTTCCGGAAATCCAGGCGCTCGAACCCGTCGTCGAGAATACCGATGAGGAACCGGAGCCGCTCGCCCAACCGTTTCCTGTAGCGGTTGAAGATCGTGAAGGCCGGGTCGAGGTCCCCTCCCTTGATCAGGTCGTCGAAGTGTGTCCTGAGGGGCTCGAACTCCTGGATGTCGGCGTTCGAGAAGTAGCGCCGCGCGGGGTCCAGGGCCTTTATGTAGGAATCGAAAATCCGTTCCGACACCTGGTCGTCCAGAGTGACGGAGTTGTAGTGGCCGCGCGTGAGGCGGTGAAGGATTTCAGCGGTGACGCGGGAATGGTCCGGTTCCGGACTCAACTCACCGAGCGTCGCGGTTGGGTCCTTCTCGCTCCACGAGGGGAATGCCGAAAGGAATGCCAACAGGCAGAGTACGGTGGCGAAGGCTGCCAGAAGGCGTCGCGGGCGTGCGGTCTTCATCGGTTCTCCTTGGCTACCGTAATCCTAGTCCGAATACCCAACCGCATCAAGGCACGTCTTCCCGTACGCACGGCGCGGGGAACCCGGAGAGGCCGCCATGTTGCTTCAACGCGCCATTCAGGTTAGCCTCAGATATTGAAAGTGCCGTGCACCGGAGTCGCAAGATCTCATGAAGCTTCCACGCAATCCCACTCGCACCGTTCGTGTCGGCACCGCCGTCATCGGCGGCCATCACCCCATCGCCGTCCAGAGCATGTGTGCCACGCATACCCAGGACGTCGAGGCGACCGTGGCGCAGGTCAACGATCTGGCCGAAGCCGGAGCCGACGTGATCCGGATTGCCGTGGACAGCAAGAAGGACGCGGCGGCTCTGGCCGCCATACGGGGCGCGACCGATGCCAATCTTTCCGTGGACCTCCAGGAAAACTACCGTCTCGCCAGCGTCGTGGCGCCCCACGTCGACAAGATCCGCTACAACCCCGGACACCTCTACCACCACGAGCGCCGCAAGTCCTGGCAGGACAAGGTCAAGTTCCTCGCCGAGGTGGCCACGGCCCATGACTGCGCCATGCGCGTGGGCGTCAACTGCGGTTCGGTGGACCCGGCGCAGCAGGGAAAGTTCCCCGAGGACGACTCCATCTCACCCATGCTCGCCAGCGCCTGGGAGCATTGCGAGCTACTGGACCGCATCGGCTACATCCGTTACTGCGTTTCGCTCAAGGACTCCGATCCGGCCAAGGTCATCGAAGTCAACCAGCGCTTCGCCGAGGAGCGCCCGGACGTGCCGCTGCATCTCGGCGTGACCGAGGCGGGGTTGCCGCCGGACGGTATCATCAAGACCCGCATCGCCTTCGAGCAGCTCATCAGCCGCGGCATCGGCGACACCATCCGGGTGTCCCTGACCGTGCCCAATCCGCGCAAGAGCGAAGAGATCGCCGCCGGACGCGAGATCCTGGCCGACATCGCCGAGGGCCGGGTGCGCAGCGTCGTGGACTACGGCCTCGACTCCCTCAACATCATCAGTTGCCCGAGCTGCTCGCGGGTGGAGAACGAGAACTTCGTGGAGCTTGCGCAGCAGGTCAAGGAGATGACCGCCTACGCCGCCGAGCATGCCATCACCATCGCGGTCATGGGTTGCCGCGTCAACGGCCCGGGAGAAACCGACGACGCCGACCTGGGGCTCTGGTGCGGCCCCCGGTTCGTCAACCTGAAACGCGGCAGCGAGCCCCTGGGGGCGTTCCCCTACGACAAGATCCTGCCGCGGCTCAAGGACGAGCTGGACGAGATGATCGAGGCGCGGGAAGACGCCCTGGACTGAAGCGCGTCCCGCCTGTCCCATGAACTTCTGGCACCGCATCGAAAAGCCCATCATCGGCCTCTCGCCCATGGACGGGGTCACGGACGCCTCGTTTCGCCTGGTGGCGGCGCGGCACGGACGGCCCGACCTGTGCATGACCGAGTTCACCAGCGTGGAGGCCATCTGTCGCGGCGCCGACGGCTTCGTGCGCGACTTCGCCTACGGCGAGTGCGAACGACCCGTGCTGGCGCAGATCTACGGACGCACGCCGGAGTCCTTCTACCAGGTCGCCCACGTCGTCTGCGAGCTGGGCTTCGACGGCCTCGACATCAACATGGGCTGTCCGGCCAAGAACGTCGCCAACAAGGGGTGCGGCGCGGGGCTCATCCTCAACCCCGGACTGGCGGTGACGCTCATCCGCGCCGCGCGCCGCGGCATCGAGGACTGGGCCGCGGGCCAGCGTCTGGAGGAGATCGGTTTGGCCTCCGAGGTGCTGGAGCGGGTCCGCGGCATGAGCCACGGGCAACCGCGGGACGGCGAGCGCCGGACGATCCCCCTCTCGGTCAAGACCCGCGTGGGCTACGACCGCGTGCAGGTGGACGAGTGGATCCCGGTGCTGTTGGACGAACGCCCCGTTGCCCTGTCGGTGCACGGACGCACCCTGAAGCAGATGTACAAGGGGCTGGCGGACTGGGACGCCATCGGCCGCGTCGTGGAGTTGGCGCGAGGCACGGGGACCCTGGTCCTGGGGAACGGAGACCTCAAGTCCATGGCGGACGTGGTGGAGCGCGTACGCCGGACCGGTGTCGACGGAGTCCTTCTGGGGCGCGGCGCCATGGGAAACCCCTGGGTGTTCCGCGACAAGCAACGGGCCAAGGACGTGCTGGCGCGCGAGGCGGAGTTCGACGCCGTCCCGCCCGAGGTCTCTCTGGTCGAGGTCTCTCAAGAAGAGCGCACCCGGGTGCTGCTCGAGCACAGCCGCCACTTCGAGGGCCTGTGGGGCGAGCGCCGTTTCCCCGCCATGCGCAAGCACCTGGCCTGGTACTGCAAGGGCTTTCGCGGGGCGGCCCAATGGCGCGCGCGGATGGTCCAGGCGCGCAATGCCGCCGAAGTCGCGCGCATCGTCGGCGCGGCGTAACACCGTTCGTCGCCAACGCAGGGACGCTCGATAATCACCGGTGCTCCGCACCACGCCCCTCCCGGGCGCAGCGAAGTCGAAGGACACCCAATCACCGATCCGTCCGCGACACGGGACTCTCTCCGAATGCGCATCATCCTGGCGTCGACTTCGCCGCGCCGGCGCGACATCCTCGCCCTTCTCGGCGTTCCCTTCGAAGTGTGCGCCCCGGACTTCGTCGAGACCACCCGCGCGCACCTCACTCCCGAGGCCGAGGCCCTGGAGCTGGCCACGGGCAAGGCGCGCGCGGTGGCGCGCACGGAACACGCGGCACTGGTCATCGGCGGCGACACGCTCATCGCATTGGATGGCGAAAAGATCGGCAAGCCCGAGAGCACGGAACACGCGGCGGCCATCCTGCGCCGATTCTCGGGGCGGCATCACCGGATCGTTACCGCGCTGGCGCTGGTCGACGGCGCCACGGGCCGCGACACCACGCATATCGAGTGCGTCGACGTGCGCATGCACCCTTTCACCGACGCCGACATCGATGCCTACCTGGCCCGCGGCGAATCCATGGACAAGGCCGGCGCCTATTCCATCCAGGGCGACGGGCATCGGCTCATCGAACGCATCGACGGCGACTACCTGGCCGCGGTGGGGATGCCGCTGCGGCCCATCGCGCAATACCTCCGGAACGCCGGTGCCGAGATCGCGCTGGACATGGAGAGGCTCTACGCCGAACGCTCCCTGTGGACCTGGAGCCGTTTCACCGCCGCATAGACGCCTGCGCGGGCGGACATTCCCATCCAGGCTTGATTCGTGATTTCCGCGAAATCGACTGTGGCAAGACACTCGTGAGCCAGGGACCTTACGAATCGTCATTCCCGCGAAAGCGGGAATGACGTATTGGAAAGGCGGGAATGACGTATTGGGGGGCGACATATTGAGGGGCGGGAATGACGAAGACGGACGTCCACGGCCCAGGCTCCCGGACTAGCTCAAACGCAGCAGCACCATCCCCGCCATGATGGTCAGGCTGCCGGGCAGGATCTCACGCACACGCGCGCGCTCGTTGAACACGAGCCAGCCCGCGGCGAGGGCGAACAGGATCTCGGTCTGCTTGACCGCCTCCACGTAGGAGGTGAGGGTCAGCTCGTAGGCCAGACTGTGGCAGATGCTTGTCAGCGAGGCGCACAGGCCCATGGCCATGAACGATGCTCCATGGCGCGGAATGGCTCGGAAATGGCCGGCGGAGCAATACAGCGCCAGCGGCAGCACCATCAGGGAGGCCGCGAGGTAGCCCGCCAGGTTGGCGAAATAGACGTCGGAATGAAGGATCAGCAGCTTCACCAGCACCACCGAGGGGGCGTAGAAAAAGGCCGCCGCCAGAGTGTAGCGCAGCCCCGGGTCCACCAGCAGCTCACGCAGCGGCGCCCAGATCGAGATGCGGCTCTTCTGCACGTTCAGGAGGTAGACGCCGGCGGTGCTGAGCAGTACGCCCGCCAACCCGGCCGCCGACGGTACCTCGTCGAGGGTCACGTAGGCGAACAGCACCAGGAAGAGCAGGCTCAGCTTCCACAGGGACGTGACGATGGCGATGCCGGACAACTTGAGCGCCTTGGAGAGGCTCAGGGTGGCGATGGACTGGGTAACGCCGAAGCCGATGACATAGAACCAGAAACCATCCTTCAGTTCCGGCAACCCGTGCCAGGCCGAACCCAAGGCCACGAACGGAAGCAGGAACGTGAACCGCCCCCAGACGTTGATGATGTCGTCGAGCTCATGGCCCAGGTGCTTCATGGAGATGTTGCGCAGCACCTGGAACAGGGCGGACAGGAGCGCCAGCACGAACCACATGGACAGGCAGGCTAGCGGTTACGGGACGGGAATGCGAGGTTGACACCCCGGCGACCGAAACGGTATCACCGTTGGATCAAATCGAGAAAGGGAGATTCCCGATGGTTGATAAATTCGAGGATCATTGCTGGCAGGATCTCGTCACCGAAGAGATCATGGACATCTACAAGCCCTACCGCAGGGAGATCTACGTGGGCGAGCGACCCGCGCTCCTGGCCATCGATCTCTACAACCTCGCCTACCGGGGCGGTCCCCAGCCGGTGCACGAGGTGGTCAAGGAGCACAAGAGCGCCTGCGGCACGTACGCCTACGACGCCATCGAGCCCACCAAGGAACTCTTCGCCCTGGCGCGCGCCCAGGGGCTGCCGATCTTCTACACTACCACCGAGAGCCGGAAAGAGGTGCAGCCCGCGGCGGTGCACGCAACCAACCGCCAGATTACGGGGATAGACGCGGACGACTTCGAGATCTTCGAAGCCTTCACGCCGCAGCCCGAGGACATCATCATCTACAAGGAACGGGCCAGCGGCTTCTATGGCACGCCGCTTATCGCCCACCTGACCCGGCTGGGCATCAACTCTCTCATCGTGTGCGGCGAGAGCACCAGCGGATGCGTCCGGGCAAGCGTCGTGGACGGCTACTCCAACGGCTACCACGTGACCATCGTCGAGGAATGCGTCTTCGACCGCAGCATCATCTCACACAAGGTCAACCTGTTCGACCTGCATCACAAGTACGCCGACCTCATGAAGCTGGCGGAGGTGAAGCAGCACTTCGAGCAGCAGCCGCTCAAGAAGGCGGTCTAGCCGGCGCTCCCTCCAACGCACTACAAAAACAGGAGCGGGTCACGGAACCCGCTCCTGTTTTTGTTCGACCGTCCTGTATCCGATGGAACCGGACAGGGCACTAGCTAGTTCATTGCCACCGGGTCGCCCCAGGTCAAGAGCCGCCGAGCCCCGAAGGCGATGACCAGAGACACAGCGATCAGGATGATCGACAGCGCGTAGGCCTCCCCCACCTGCCCTTCCTGCCAGGCGAACCAGATCATGGTGCTCACGACCCGGTTACCAGGAGTGGCAAGCAGCACCGCCGACGAGAGTTCCCGCAAGCTGTGCAGGGCCACCCACAGCCACAGGCTCACCAGGGCGGGAAGCACGATAGGCACCACCACCTTCCGGAGAGTGACCAACATGGAGCCGCCACACGTATAGGAGGCCTCCTCAAGCTCCTTGTGCACCTGAACCTGGGCGGAGATCACCGCGCGGGATCCGTACGAGATGAATCGCGTGACATGCGCGATGACGATGACCCAGATGGTCCCGTAGACACCGATGGGAATAGACAGGTACACCAGGATGAGTGCCATTCCGATGATCACCGATGGGATGGCGATGGGGGCGAACGTGAGCAGATTCAACGCTCGCCCCATCCGCCCGCCGAAACGGACGATGACCCAGCCGGCGATGACGGAAAGGAGCGCGGTGACCGTGGCCGCCGTCACCACCAGCATGCCCGTATTCTTGAACGCC
This sequence comes from uncultured Syntrophobacterales bacterium, assembly GCA_964519455.1. Lineage (GTDB taxonomy): Bacteria > Desulfobacterota > Binatia > UBA9968 > JAJDTQ01 > JAJDTQ01. The sequence continues at coordinate 57,428 of CAZFIU010000004.1, forward strand.
GTTATCGCGCCGTAGCCGGTCAACGCGTTGTAATAGTGCTTGAACGAGAGTTGCGGAACCAGTTCCCATGAGGGCGGTTGATAGAACGTGAGCAGACTGCCCCACCCCAGAACCACGAGTGGGAGAACCACGGCAAGTGACAGGTACAGGAAGAAAAACAACGACCCGAAGTACCTGGCGGGCCCAAGGTCGATGACCGCGGGACGGTATCCGCGTCCCGTGACCGTGGTGTACTTGTCCCCCGCCCCCAGGACCTTCAGATAGAGGTAGACCAGCACGCCACTCAACACCAGCACGCCCATCGCCAAGGCGCTGGCGGTGCCGTATTCCGGCAGCTCGCCCGTGGGCGGGTGGATCGCATAGAAAATCTTGGTGCTGAAGACAAGGATCCCGGCTTGCATACCGATCACACCGGGAATCTCGAAGGCTTCGACAGAGATGATGAAAAACCAGATCAGCGCGGCAAAGAAGGCTGGATAGGTGAGCGGAAAGGTCACGCGGCAAAGGGTCTTGAATCGGCTTGCTCCGGCGATCATGCTGGCCTCTTCATAGGCTGGATCCATGTTGCGGAGCACCGGCACCAGCATGAGGAAGACGGTGGGGACCATGGACAGACCCATGACGAACGACATGCCGTAAAGCGTGAATACGTTGAGAGGCCCCTCCCCTTCCATGCCCAGCAACGCCCGCAGGACGAGGTTGATGACACCGATGCGCGGGTCCAGGAGCCGTTCCCATCCCAAGGCGGCGATCATCGGCGGAAGGGCCATGGGCACCAGGATCAGCGCGTACATGAGGTGGCGGCCGGGTGCGTTAGTCCGCTCCACCAGCCAAGCCAGCGGGATGGCGAAGGCGAAACCGGTGAGGATGGCGCCGGCGCCGAACGCCAGGGTATTGACGATCAACTGGTAGGTGGCCGGGTCGATGTAGATTTCGACGTAGTGCTGGATGGTCAGGGCACTGACCCCGAACAAGGGGTCGCGCTGAAGCGAGCAGAATATGACGAGGAACAGCGGAATGATCACCAGCCATCCCACCGCCGCCAAGGTCAGCCAACCGAAGACATCCCGTTCGCTCGCGCGCATGTCGAACTCGGGAAGGAAGGGGGCGGGAAGCTCCCGGCCCCCTTCCTTCTATTGGAAGTCGTAGAGCTTCGCGCTGTTGTCCCAGAAAATTTTGCGCTTCGCCGCGTCGCCGAGACCGTCGATCTTGAGAAAGCTGGTCACGGCTTCAGGCCAGCGCGAATCCGCGTGCGGGTAGTCCGTGGAGATCACGATGTTGTCGTCTCCGATCCTTTCGACCACGTCCGCCACGAGATCCTCTTCCACGTCCGTGGCCACCACGCACTGACGCATGAAGTACTCGCTGGGATTCAGAGACAACGGCTCGTCACAGAGATGCTGCCGCAACTCCCAGCGCTCGTCGAGGCGATAGAGCACCCACGGCAACCAACTGCAGTTGCCCTCCAGAAACGCCACCTTGAGGCGTGGAAAGCGCTCCAGCACGCCACCGCCGCAAAAGCTTCCCACGGCGAGCATGAGCTCTATGGGATTCCGGTACGCGTTGACAAGGAGACCCTCGTTGGGAAGCTCGTTGAACCGTTGTGCCACCTGGTCCATTCGCGGGGACGCCGCGGGATGGAAGCAGATGGGAACGTTCAGGCGCTCCGCTTCACGCCACAAGGGGTCGAAGTAGCGCTCGTGAATGTGCCGGCCGTTGGCCGGCTCGGGTACCAGGCACAAACCGACGGCCCCCAGTTCGGTCACGGCGCGGCGCGTTTCGTCCACCGCCATGTCCACGTCGTGGAGCGTGATCAGCGCCGATGCCTTGAGCCTCTCGGGGCTTTCCGCGCAGAACTCCGCGCACCAGTCGTTCCAGGCACGGCACAAGGCGTTGGCGAACTCCGGCTCGAGGCTGTCGTCGCAGTGGAGCGGGAAAGTCCGGAACAACACCGCCACGTCCAGGCCCTCCTCGTCCATGGCCTCCACCTGGGAAACCGCGTCGTAGTTCCGCGCCAGGGGCTTGGCGTAACGGTGCGCCACCAGGTCCTCGCCCGGAGTCACGTTGGGGCGCGTCGTGAGACCCGACAACCGCACCGGGGTGCCGTCGCCGTAGCTGAACCGGACCTGTCCGTGGCGCTTCCTGGGTTCTCCCCTGGGAATCCGATCGCCCCACTTGGGATCCATGTGCTTGAGATAGAGATCATGCGGCTCGAAAACGTGCATGTCGCTATCGAAGATCTTGAAACCGTCTCGTGCCATCCTGCAAGACTCCTTTCAGGCTCGCGGTGTGTTGCCGCGAGCCCGTCGTGACCGGCGACCGGTGAGTTAGTGCCCCGCCAGGATCTTCCGGACCGCGCCACGCCACTTCTTCAGTTCCTTGGCCTCCTTGAGTGTCGGCGCAGTCCAGACGAGTTGAACCCCGGCGCCATGCAACATGCGCGCGAGGTCCGTCCCGGAAGTGGGACCGAACTGGGTGCGGAAGGAAGCCTTTTCCATCAGTTGCGCGGCCTCGGGCGTGCCCAGATAACCCGCCAGCAGCATGGCCGCGTTGGGATGACGCACCTTCTTCACCGCGAACGACCAGAATCGCGTCACCGAGATGGGCGAGAGCCAAACGAAATCTACCGGCGCCTTGTCCTTGATCTTGGCACGAAGCACGCGGTCGAGCTGAATCACCGCCAGCGGCGCCTGTCCCGCCACCAGCGCCTCGAGAGTCTGGGGTCCGCCCCGCGGCAGAATGATGGGATCCTGCGCCTTGAATTTGCGGGCGAAGTCCAGGACCTTTTCCATTCCCCACACTGCCGTCAGATCGCCGAACGGGTACCCTCTCCCCACCGCGATGATCTTCCGGCCCTTCCACTTCGGATCCAGCAGGCCTTGCCAGTCCTTGGGCACCTCATCCTTGGAAACCAGTTTGGTGTTGAACCCGAGCGCATAGGACAAGTCGAACCACGGTGGGAACCGTTGGTCGAACTTGACCTCCTCCTTGGCGATGCCGAATTCGTGATAGGGGAACCTCGACACCAAGTCGGCGGCCAGCACCCGCTCTCCTGTTGCGGTCGTGGCCTGTGCCACCTCGTAGGTGGACATGCCCACGCGTGTCTCGACCAGGATCTTGGTCGTGGCGTCGGCTCCCGACGATGGAATGTGGTTGACCCTTATGCCCGGAAATCGCTTGTTGAAGCCGTCGATTTGGGCCTTGAGCGCTACGGGAGGCGACCCCGCCGCAAGCACCACCTCGCCCTCCTGCTTGGCCTTCTCGTAGAGGGCCTTGAGGTTATCCTGAGCAAAAGCCCCGTTTACCGCCGTGAGGACACCGCAAATGACGAGCACGATCATCCAGTGCATCTCGCCCTCCTTTCCTGGTTGGCCTGCGTGGCAGATCATTAAAGCTGGCCCGCGCATACCACACCATGAAAAACGCGGTCAAGGGGCTTGTGTGTACAACGAGATCGTCAAACGCTATATCGTCCCGGCCTCGGTGAGTTGGCCGATCCGTTCTTCGCTCAATCCGAGTTCGCGGAGGATCTCTGTGGTGTGTTCGCCCAACTCCGGCGGCAGCGCGGACACCTGGAACGGCGTGTCGCTCAGGTTGACGCCGCTCCGCACCGTGTGAATGGTGCCGTGCCTGGGATGTTCCAGCTCCATGATCCGATCGAGGTGTTTCACCTGGGGGTCCTCGAACACCTCGTCGAGCCGATTGATGGGAGCGTGGGCCACGTCGTGCTTCCCGAGAGCGTCCAGCCAGTGCTGCCGGGGCTTGGTCCGGACGATCTCCTGCAATAGGGCCTTGAGCTCGTCGTAGTTCACCAGGCGATCCTCGCGGTCGCGGAAACGGGGATCGTCCGCCAGCTCCGGGTGGCCCAGGGCCTCGGCCATGCTCGCGAAGAACTTGTTCAGGTGCGACAAGTGGATGACGAACGGCAGGCCGTCGCCGGCCAGGAGCGCGTAGACTCCGGCCGAACGGCCCCGGCTCTCGACGTCGGGAACGTCGCCGGTGGCGAAGTACTGGATGATGCTGCGGCCGATGAACGCCATGGAAGCCTCCATCAGGGAGGTCTCCACTTTTTGCCCCTTGCCCGTCTTCTCCCGCGCCATCAGGGCGATGAGGATGCCGTAGCAGGCAAACAGGCCGCCCAGGTGGTCGGAGAAGGCCAGGCCCGGAGGCTGCGGCGTCTTGGGGTCGATGATCTGGCTCAGGAGGCCGCTGAGGCACTGTCCGAGGGTATCGAAACCCGGTCTCTCGCGGTAAGGCCCGGTCTGGCCGAAAGCCGAAATGCCGCAGTATACCAGGCGCGGATTCAGCTCGTTCAGCCGGTCATAACCCAGGTCCAAACGGTCCATGACCCCGGGCCGGTAGTTCTCGATCACGACGTCGGCCTCCGCCGCCATCTTGAGAAAGATCTCCTTTCCCGCCGGGTCCCGCAGGTTCAGGGTCATGCTCCGCTTGCTGCGGTTGTAGCTGCGGAACAACGGACTGTACATGCGCGGTTCTCGCGCCCACTTGCGAAAGGGGTCGCCGCCGCTCGTGTTCTCGATCTTCACCACCGCGGCTCCCATGTCCGCCAGCAACATCGCGGCGAACGGGCCGGCGATGTAGCTGCTGAGATCCAGTATTCTGATGCCGTCAAGGGCCTGTATCATTCCTGCCATCCTCCTTCATGTTCACTACCGTGGCATTGTTGCCGATTCAGGTATCCACGCCTGCCGCCTTGCACGTAGGTGGTTCCTTTATAGGGACCCGGCGGCGGGCGAGTCAAAGACACCTTGACTCCCGAGACGGCCAAGGGTATTCGGGTTGAGCACCCCAACGCCTCCAGAAGGGAGCCTGCAATGAAAAACGGCCTGAAGATCATCGACTCCGACATGCACATAATGGAACCGCCCGACCTTTGGGAAAACTACGTCGACGCGCCCTTCAAGCAGCACGCGCCGCGGGTCGTCAACGTCCCGAGCCGCGGCGATTTCAGCCTGTTGCTGGTGGACGGCAAGGAGCCTCGGGCCAAGAGCCCGTCGCTAGCCAATGACGCGCGCATGATCGGTATGCGGCGAGGCTCCACGACGCGTGAGGACGTGATCGGCTTCGCCCGCAAGCAGGGTTTCGATGCCAAGTCTCAACTGGAGGCCATGGACATCGAGGGGCTCGACGTCGCCGTGCTGTTCCCCACCGCTTGTCTGCACATCATGACCATGCCCGACATGGATCCGCTCCTGGCGGAGGCCATTTGCCGCGCCTACAACAACTGGCTGTACGACTTCTGCCAGCAGGACCCGGCGCGTCTCAAGGGCGCGGCCATGCTGCCGCCCCACGATGTCTCACTGGCGGTCCGGGAAGCCCGGCGCGCGGCCAAGGACCTCGGGTTCGTGACGGCCTTCCTGCGCGCCACGCCACTCCCCGGCGACACTTGGTTCGGACTCTACTGGGAGCCGCTGTGGACGGAACTGGCGGAGCTGGACATGCCCGTGGGCTTCCACGAGTGCACCAACTCGGGCTACTACCCCCACATCGAGCGCTTCGGGCAGAACAACCGCCTGATGCGTCACATCTGCAGCCACGTCACCGGCCAGATGGTGACCATGGTGGACATCATCGTCGGCGGCGTGCTGGAGCGCTTCCCCGACCTCAAGGTGGCCTTCCTGGAGTGCAACTGCGGTTGGGCGCCATCGTGGCTGAGCCGCATGGACACCCACTGGGAACAGTTGGGTGCCGCGGATGCCCCCACGCTGACCATGAAACCCAGCGAGTATTTCAAGCGCCAGTGCGTGGTCGGGTGCGAGGGCGAGGAGCGCGAGGTGGGCTCGGTCATCCAGTTGATGGGCGACGACAACATCGTCTTCTCCACCGACTACCCGCATAGCGACTCGGAGTTCCCCCACGCCGTGGACTATTTCATGCAGCAGGAACTACCGGTGGAGCACGCGCGCAAGATCCTGTGGGACAACTGCGTGAACTTCTACGGCATCGACGCGTAGGCTCCCGCGACATTGGAACCCGGCGAGGAAGGGAGGCATTCCCGCGTGTCCGACACCATGCTGCGTTTCGGCGTCTTCCTGGCGCCCTTCCATGCGCTGAACGAGAACCCCACTCTTCTCTTCGAGCGCGACCTCGAACTGATCATCCTGCTGGACCGCCTCGGCTACGACGAGGCGTGGATCGGCGAACACCACTCGGGCGGATTCGAAACCATCGCCGCGCCGGAAGTGTTCATCGCCGCCGCGGCGCGGGAGACCCGGCGCATCCGCCTCGGCACCGGCGTGAAGTCCCTGCCCTACGTCCATCCCTTCATGGTCGCCGACACCATGGTCCAGCTCGACCACATGACCCGCGGGCGTGCGATGTTCGGCGTGGGGCCCGGCGCCCTGCCCTCCGACGCCGCGCAGATGGGCATCGACCCGCGCCGCACGCGGCGCATGATGAACGAGTCCCTGGACGCGATCATCCCGCTCCTGGAAGGCGAGCGCGTGAGCGCCAGGACGGACTGGTTCACCCTCGACCAGGCCAAGCTGCAACACGCTTCCTTCACCCGGCCGCGGATGGAGATGGCGGTCACCACCATCCGTTCCCCCGCGGGCGCACTGCTCGCCGGGCGCCACGGGCTCGGTCTGCTGTCCCTGGGCGGACACTCCGACGAGGCGCTCGCGGCCTACGCGCATAACTGGGGCATCTACGAAGAGGCCGCGGCGGCCCAAGGCCGCGTGGCCGACCGCGGGAGATTCCGCATCGCCGTGCAGATGCACATCGCCGATACGCGCGCGCAGGCCATGGACGACGTGCGCTTCGGCATCGACGCCTGGGGCGGCTACGCCCGCGACGTGCTGCCCAATCAAACGGTCCCCAAGGAAGTCACCGACACCCGGAAGTTCATCGTCGAGTCCGGCCGCGGCATCATCGGCACGCCGGACGACGCCATCCGCGAGATCGAACGCATGCAGGCCGGCACCGGCGGCTTCGGCGTCGTGCTCTTCATGTGCCACGACTGGGCCGATTGGGACGCCACCCGGCGCAGCTACGAGCTGTTCGCCCGGCACGTGGTGCCGCACTTCCAGGGCCAGTTCGACGGCAGGCAGACCAGCTACGACGAGGCCGCAAGACGGCAACCGGAGTTCCGCGCGGCCGCCATGGAGGGTGTCGCGGCGGCCAAGGCGGAGTACGAGGACAAGCGAAAGAAAGAGGCGGTCTGAGGGGCCGTCACGTGGAAGCGGAGTCCGAGCCATGATCAAGGGCGTGCACGCGATGTTCTACTCCTCCGAACCCGAGGCGCTGCGCGCCTTCCTGCACGACAAGCTCGGCTTCTCCTCCTTCACCGACGTCGGCGGCGGCTGGCTCATCTTCGACATGCCCGAGGCCGACATGGGCGTCCATCCCGCCGACCCCACCCGCGAGGCCGGTGAACCCGCCGGCACCCACGACATCTCCTTCTACTGCGACGACATCCACGCCACGGTGGCCGAGTTGAAGGGCCGCGGCGTGGCCTTCGACGGCGAGATAGCCGACGCGGGCTTCGGCCTCGGCATCCAGCTAACGATGCCGGGCGAAGTGCGCGTGCAGCTCTACCAGCCCTACTACCAAAAGAGTTGAATTCCGGGCGCCGGCTTCAAGCGCGTTCCGGCACGTCTCCCCGTCGGTCACTGCTCCTTCCAGACAAGCCTTCGCAAGGGTTTGCTCGTAGGAGAGGGCACCCGAGCATGGCCCCGATGTTGCGTCCACGAACGTGAGACGGCGTCGGGCGATCTAATGAGAACTCCCGGGCCGTTCAGCGTTTCTTGAAAACATTCCGGACAGGGAATATAGTGGATGAGTTGGGTTGTCGAATACACAAACGAGTTCGGTCGATGGTGGAATCGCCTCACCGAGATTCAACAAGACGACGTGACTGCAATGGTTCAGTTGTTGACGGAGCACGGGCCCAGGCTACCGTTTCCCTATTCCTCCGGCGTTGAGGCGTCCCACCACGGCGTGATGCGGGAGCTTCGTATTCAGAGTGGCGGTAACCCCCTCCGTGTCTTCCATGCGTTCGACCCGAGGCGATCCGCGATCCTTTTGATCGGCGGAAACAAGGCGGGAGATGATCGGTTCTACAGACGGTATGTTCCCCTCGCGGACAGACTCTACGACCAGCACTTGCAAGAGCTGAGAAAGGCAGGGTTGATCGAATGAGCGGCCGGCGCAGCTTTGACGAACTCACAAAGGACTTTTCTCCGGGGCGTCGAGCGCGGGTGGAAGCCAAGACAGCGGAGCTTCGCTCAGCCATGCCTCTTCACGAGCTTCGACAGGCGCGCGCACTGACCCAGAAGGCGCTTGGTGACGCATTGAACGTCAACCAGCCGGCGGTCGCCAAACTGGAACGGAGAACGGACATGTATGTGTCAAAACTCCGCGCCTACATTGAGGCGATGGGAGGAGAACTGAGGATCGTGGCCCGGTTTCCGCACGGCGATATCGCGATCACGAATTTTGCGGACCAGGAACGGGGGAGAGAGGTCGATTGAGCAGCCACGGAGCAGCCGCTCAGGAGGTTGGTGTCACGGATCGCGCGGCGATGGGTTATGGGCATTCAGACGCGTCGCAAGCTTCACCTGTTCTCCCCTCCCGTCCGCACAAGACAGCCGTCCTTCGATCCCCTACGGACGGGATTTGCGGGTGTGCATCGATCCCGGTACTCTCCTCGCCATGGGGTGCCGTGGCTGGGACTAGGCGTGAGCACCGATCCGGTGGAAGTCATCAAGGTACAGGCTGCCTTTTCTGACAGCCTATGAGATAATGTTCTGTAAACGGGCACAGACAAGCAACCAAGGAAGTCCCTCACATGCCTTGTAGCCCCGGGTTCACAGTGGTTCCGGTTGAGGTAAACCCGGTCACAAGTCATACAGCCGCGCACAGTTGTCCCAGAGAATCTTCCGCTTCGTCTCCCTGGAAACCCCTTCCACCTCCAGAAACTCGTCCACGGCGTGGGGGAAGTCCGAGTCTCCGTGGGGGTAGTCGGTGGAGTAGACGATGTTGTCGTCGCCGATGAGCTCGGCGATCATGGGGAGTTCCTTCTCGGATTCGGTGGAGATCCAGCACTGGCGCTTGAAGAACTCGCTGGGCTTGAGCTCCTTGACGTTGGGGTGGCGCGCCTTGTCCATGGCGCCGTCCATGCGGTGGAGCATGAAGGAGACCCAGCCGCAGTAGCATTCGAGGAAGGCGACCTTGAGCTTGGGGTGGCGTTCCAGCACGCCGCCGCCGATGACGTCGATCATGGCCATCATGTTGGACATGGGGTGCTCGCAGATGTGCCGCAGCAGCAGGTCGTCGCCGAACAGGTCGCCCATCTGCCGGACCTCGCCGGCTGAAGCGGCGGAGTGGAAGCCGATGGGGATGCCCAGTTCCTCCAGCGTGGACCACAGCACGTCGTAGTAGCGGGAATGCCAGGGCATGGAGCGGAGCGGCTCGGGACGGGCGAACACGGACACGAAACCCAGTTCCTCAACGGCACGGCGGGCCTCCTTGGCGGCCTCGGTCACGTCGTGGAGAGAGATCATGGCCGAGCCTTTCATCCGCTCGGGGTCGGTCTGGCAGAAGTCGTGGAGCCAGTTGTTGTAGGCGCGGGCGATGGCGGCGCCTAGCTTGGGGTCCATGTCGTCGCGCATCATGACGCCCAGCCCGATGGACGGGTACATGATCGCCAGATCCAGCCCCTCCTTCTCCATGGCGTCGAGTTGCGAGACCCCGTCGAAGCCCCGGGCGCGGGCTCCGGCAATTTCGGCGTCGATGCGGGTGGCGTCGAAGATGCCGCCGCGGTAGGCAGGCGGATAGCCCTTGAGGATCTGGCCGTCGAGCATGACCATGGCCGAGCTGCGCGTGGTGGTGCTCAGAATCTTGGGTCCGCGGTCGCGCCACTCGGGCTCCAGGTACTTCGCCCAGAGGTCCCCGGGCTCGCGCACGTGCATGTCCGAGTCCATGACCTTCAATCCGTCCTTCATGAGCGTTCCTCTCCCCTGTTTCCGGTCTATTTCCAAGAATCTCCCGGCTCGCCTGCCGGCGGGAATCAATCCGCGGCCAGAACCCGGGCGGCGGCGTCCTCGCAAGCGGTGCCGGCAAAGAAAGCCGGGTTCACGCCGGCGTAGAAGTTCACCGCGTTGGTGAAGCTGAAGTCGCGAAAGTCCTCGTCGGTGATGTGCCCATGGTCCACCAGTTCGTGGGCCTCCGCCACCACCTCGGTCATGTCGGTCACGTCCCAGTGGCCGATGTCCGAGCTCATCATGGCGCCCAGCTTGGCACCGAAGGGATTCAGCTTGTCGTTGAAGGCCCAGGCGATCATGCGGTCGTCGGCCTCGCACCCGAAGTAGAAGCGCGGCACGAAGCGGTCGCGGATGTCCTCGGCCTTGTCGATGCCGCAGCGCGACCAGTCGTCGAGGTTCTCGGGGCGCCGCTGCTTGCGGCCGAGGGACGCGCGGATCTCTTCGAGCTTGGCTTCACTCTCGATGCCGGAGTACTCCGCCACCAGCTTCATCATGAGATCGACGTCGGTGCTCTCGGGGTCCAGCCCGGCGATGACGTCGCGGTTGCGCTTCTCCCAGTGCTCCAGGATGTCGCTGTAGAGGCTGCAGGCCCAGGCCACGCCGCACTCCAGAAAAGCGAAGTTGAGCTTTGGAAAGCGATACGTAACCCCACCGAAAAACATCGCTTTGCACATGGCCTCGCCGGCCGATGCGAAGTGCCCGATGTGGTTGTACATGTAGTTGGTGACCGATCGCCGGCTGCCCCATCCCTGGCCGCTGGCGTGGGACGTCGGCGCCACGCCCAGCTCCATGCAGCGCTGCCAGAACGGATCGTAGTCGTAGTCGCTGTCGAGTGCCAGGGTATCGATGTAGCGCGCGAACGGCGCCAGGTCGGGACGCTGCTCCTCCACCCGCGGGACCGGACGGTCCACGTGGGAAATGACGATGGTTTTGAGGCCTAGTTCCCGGACGGCGTACTCGGTGTCCTCGATGGCCTCTTGCGGGGTGTGGGTGGGAATCACCGCCGCCGGGGTCATACGGTCGGAACACTCGCCGTAGAACTCCGCGTGGAACTTGTTGAGCGCCCGGCACGACACGCGGCGGATCTCCTCGTCCTCGAACCGGGGCGGCCCGGCCAGCCCCTCGGTGGGATAGAGCACGGCGTAATCGATGCCCAGCCGGTCCATGCGCTGATGCAGGAGCCGCGGCAGCGACGCGGTGGCGCGGTCCAGGGTGTTGCTTGCCGGACGCGCCCACCACGGCGGACAGTGGGCGCGGACGTTGCGCCGCTCCGCCTCGGTCATGAACGCCCAGCGGCTGTTGGAACGGGCGCTCACGGCCTCGGCATAGCGCCGCGGCATGTCGGAGCCACCCAGTTCCTTCAGGTAGTCGTGGTAGAGCGGCGTCAATTCGACCGTGTGGCCGTCCGTGTCGATGATCGGATGGTCGAGCCGGGCGCGTACCGCCTCGGATTCCGATGAATGTCCTGAACTCATGTGTCCGTCTCCTGCTCCGGCGTTCCGTGCGGTCAAGCTCCACCGGAAGGGACACCGGATCGGCCGCCCTGCCCTCCTGCCCTGGGTCAGCGGGACGGCGCTATGCCTCCAGCGCGTCCAGGTCCTTGACGTAGTCGCGCAACGCGGCCTCGAGGTCGAACCGCGGCTCCCAGCCGAGATGTTCCTTCGCCCTCGCGATATCCAGACGCTGCTTCGGCCCCACGTGCGGGGTGCCGTCCGGAACGACTTCCACCTCCAGGTCCGGATAGATCGTCCTCGCCGCCGCCACCAACTCATCGAAGGTCGTGACCAGACCGGTGCCGATGTTGAACACGTTCACCGGCGGCACCGGCACGGTGGCGGCGAGATCTACCGCGCGCCCCACGTCCTTGGCGTAGATGCGCTCCAGGGGCCTCGCCTGGCGCCGCGGGATCGTCGCCACGCCGCCTTCCCGGCCGCGGGTAAGCAGCGTATGCGTGATGGCGCCGCTCTCGGCCCCGCCGAGGAAATGGCCCAGCCCGAACACGTGGGCCAGCCGCACCACCATCAGCTCGAAACCGTAGAGCCGCTGGTAGGCTTCCAGCACCAGTTCCTGCACGGCCTTGGAGTTGCCGTAGGCCGTGCTGTCGCCCCGTTGGAGCGTCTCTGGAACCGGGTCCGGCCCCTCGAACGCACGGTTGTAGACGCTGAGGGTGCTGATGTGCACGACCCGCCTGACTCCCGCGAGCCGCGCCGCCTCCGCGACGTTGATGGTGCCCTGAATGTTGACGTTGAAAGCCCAGTAACCCTCGCGGGCCACCCGGCCGGCGATGATGGCCGCCGTGTGCAGCACCGTATCGACGTCATGGGCCTTGATGATGCCCGTGAGCGCCGGGAGATCCAGCACGTCCCCCTGGAGGGAGACAAAGTCCGCGTCGCCGAGCTTCTGCTTCAGGTAGTCATCCCGCGGCTGGAAGTCCACGAAGACGAGACGCTCGCCCCGCTCGGCGGCATATTGCCCGAAAGAGGCGCCGATGAGCCCGCTGCCCGTAATCAGAGTCGCCATGCCGGCAATCTAGCATGGACGGTGCGGGGTTGGGAGAGTAGACCTGCTAGCTCACGCCGTACAGCCTCGCGCAGTTGTCCCACAGGATCTTCTTCATGGAACCGTCACTCAGGCCCGGCGTCTCCATGAACTCCTCCACCGCGTGCGGGTAGTGGGCGTCGATGTGCGGGTAGTCGGTGGAGATGACGATGTTGTCGTCGCCCAGCCGGCCGATGACGTCAGTCACGAGATACTCGTCCACGTCCACCGAGATGTAGCACTGGTCCAGGAAGTACTCGCTGGGCTTCCGTGACAGCGGCACGTCGGTGAGAGCGCCGTGTAGCTCCGCCCTTTCGTCCAGCCGGTACAGCAACCACGGCAGCCACGCGCAGTTGCCTTCCAGGAACGCCACCTTCAGCGTCGGGAACTTCTCCAGCACGCCGCCCCCGCAGAAGGCGGACACCGCGAGCTGCAGCTCGATGGGGTTGCGCAACGCCATGGCGATGACGCTGGAATTGGGATGGCCGTAGAACTCCCGCGCCACCTGCTGCTGCTTGGGGTTGGCGGGTGGATGGAAACACAGCGGCACCTTCAGCCGGTCGATCTCCGCCCACAGGGGATCGTAGTAGCGGTCATGGATGCGCCGGCCGTTCACGGGCTCGGGACACACGGAAAGGCCGACCACACCCAGCTCCGTCACCGACCTCCTGGCCTCGTCCACCGCCATGTCCACGTCGTGCAGCGTGAGCAGCCCCGATGCCTTCATGCGCTCCGGCCGCTCGCCGCAAAAGTCCGCGATCCAGTCGTTCCACGCCCGGCACAGGTCGTTGGCGTATTCCGGCTCGAAGCTGTCGTCGCAGTGGAGCGGTGAGGTGCGGAACATCACCGCCACGTCCAGCCCTTCGTTGTCCATGGCCACCACCTGGGACGGCGCGTCGTAGCCGTGCTCCAGCGCGTAGCCGTAGCGGTCCGCCACGCTGTCTTCGCCGTGCTCCAGGAGCTTTTCCCGAGGCCGCATCACCTTGCCGTTGCCCAGGCTGAACTCGATACGCCCGTGCTTGGTGCGCGCCTTGCCGACGGGAATCCGGTCGCCCCACTTGGGGTTCATGTACTTCTCGTAGAGATCCTGCGCGTCGTAGACGTGCATGTCGCTGTCGAACACCTGGTATCCGTTCCTGGCCATGTTACTGCTCCTTGTTCGGTATGTCCCGGGATTGGCCCCTACGAAATCTGGATCAACTCCGGGGGAAAATCGTTCAGGCACTCGGTCCCCGAATCCCGCATGGCGTAGGTGTCGCCGATGAAGAGCCCTTTGGTCCGCTCCTTGTCCACCAGGTGGATCTGCAAAACGAACACCGTGCCGTTCTTGAAGACCATGTCATCCCCCTCGTAAAGCCTGTTCTCGGCGAGGCTCGTCAGCTCCGGTCCGATCTGAGGCTCGTGGCGGGGTTGCGAGCCCAGCATACCTTGAAGGTAGCCGCCCCAGGCGTCGTAACCCGCGGGCTTGATGACGCTGTTGGCTGCGTTGACCGAGTCAGACCCGGTGCCGCCCACCACCAGCGTCTCGGCCACCCGATGGTAGGCTTCGAGGGCCACGTCGAACATGCGCCGAAACTCGTCGGTGGGCGGGCCGATGAACATGGGCTTGCCGGTCTGCGCCTCGTAGCCGTTGTAGAGGATTCCCAGCTCGTTGTTGATGATGTCGCCGTGGGTGATCACCCGCTCCGAGGGACGCGGACGCTGGTCGCCGACATCCGAATCGTGCATGGGCGTGGAGCTGAGCTGGATCATGCCCATCTCGCCGCCGTTCCGCACCACGGCCTCGTACACGATGGCAAAGGCCTCGGACTCGGTCATTCCGGGCTTGAGTTGATCCGCCAGCGCCCGCAGCCCGATGTCCTGCACCAGTGCCGACTTACGCAAAGCCTCGATCTCTTCGTCGCTCTTGAACAGCTTGAGGGCGAGAAACTCCCTGGTCACAAACACGAACTCGGCCTCTGGCAACTCCGACACAAAGAAATCCCAGTGGTTTTTCGGAATTGAGGTCAGGGGATCGTACTCGACGATGCCGATCCGTCCCTTGTCGTAACCCATTTCCCGGACCTTGCCGACGAGAGCGTCGAGGACACTGGGACGGCCCACCTCCAACTCCTGCACCGCACTGCGTGCGATCATTCCCGGCGCCAGCGAATGGCCCGGCCGGGTGATGACCGCAGGGCTCCCTTCCTTGGGAAAGAAGCAATAGTAGGTCATTTCCGCCTTGCCCATCATGTTGGTGAGGTAGCGGACATTGGACCACAACCGCCCGTATGCGGCCGAGCCGCCGATGACCAACAGACAGTCGAGCTCCTTGTCGCGCAGGAGCCCGCGCACGTTCGCGTAACGGCGTTCGTACTCGACGTCCGAAAACCTCGGGTAGGGGTACTTGGCGTGCAGCCGGTCCAACTCGTCCCGTTCAATGAACATGGGTCTGCCGCATCTCCTGTATGGTCTGGTGTGTAGGCTGGGGTTACCTTGTTGAGGTTTCTAGTTCACCTCCCTCCGGCGTGTCAACGCGGAGCGATAACGGAAGCACACAACCCCTTTCCTTGTATTCAATATTGTGTATAATGCATGCAGTATATTCCAATGGGAGCCTAGCGCATGCCACGCACCACCACGATGACAGTACGGTTAAGCGGCTCACTGAGTGACTTCGTTTCGGCCAACGTCGGCGATGACGGGGCCTACGAAAACATCAGCGAGTACATTCGCGATCTGATAAGGCGGGACAAGGAGCGCGCTGAACACGAGGCATTCGAGCGGCTCAAGGCGGAGCTGACGATGGCCTTCGCGGCACCGGATGACTCTTTCCATCCCCTTTCCGCCACCGAGGTCATCGCAAGGAACAAGACCCGGAACGACACGTGACGTCTGTCCGTGTACAGGAAGCGGCCTCGTTCCGTATCGACGAAATTTACCGGTACACATCGGAGCGCTGGGGAGCGGATCAGGCGGACGCCTACATCACCGGGCTGTTCGAGGCATTCGAACGAATCACAACGGGCAGTGTTCGCTCACGTCCTATCCCCGCCGAGTTTGGTGTGGAGGGCTACGTTTTCCGGTACAAGAGACATTTCGTGTACTGGAAGGCGCTATACAACGGGGACATCGGTATCGTCACGGTCCTCCACCAACGCATGCATCAGATCGAACGATTTCGGGAAGACTTCGGGGCATGAGCCTACCAGCCGCCGGCCTCCTCCAGATCCGCAACGAAGTCCCTGAACGCCTCCCCCATCGTGTACCGCGGCTCCCATCCCAACACGTCCCGGGCCAGGGAGTGGTCCATGGGCTGCTTCACCTGTAGCGGGGGTGGCGGGCCGGGCAGGATCTCGACTTCCAGAGTCGGGAGGACTTCCTTGATGGCGGCGACCAACGCCTCGAAGGTCAACACCTCGCCGCTGCCGATGTTGAAGTGCGTCCGTGCCGGCAGAGGGATGGTGGCGGCGATGTCGACGGCGCGGCCCACGTCCTTGGCGTAGACGTACTCGAAGTCCGTGGTCAGCGGCCGGGGCACGCGCGCGACCTGGCCGCGGAGAGCGGACTCCACTAGCGTCTGAATCAGGCGGCCGCCGGAGGAGCCGCCGTGGAAACGGCCGAGCCCGTAGAGCTTCGCCAGGCGCAGGGCGATCACCTCGAAGCCGTAAAGACCCTGGTAGGCCTCCACCATCAGTTCCTTGGCCGCCTTGGTGTTGTCGTAGAGCCGGCCGTTGCCCCGTGGAAAGTCCTCACACAGCGGCGTGGGACAGTCGCGGCGCTGGTCGTAGACGCTGAGGGAGCTGATGTGCACGAGCCGCCGCACACCGGCCAGGCGGACGGCTTCGAGGACGTTGATGGTGCCCAGGACGTTGATGCGGACGCCGGTGTAGGGCGCTTCCGCGACCTTGTTGCCGATCAGGCCGGCGGTGTGGACCACGGTGTCCACCCGGTGCCTGGCCATGGTGTGAAATAGTGCCGGCAGGTCGAGGATGTCGCCCTGGACGAATTCGACCGCCGCTCCCGGCAGTTTCCGTTCGAGGAAATCCCGCTGGGGCTGCGCGTCGTAGAAGACCAGCGGGACGTCCCTGCGGACGGCGAACTGGGCGAAGGACGTTCCCACCAGTCCGGCACCGGTGATCAGCGTGCTCAGGAGAGAATCCCCGGGTCGTCCGGGATCAGCGCGCCGGGGGTTTGACCGCGGCGACGGTCCTCAGCCGCCCTGTCCGTTCCCCGCAAGGAAGTACCCGCCGGTAATGGCGTCGTGCCAAGTCTTGGCCACGCCCGGCGCGACGCCGAGGGGCAAGTCCGTTTCCGGGGTCCAGTAGGAATGGACCCCTGCCTGGAAATGCACCAGCGCGGTCTTGGGAGCCGGTTCCATGCGCGCGAACATGGGCATCACCAGGCTGCGGTAGGAGTCCGCGGAATGGTCGCGGCTGTCCTTGGTGACGCAGAAAAGCACCGGCGGTACGGGCTTGACACCGGGTCCCTGGAGCTCGCGCCCGTAGCCCAGGTACCGCCGCACCAGCGCTTCGGTGCCTTCTGCATCAAGGCCCAGCCGATCCGCCGTGGCGCGCGCCCCGGCTTCCAGCGATGCCTCGATGTTCATGCTCACGACGTACTCGCACTTGAACTGGGGCTCGTTCCTGGCCGCTTCCCACGCCTCCATCACTTCCTCGATCACCAGCGGCAGGCGCATGAGCGCCACGGGGCCGTCCTGTCCCAGTTTCTCCGGGCCGATGTAGCGGGCCTTGTCGCGCCACGTGCGGATGTACAGCTCATAGAACGGGTCCACCCGGCTGGTCTCGGTCACCCGCCTTTCATAATCGCCGATGGCTCCCAGGGAGCCTTGCACCGCCAGCTTGGCCTGGTTGATGTAGCCGAAGGAGGAGTTCTCCACCGCCATGACGCCGGCAATGTTGGGAACCCGCTGTGACAGCATGAAGACGAAGGGGCCGCCGGTGGAGTGCCCGTGCACGTACACGGAGTATTCTCCGTCCGGAAGGTTCCGCGCCATCACCTGCCTGCCGCCCTCCTCGAAGGCCGCGGGCCAGCCCGCGAGGCGGTGCCAGAAGGTCGTGCCGGGTTTGGCGTGGAGCACGGTGCGGGTGCCGTAGCGTTCCCGCAGCGAGCTGTCCTTCACCACCTCGTACTGGTCCGGCGTGATGTGCTCGCCGGTGAGCCAGATGGGGGTGCGGATGGTGCCGTCGGGATTGATGGTGTCCGCGGGCCAGTTGCGCGACGGATCGTCGAGACAGAGCCGGCCGGGATAGGTCATGGTGGCCACCTTGAAGCCGAACTTCCCGGCGAGGAGGCGCGCCACCGGCGCCATGGTCTTGAAGTCGCCGTCGCCGCCGGAGAGCAGGTAGGCCCCCGCCTTCTTCCCGTCCGCGCCCACCGCGATCTTCGCCGGGTCCTCCGGCTCGTAGATCTGCGCGCCGACGTCCCATTCCAGCCCCACGGCCTCGATACGAACCAGGTCTTCGTGCTCCTTGAGCGGGATGTCCGGCATGGCCAGAACCGCCCTGGAGTCGGCGAGACACTCCTCCCGCGACACCTCCGCGGGAGGAGCCCAAACAGCACTTCGCCTTGTCATGGATATCCTGTCCTAGTCCAATCCGTACAGCCGCGCGCAGTTGTCCCAGAGGATCTTCTCACGGGATTCCTTCTTCAGCCCGGGGATGGATTCGAAGGTGGAGACGGCCTCGGGCCAGCGCGAGTCGATGTGCGGATAGTCCGTGGAGAAGACGATGTTGTCGTCGCCCATGTAGTCGATGACGCTCACCACCAGCGCTTCGTCCACGTCCGCGGAGATGAAGCACTGCTCGCGGAAATATTCGCTGGGCTTCTTGCGCAACGGGATGTCCGCCATGGCTCCCTGGAGCTCGCAGTACTCGTCCAGGCGGTACATCAGCCACGGCAGCCAGCTACAGTTGCCTTCGAGAAAGGCCACCCGCAGCTTGGGGAACTTCTCCAGGACCCCGCCGACGCAGAAGGCGCTGACGGCCAGGATCAGCTCCACCGGGTTGCGCAGTGGGTTGACCAGCAGCTCCTCGTTGGGGTGGTCCTCGAAGCGGCGCGACACCTGGACCTGGTTGGGTCGGGCCGGCGGATGGAAGCAGATGGGCACGTCAAGGTCTATGGCCTCGGCCCACAGCGGATCGAAGTACCGGTCATGGATATGGAGCCCGTTGATGGGTTCCGGACACAGGGACAGTCCTATCGCGCCCAGTTCCTTTACCGACCGGCGTGCTTCCTTCACCGCGAGGTCGACGTCGTGCAGCGTGATCAGCGCGGAACCCTTGAGCCGCGACGTATCGGCGCTGCAGAAATCGTGCATCCAGTCGTTCCAGGCCTTGCACAGGTCGTTCGCGTACTCAGGCTCGAAGTCCTCGTTGGTATGCAGCGGCGAGGTACGGAACTGAACGGCCACGTCCAGCCCCTCTTCGTCCATGGCCTCGATCTGCGAGAGGTTGTTGTAGTTCTGGCTCGCGGGCTTGATGTAGGCATCCTTCTGGCGCTTCTCGTGAAACTTCACCACCTTCCCCGGAGTGCGGATCGGCGTGCCGTCGCCGAGCACGTAGCGGGTCATGCCGTGCAGCGTCAGCCCCTGGCCCTCGCGCCTTTCCCGCACCTCGCCCCGCGGGATGCGATCGCCCCACTTGGGGTTCATGTAGGTCAGGTAGAGGTCGTGGGGTTCGAACACGTGCATGTCGCTGTCGAGTATGCGTATGCCGTCTCTCATGAGATGCCTCCGTTCCGGGCGGGCCGGTCTAACTCCGGGCCTGCGCCCCGTGGGTATAAGCCTCGGCCAGGAAGTCCGCGGTGTGCACGACACGGATGGTCGATCCCTGCTCCCGGAGCGCCGCCCGGATCTGCAGGATGCAGCCCGGATTCCCGGTCACGAGCACGTCCGCTCCGGTCGCCACCACGTTCCTGGCCTTTCGCGCAGCCAGCCTGCCGGCCAGCTCCGGTTCCGTGAGATTGTAGGTCCCCGCGCTGCCGCAGCACACATCCGCCTCCTGGAGATCGATCCACTCGATAGCGGGGATGTTCTTGAGAAGCTCACGCGGCTGCGCCTCCACGCCCTGCCCGTTCAGCAGGTGGCACGCGTCGTGATACGCCACCTTGATGTTCACGCTCCTTCCGGGCGCGAACTCGGGCAAACCGTGAAGGAACTCTGCCACATCCCGCACCTTGGCGGCAACACGTTCGGCCGCCGCCCGACAGCCGGGATCGTCCTTGAAATGCGCGCCGTATTCCCGCATGGCCGCGCCGCAACCGGCCGCGTTGGTCAACACCGCGTCGACGTCCAGGCCCTCGAACGCGGCGATGGTGCGGCGCGCCAGCGCCAGACCCCGCTTCCGGTCTCCGTTGTGCAACGGCAAGGCGCCGCAGCACCCGGCTCCCGGCGGCACCCGGACCTCGCAACCGTGCTGCGTCAGCAGCCGTACCGTGCTGGCATGCGTGTCCCCGAAGAGGCTCTGCATGACACATCCGGCGAGCAGGCCCACGCGGTGCCGCACCGGACCGTTCGGCGCCGTCACTTCGGGAAGGTTGACGGACCGGAAAGGCGCTTCCGGCTCGGGCAGGTAGCGCAGCGAGCGGCGGACGGACGCCGGAAGGAGATTCGTTCCGGCCATACGCCGAAGTCCGAGCCGGGTCAGCCAGCGCACCGCCCAGCCGAACGTCTTCATGATCGTCGGATTGGGGAAGGCACGGTTCAGCAGCCCGCGCCTCATCCGCTCCCACCAGGAGCGCCGGTGGCGGAGGCCGACGAACTCCCGCGCCCCTTCGATGAGCGCGCCGTAGCGCACTCCGGATGGGCACGTGGTCTCGCACGCGCGGCAGCCGAGACAGAGATCCAGATGCCGCACGCTCGTGTCGTCCAGCGGCACCGTCCCGTCGCGGAGGGAGCGCATGAGCTGGATGCGGCCTCGCGGCGAGTCCATCTCCGTTCCCAGTTCCAGGAACGTCGGGCACGACGCAATGCAGAGCCCGCAATGTATGCAGTTCCCGGTGCTTTCGAAATCAGCCAGTCGTGATCTCATCGGTTGAAGACACCCGTTTCCCGAAAACCAGACAAAAGGCAAACCGCATTCGTCACTCCTGCTCTCCAGGCTGTGTCGAAACTCCGCTCGGCCACGAGCCGGCACCAACACCCCGAATCGTCATTGATATGAAGATAGAACCTTGTCCGATGAATTCAGGTAGTTACAGACGTCCGTCTTCGTCAGTCCCGGTCCCCCGATACGTCATTCCCGCGGAAGCGGGAATCCAGGCGGGGTGGGGCTGGGGCAATGAGGCCGCCACACCACAACCCCTGGATTCCCGCTTTCGCGGGAATGACGTACCGGCTGTAACGGGCTTCTGTAACTAACTGAACTCATTGAACAAAGTTTATGTTCATATCAATGACGATTCGGGAGCTGTTGCCTCGAGCCTAAATCCCCCCGACAAACCGTCCCGGCGACAGGATCCCCTTGGGATCCAGGGCATCCTTGATACGGCGCATCAGGGGCAGTGCCTCGATCTCGCCGCCCCAGATGTCCAGTTCCGGCTTGATGTCGGGAGCCGCCTGCTCCACGATCAGGCTGCCGCCCAGTGCTGCGGCGACGGCGCGCAACTCTTCCACCAAGGTTCCCGCCAAGCGGTGCATGGCTTCCGCATCCGGGCGCCGCACGTGAACGCAGACGATGCCGTTGCCCGCATGCGCCTGCACCGCCATCGTCAAGCCGTGTTTTGCGCTGGCATCCTCCAGCGACGACACGAACGCAGGGAGGCCGGTGGGAAGAAGGCTCGCCTTGAGCTTCAGAAATGCCTCACCCCGCCTGTTGACATCACGCAATTCGGCCAGGGCGGCAGCGGCGGCCTCCCCCACTCGTTCCTCGATCGTCTTCCCATGGGCCAGCCCCCGGAGAGTCTCCTGCTGATTCGCCACCTCCTCTCCGGAACCGCCGAAGCCGACCACGATGACGCAATCGCTTCCGGCGGTGGGAACAGGCGTCAGGAGCTCGATCAAGCGTGGTTCGAGGGGCGCGGTCCGGATTCGCTCCAACAGTTCTCGCGCCCCCAGCATGTCGGAACAGGTGATCCGCGCCACCGCCAGGGTCGCGGGAAGCGCACGCAGCTTGAAGGTCGCCTCGACGACGACTCCCAAGGTTCCCAGCGCCCCGCAGTAGAGCTTGGCCAGGTCATAGCCGGCGACGTTCTTGACCACCCTCCCACCGCTCTTGACGAGGGTCCCGTCCGCCCGCGCCACGGTGATGCCGATGAGCAGGTCCCGTACGGTACCCTGGGAGAAGCGCGACGGCCCGCTCAGGTCGGCGCTGATCAGGCCGCCGACGCTGGTGGCCGTGGGAAGGGGCGGCTCCAGGGGCAGCCACTGGCCGCTGCCGGCCACCGCGGCCTGAAGCCCGGCCACGCTCATGCCCGCCCTGGCGGTAACGGTCATGTTCGCGGGCTGGTGGTCCACCAACCCGTTGATGGCGGCCGTCGAGACCGCGGCGAAGGCGCGGCGGGGAGGCGCACCCAGACCCAGATGCGCGCCGAAGCCCGCGGGCACCAGCGAAACGCCGCGGGCCGAGGCGATTTGCAGGATGCGGCAAACCTGCTCCGCCGAGTCGGGAAAGACAACCCGCTCCGGCGGGACGCCGTCTACGATGAAGCGCTCGAAATCGGCTGCCGTTCCGGCAGCTATCCGGCACAGGCGCAGATCGTGATCGAATCCATCCCAGTCCGGCATCGGCTCGACAAGAGAGGTGCGGCTCATGCACATTTTCCAGTGGCACGCTGTACCCGGCGGACGGGGTCGAAACCGGCCTCTCCCGCGGGGTTTCGGGAGACCGGCACTCCGGTCGTCGCCGCGGCCCCAAGGCCAGCCGGCCCGCGCCGCCTACATCGCCGCCTGGCGCCGCGGCGTTCGCACGTCGACCCGTTCCTCCGCCGACGGGAATATCTTGTTGGGGTTGCAGCGGTCGTCGGGATCGAACACGGCACGCACCGCCTCCATGGTGCGCAGGTCGTCCGGGGTGAAGATCAACGGCATCAACGCCACCTTCTCAACCCCGATGCCATGCTCGCCGGTCAGGCTGCCGCCGAGCCTCACGCACTCCCGCAGGATTTCGCGGCCGGCGGCCACGACCCGTTCGGTTTCGTCCCGGTCACGCTCGTCATAGAGCAGGATGGGATGGATGTTGCCGTCGCCCGCGTGGAACACGTTGCCGATCCGGAGGTCGTAGTCCTTGCCGATGGCGGCAATGCGCTCCATGATCTCCGGCAGCCGGTTCGGCGGCACCACGCCGTCCTGGCAACAGAAGTTGGGGGCGAGCCGCCCCAAGGCGCCGAAGGCGCGCTTGCGGCACTTCCACAACGCTTCGCGTTCGCGGTCGTCGCGGGCGACCCGGATTTCGGTGGCGCCGTTGGCTTCGCAGACTTCCCTGACCTTGCCGGCGGCTCCCTCCAGACCGGCCTCCGGTCCGTCCAGCTCGGCGATCAACACCGCGCCGGCATCCCGCGGGAAGCCGAACTGGAAAGCGTCCTCCACCGCCTGGATGATCAGGTGATCGAGCATCTCCAGGGCCGCGGGGACAATGCCGCCGGCGATGATGGCGGACACCGCGGCGCTCCCGTCGGCCACCGAATCGAACACCGCCAAAAGCGTCTTGCACGCCTGGGGCAATGGGTGGAGCTTGAGGATCGCCTCGGTGACGATGCCGAACGTGCCCTCCGAACCGACGGTAACGCCCAGGAGATCGTATCCCGGCGCATCCTCGGTCATGCCGCCGAGACGGACGACTTCACCGTCCGGGAGCACCAGCGTCACCCCGAGCACGTGGTTGGTGGTGACGCCGTACTTGAGCGTGTGCGGGCCGCCCGAGTTCTCCGCGACGTTGCCGCCGATGGAGCAGGCCATCTGGCTCGAAGGGTCCGGCACGTAGTGGAGCCCGTGGGGCTTGGCCGCCCGGCTTACCCACGCATTGATCACGCCGCTTTGGACCACGGCGCGGCGGTTGGCTGGATCCAGCTCCAGGATCCGGTTCATGCGGCTCAGGCTCACCATGACCGGCGCCCCCAGGGGGAGGCAGCCCCCGCTCAGCCCCGTGCCGGTGCCGCGGGGCACGAACGGCACGCCTTCACGCCGGAGCAGCTTGAGAACCGCGGCCACCTCGTCCGTGGAACGCGGCAGCACCACGACGTCCGGCGCGGACTTCTCCAGCGTGTAACCGTCGCAGTCGTAGACGCTCAACTCCGTGGGATGCGACACGACGCCGTCGTTCCCCACGATGTCCTGCAACCAGCCGACGAGCCTCGAGGTTGTCATAAACGACATGCCGCGCCCGGAGCGCACCACCCCCACCCGGAGTCCGGCGCACTCCGGGCGCCGTGTATCAGCCGCCGTAGAAGACCGAGTCGCCCAGGTCCTTGAGCAGGAGCGTCGCGTCATCGGCGCGGCCGGAGATCTCGCCCCTCACGCCGGCCTCCACCACTTCTCCCACGAACACCGAGTGGTCGCCCTTCTCCACCGTATCCACGAGCTTGCACTCGACGAAGGCCGGCGCGTTGGCCAGCACCGGAGCGCCCGTGGCGCCGGCGGAGAACGCCTCGCCGCCGATGGTGTCCCCTTCCCGCTCCAACGACTTGAAGAAAGTGAAGGCCTGGCCCTGCTGGCCCTTGCCCAGGACGTTCAGGGCAAAGCTGCCGGATTCCTTGATGATGTCGTGCGCGCCCGAGTCGGCCTTCACGCCCACCACCACCAGCGGGGGCGCGAAGGAAGCCTGGGTCACCCAGTTGACCGTGGCCGCGGCCACCCGGCCGTCCTTGGCCTCGCCGGTCAGGATGTAAAGTCCGTAGGGAATCATGCGCAAAGCGGTCTTCTTGGCATCGGCGTCCATTCTTTCCTCCTTGAATCGATCAGAAATGCCCGTCCCCCCGCCACGGAAGCACGAGCCCTGGAATGACAGGAAAATTAGCAATTCCGGTGGAGGGCGTAAAGCCGGAGTCATCCCGTTCGCAAGCGCAGACTACCGGCAGGAGCGACCCGGTACCCTTTCCGGACACAAAGGGTTGACAATTGAATTTATAAGATTGACAATCAGGTTCATGAGCGTTGACAAAGAGGAGGGTTGACATCGTGCGTCGGACAAGGGAGCGGGGCCGTGCGATTCGGGATTACATCCTTGGGCATGTCCGTGCCCATCCCGAAGACGTCGCGCAGATTTGTGCCGACTATTTCGATATCTCACGCCAAGCGGTGAACAAACACCTCGGTCGTCTCGTGGCGGATGGATTCTTGACCGCGGACGGCGTGACGCGGAATCGCCGATACTCGCTGGCCGTTTTGGACAAAAAGGAGTTCTTCGTCCCACTCGGTGAAGCGGCGGATGAGGACGCGGTCTGGCGGACAGAGGTCGCGCCTCTGCTGTCGGGAATCCCGGACAACGCCCGGCGCGTTTGGCAATATGGCTTCACGGAGATGCTGAACAATGCGATCGATCACTCGTCGGGCACATCGGTGAGAGTATTGATGGCGCGAACAGCCGTCGATTGCAGTATGAGTCTCATCGACGACGGAGAGGGGATCTTTCGCAAGATAACGAGGGCGCTGGGACTGGACGACGAGCGACATGCGGTCCTCGAATTGGCCAAGGGTAAACTGACTACCGATCCCGAGCACCACACGGGTGAAGGCATCTTCTTCACGTCGCGTCTGTTCGACGAGTTCAACATTCTATCCCACAAGGTTTTCTTCTTGCATGACGGTACGAGAAAGCAGGACTGGATCCAGGAAGTCGGGTTGAACGCCGACGCGACAGGCTTTCGCGGCACATTGGTCGTCCTTGAACTGAGCAACGGAACAACGAAAACCCTGAAGCAAGTGTTCGACGACTATGCCGCGGATGGAGACTACGGTTTCTCGAAAACCGTAGTCCCGGTCCACTTGGTTCAGTATGGCGACGAGGCATTGATATCGCGTTCACAAGCAAAGCGGCTATTGACTCGCTTCGACCGCTTCACGAAGGTGACCCTGGACTTCAACGGTGTCGAGCAGATCGGACAGGCCTTCGCCGACGAGGTGTTTCGTGTGTTTACCCGTGCCCACCCCAACGTCGAGATCGAGCCGTTCAATGCCACTCCGGAGGTTGACGCAATGATCCGCCGCGCACGCAGCGCAACGTGATCGGGGACGATTTCCCCACGGACGGGCAACGAAGGGTTCCATCCCACCAAGTGCCGCGCCGTGCCAACGTTGGAGGATTTTGCTAACTTCAACCGTTAGAGGGACGAATCAAGAAAATCCATGCCACCCAAGGTTCACATAGACGGTCACGCGGGCACCACCGGGCTGCGCATACGCGACTGGCTCACGGGGCGCGGGGACATCGAGCTTTCCACGCTGAACGAAGAGCGGCGCAAGGACACCGGGGCACGGCGCGCGGCCATCGAGGCGGCGGACCTGACGGTGCTGTGCCTGCCCGACGACGCCGCACTCGAAGCGGCCCAATGGGCCGCCGACTGCGGGACCCGTGTCATCGACGCCAGCACCGCCCACAGGGTGGCGGACGGGTGGACTTACGGGTTGCCGGAGCTCGATGGCGCGCGCCGTGAAGCCATCCGCGAGGCCGGCTTCGTGGCCAACCCCGGCTGCTACCCCTCCGCCTTCATCCTGTTGACACGGCCGCTGGTGGACGAAGGGCTTCTACCCCACGACACTCCGGTCTCCATCCACGCCCTGTCGGGCTACTCCGGCGGTGGCCGAGGACTGATCGAGAAATGGGAGAGTCCCGAGCAGGACTTGAGTTCCCTGCCCTACGAGGCGCCCTATGCGCTGGGCGCCCGCCACAAGCATATCCCGGAGATGATGGCCTACAGCGGGCTGACCCTGGAGCCGCTGTTCGTGCCGGCCGTAGGCCCGTTCCGTTGCGGCATGCGGGTGGAGGTGCCCATCCCACTCGGCGTGCTTCCCATGGGCGTGAACAGCACGGCCATCCTGGACTGTCTCCGTCAACGTTACGACGGCGAGCCCTTCATCCGCGTCGTCCATCATCCGGACCCGCGTGAAGCCCACGAGCGCAGCTTCGACCCGCAGGCGTGCAACGACACCAACGGCATGGAGATCCACGTAGTCCCTCACCCGTCGGGGCATACCTTGCTGGTGGGGCTTCTTGACAACCTGGGCAAGGGTGCCAGCGGCGTGGCCATCCAGAACCTGAACCTCATGCTGGGACTGCCGGAGACGTCGCACCTGCCCGGCTGACTCTGGAAACCCCACGTGCCGGTCGCAAACCGCACAGCCCGCCACCCCTGGATTCCCGCTTCCCAGGAGGTGTCAAAACTCTGCTCGGACACAAAATGGCACCAACCCCACGAATCGTCATTCCCGCGGAAGCGGGAATCCAGGAGTGGTGGTATGGCGGCTCCATTGCCCCGGCCCCACCCCGCTGGATTCCCGCTTCCGCGGGAATGACGATTCTGGTCGGTCTCGGCATGCCTCGTGTCCACAAGACGCCGCGTATCGCCCGTTGTCGCTTGCGCGGCGTATGGAGGATTCCTGCTATCCCGCCAACGCCTGCCAGACCAGCTTCGCCTCCACCACCACGATCAGGGTGACGATGACACGGTTGAACCACTCACGGCTGATGTACGGCGTCACGCGCATGCCGAGGGGCAGGAAAACCCCGATGGGGACGAGCGCGAGCATCCCCTGACCGAGAAGCTGCCGGTCGAACAGGCCGGCCGCCAGGCAGAAGAGGAAGTGCATGGTGGTGAGGCCCAGGAACATGGTCGAGGCCGCGAAGATGTACGCCTCCTTTTCCAGTTGGAACGCGCGCACCCACGCCGCCACTACGGCGCTGGACATTCCGGCCGCGCCCTGGGAGACACCGGCCAGGGCGGCGATGACCGGCGAGAGGACACGACCCAGCCGCCCGCTGAAGCGTACCTCGACCCTGAAGGCCAGCAGCACCAGGTAGGCGCCCACACAAATCGCCAGCACCAACGTCAGCATGCGCTCGTCGGCGGTGGCCAGGAACCAGGTGCCGCCGGCCACGCCCAGGGCGCCCGCCATGGTGGCGAAGGCGAGCCCCGGCACGGTGTGGAACCTGGAGCGGTAGGACCACATGACCCAGAAGTTGCTGACCATGTTGGGGATGGTGATGACGATGACGGCCTGCTGGGCGCCCAGGAAGCCGGCCATGATGGGCACCGCGATGAGCGGTAGCCCCATCCCCGTGGCTCCTTTCGAGAAGGCGCCCGCGCCAAGGGCGACGAAGATGATCAACAGGGACTCGATTTGCATGGAGGCAGGCAGCCTTGCGAGCGTCAGCGTGGTGGCGTCTCCCGGACCGGGAACACCGAGGATAGCCGATAGTCCGAGGGCGAGTCAAAACGCGCTCTCGGACCGGGGCGAGTCGGGCACGCGGCCCGCGTCGGTCCGCGGGCTGCTTGAACGCACCGGCCAGTGGTTCGCAGGCGCCGCCGACTCTTGCACTCGGAACTTCATCCAGAGTAATGTGCGGGCGTGCCGGGGTCGGCCCGGACGACAAAGGCTGTATAGAGGCTGTACAAGGGTATTGGCAGCAGGAGGGATTTACCATGTCGAAACGTCTCCTTCGCTACCTGGTTCTCGCGCTTCCATTGGCCCTCCTGGCCGCGCTTTGGCAAGCGCCCAACCTCATGACGGGCTCGGTTGCGCACGCGGCCGAGGGCACCACGCTCCGGTACGCCGCCGGGAACTTCGGCGAGGAGTCCATGGACCCCACCCGCACCTCCATCAGCGCCTCGCTGGGGCTGGTGGGTCCGCTATGGGACTGGCTCACGGAGATCGACGCGGGCGGGAAGCTCACGCCGGGGCTGGCGCTGAGTTGGGAGCCCGGAGCGGACGGAAAGTCCTGGACCTTCAAGCTGCGGCCCGGAGTCAAATTCCACGACGGCAGCGAGATGACCGCCGAGGACGTGCGGTTCACCATCATGGAGGGGTTCCGCCGGGACAAGGCCAAGAGTTCCCGTGTGCGCCAGTTCCGCAAGGGCGTCAAGGACGTGCAGGTGCTCGACGCCCACACGGTGAAGATCGTCACCGCGCGGCCGTGGCCGACCTTTCCCTACGACATGTCCTTTCAGCCCGGCATCGAGGGCATCGTGCTCCCCAAGGCCTACATCGAGAAGGTGGGCTGGGACGGCTTCGCCCAGAAGCCCGTGGGTACCGGACCCTGGAAGTTCGTCAAGCACGAGGTCGGCAACTTCATCGAGTTCGAGGCCGTGAAGGACCACTGGCGCGCGTCGCCGAAGTTCGACCGCCTTCGCACCGTGCTGGTGCCCGAGGCGTCCACCCGCGTGGCCATGCTGAAGACCGGCCAGGTGGACGTGGCGCGCATCTCCCTGGACGAGGTCCAGGAGATGTCCAAGGCGGGCTTCAAGATTGCCGAGGACCCGCAGCCCACGTCGGTGCGCATCCACCTCTACGCCACCTACTACGACAAGGCCGGGCCGGTGAAGGACGTCCGGGTGCGCCAGGCACTGAACTTGGCCGTCAACCGGCAGGAGATCGTCGACACGCTGCTCCACGGCAAGGGCGAGCCGGCGGCGGTGTTCCCCATCTCCCCCATCTCCATCGGCTTTCCCACGGACCTGAAACCGTATCCCTATGACCCGGCCAAGGCCAGGAAGCTGCTGGCCGAAGCGGGCCATCCCAACGGCTTCTCCATCAAGCTGTTCGCCCTGCCCACGGCGGGCTTCACCCAGTACCTCCAGCTCGCCGAGATCGTGGCCGGATACTGGGAGGCCATCGGCGTCAAGACCACCATCGTGCCCACCGACATCGGGGCGTTCCGGCCGCTCTACATCGCCAATCCGCAGTCTCCCAAGATCGTGGGACAGGCGAGCACCTTCGCGACCACCGGACGCCTGAACGGCTCCGATGACCTGCGCATCTGGTGGTCCGCAAAGGGCAGGATCATCAAGATGTCCAACACCGTGGACGACATCGCCAGCGCGGCGGCGGGTGAGGCGACCATCGACGGTATCGCCGCGCAGGTGCGGAAGGCCTACAAGGTCCTGCACAACGAGTACCGGGGCGTGCCCATCGCCGACGTCAAGGGCATCCTGTGGGCCTATGGCAACCAGGTGAAGGGCATCGAGTTGCGGCCCCACCGAGGCTACATCGAACCCAGCCTGGTGACCGCCGAGCCGGCCAAGTAGGCAGGCTCGACAGCCGACGGCAGGCGGCCCGTGCCGGACGGATCGGCAGCGATTCGAACGGCACGGGCCACCGTCCGTTCAACCTCGATTCCATGCAACGCTACATCGCCGGCAGGCTGATCCAGTGCCTCGTCACGTTGCTGGTGATCAGCCTGCTGGTGTTCGCCTTGGCGCGGCTCACCGGGAACCCGCTGGATGTGATGCTTCCCATCGACGCCTCGGCCGAGATCCAGGAGGAAATGAGCCGGGAGCTGGGGCTGGACAAGCCGGTCTATGTCCAGTACGGGCGTTTCGTGCAGCGCCTGCTCTACGGCGACCTGGGTACATCGATCCGCACCCGCAAGCCGGTGGTCGAGTTGATCGGCCAGCGGCTTCCGAACACCCTCAAGCTGGTATCCTTCTCCACGGCCATGGCCCTGCTCATCGCCCTGCCCCTGGGGGTCATCGCCGCCACGCGAAAAGGCGGACTCTGGGACGTGGGAGCACGCACCGTGGCGCTGTTCGGCCAGTCCGTGCCCACCTTCTGGGCCGGCATCGTGCTGATTTCGATCTTCGCGGTCAACCTCGACATCCTGCCCGCCGGCCGCAAGGAAGGCATCGCGTCGTATGTCCTGCCGGCGGTGACCCTGGGGCTGTTCGGCTTCATGCTGGCGGGGGTGGTGCGGCTCCTGCGCGGTTCCATGCTGGACGTGCTGGACAGCGAGTACGTCAAGTTCGCCCGTATCAAGGGGCTGGCCGAATCGGTGGTGACCTGGAAGCACGCGTTCAAGAACGCGCTGATCCCGGTGGTGACCTTCGTCGGCTTCTACTTCGGCATCCTGATGGCGGGGAGCGTCGTGGTGGAGACCGTGTTCGCCTGGCCGGGCATCGGACGGTTGGCCTTCGAGGCGGTGCAGTGGCGCGACTACCCGGTGATCCAGGGCGTGGTGCTGCTGGTGTCCACCATCATCCTGGCGGCGAATCTGGTGGTGGACATCCTCTACGCCTACATCGACCCGCGAATCCGCTATGGCTGACTCCGACATGACCGTGGCCGCGGACACCGGCGCGGCCGCCATCGCGACCAGCGATCTTCCCGGATCGGTGCGCGCCCGCGCGCGCCGGCTGCTGATCGTCCCCCTGCTGATCCTCGTCACCTTCGGCACCCTGGGGGTGCTGGCCGACGCCGTGTCCCCCTACCCGCCCAACAAGATCTCGTTGCGCGCCCGGCTGCTGCCGCCGTTCTGGCAGGAGGGCGGCAGGCTGACCCATCCGCTGGGCACCGACCGGTTGGGCCGCGACATCACCAGCCGCATCATCCACGGCGCGCGGGTGTCCATCGCCGCGGGCCTGGCGGCGGTGGCCGTGGGCGGCGTCATCGGGACGCTCCTGGGGCTGATCTCCGGCTACTTCGGACGCTGGATCGACACCCTCATCATGCGCGCCACCGACGCCATGCTGTCGCTCCCCATCATCCTGATCGCGCTGCTTTTCGCGGTGGTGTTCGGCCCGAGCTTCCGGAACCTGATCCTGGTGCTGGGCCTGGTGATGTGGGCGAGGTTCGCCCGGCTCGTGCGCGGCGAGGTCCTGACCTGGAAGGAACGCGAGTTCGTGGCCCTGGCCCGGGTGGCCGGCTGCTCCCCGTTCCGCATCCTCCAGCGCCACATCTTCCCCAACATCATCAACCCGCTGGTGGTGCTGGCGACCCTCCAGGTGGGCTGGGTCATCATCGTGGAAGCTTCGTTGAGCTTTCTGGGCGCGGGCATCCCGCCGCCGACGCCTTCCTGGGGCGCCATGATCGCGGACGGCCGGTCGCACATCACCACGGCCTGGTGGCTGTCGTTCTTCCCGGGGGTGGCGCTGGTGCTGGTGGTGCTGTCCATCAACCTGCTGGGAGACTGGCTGCGCGACTTCCTGGACCCCAGGACCCGGAACCTGACGTGAGGCGGCCGCCGGATGAGGCGCTCGACCCATTGATGTCCTGCGTCACAAACCTGTGGACTTTCACCCGCCGATGTGTGACACGACATCACACGTCACTTTGAGGAGGCTCTGCCATGTACGGATACCGCGCCCGAATCGGTTACACGTCCCCGCCCTACCTGACGGAGACCTTCCCCTACGAATTCTACAAGATGGTGCCGGAGGGCGTGACGCTGGTCCTCACCACCCTGGCCATCAAGAAGCTGACCGAGCAGGAAACCGTCCGAAGCGTGGAGATGACCCTGGAGGCGGCCCGGGAGATGGGCAAGGCCGGGGTCGACATCATGGTCTTCGGCGGCGTTCCGCTGAACCTGTCCCTGGGCTACGACGGGCTCGCGGAGACCCTGAGCAAGACCGAAGAGGAGATCGGCGTCCCGGTCACGTCCAGCATCACCGCGCAGGTCAACGCCCTGCGCGCCGTGGGCGCCAACAAGCTGGTGCTCCTGCACCCCTTCACCGACCCCGAGGGCTT
This sequence comes from uncultured Syntrophobacterales bacterium, assembly GCA_964519455.1. Classification (GTDB taxonomy): domain Bacteria; phylum Desulfobacterota; class Binatia; order UBA9968; family JAJDTQ01; genus JAJDTQ01. The sequence continues at coordinate 89,579 of CAZFIU010000004.1, forward strand.
CCACGCCGAGTACGTCACCCACTACGGCTTCGAACTGCTGGGATTCAAGGGCGCCCGGAAAACCGTCGCGGACCTCGCCACCATCTCGCAGGACGAGGTGAAGGCCCTCGCCGAGTCCCTCTACCGCGACTACCCCGACGCCGACACGATCTACATCCCCGCCCCCCACTGGGGCATCATCGAGATCATCGAGCCGCTGGAGCAGGAGCTCGGCGTCAACGTGGTCATCGCCATACAGGCCATCGTCTGGGAGACGTTGCGCCGCACCGGAGTGAACGACCGCATCAACGGCTACGGGAAGCTGTTGCGGGAGCACTGACGAGGGTCCGCTCCATTGTTCCGGTGCCCTTCGAATCGCCAGCCCCCACCCCTGGACTCGCACTTCCCCAAATTGTGTCAAAACCCTACTCAAACGGGGAATGGCACCGCCACCTCATACCGTCATTCCCGCGCAAGCGGGAATCCAGGCGGGGTGAGGCGGGGAAGACGCCGTATAGCCCCTCTCCACCCCTGGATTCCCGCTTGCGCGGGAATGACTCATTGGGGTGTAGCGGAATTCCGTAACTGCCAGAAATCATTGAACAAGACTTTATTTTCATATCAATGACGGTACTGGGGGGCTGGAAAGCGGGAACGACGTAATCGTAGTTCCGTACCACGCAAGTCTCGACACAGCCTGTTCCGCGGGAATGAGGCTGGATGGGACAGTACACCCTGTCGTTCTCTTGGTGTCCTCTCATCAGAACAGGTGGCAGGCCACCCTCCGCTCCGGGGCGACCTCCTGGAGCACCGGCTCTTCTTCCGCGCAGCGCGCCATGGCCAGCGGGCAGCGCGGGTGGAAGCGGCAGCCGGAGGGCGGGTTCATGGGGTTGGGGACTTCACCGGCGACGACGGTGTCGTCCGGCGTTCCCGCGCGCACCGGCAGGGCGGCGGCGATGAGCGCCTTGGTGTAGGGGTGCAGGGGTTCGCCGTAGAGCGTGTCGGCGGTGCCTTCCTCGACGATCCGACCGAGGTACATGACGGCGACCCGGTGGCTCAGGTGCCGGGAGACGGCGAGGTCGTGGGTGATGAGCAGGTAGCTCAGGCCGTGCTCGTCCTGGAGGTCCTTCAGCAGGTTGATGATCTGGCTGCGGATCGAGGCGTCGAGGGAGGCCACGGGCTCGTCCAGGACGATCAGGCGGGAGTGGGTCGCCAGTGCCCGCGCCAGGGCGATGCGCTGCCGCTGGCCGCCGCTGAACTCGTGTGGATAGAGGCTGGCGAATGCCGGGTCGAGGTTGACGTTGCGCAGGACCTCGGCCACGCGCTCGCGCACCTCCCTCCGGGGAAGCCCGCCGTTCACCTCCAGCGGCTCGCCGACGATGCCGCCCACCCGCATTCTGGGGTTGAGAGAGCTTTGCGGGTCCTGGAATACTGCCTGCACGGTGCCGCGGTAGCGCCGCAGGTCGTCACCGGCCATCGCCTCCAGGCCAACGCCCTCGTACAGAATCTCGCCTGAACTGGGATGTTCCAGCAACAGCACCAAGCGGGCCGTGGTGCTCTTGCCGCAGCCCGACTCCCCCACCAATCCCAGGGTCTCGCCCGCGTCGATACGGAAGCTCACGTCATCCACGGCGCGCACCCAGCCGACGTTGCCGCCGAGAATCAACCCCTTGGTCACGGGGAAGTGCTTACGGACGTTCCGGGCTTCCAGCAGAGGCGGACTCATGGTGATCCTTCGCGTGCAGCCAGCACGCCACGCTGTGGCCGTCGTCCAGCTTCGTCACCGGCGGGAACTCCCGCCGGCAGATGTCGTGCGCCCGCGGGCAACGGGGCGCGAAGGCGCATCCGGGTGGGAGAGCGTGGACCAGCGGCGGGCTCCCCTCGATGGAGGGAAAGCGGTGCACCTTGCGGTCCATGCGCGGGACCGACTGAAGCAGCGCCTCGGTGTAGGGATGGGCCGGGCGCTCGAACAGGTCCTCCACCGTCAGTTGCTCCACGATCTTGCCGGCGTACATCACGGCCACCCGGTCGCAGATGCGCGCCAGCGTGCCCAGGTCGTGGGTGATGTAGAGAATGGAGAGGTTGGACTCTCTCTGGATCTCCTTGAGAAGGCGCAGGTACTGGGCCTGGATGGTCACGTCGAGGGAGGTGGTCGGCTCGTCGGCGATGAGGACCTTGGAGCCGGCGGAGATGGCCGTGGCGCCCACCACCCGCTGGCGCATGCCGCCGCTGAACTGGTGCGGATAGTCCTTCAGGCGCGACTCCGGCGCCGGGATGCGCACGAGGCTCAGCAGCTTCGCCACCCGCTCCCGGACGCCCGAGCGCGGCACGATGCGGTGCACGCGCAACGGCTCCGCCACCTGGTCGCCGATGGTGAACACGGGGTTGAGGGTGCTCAGGGGGTCCTGCAGGATCATGGCGACCTGCCGCCCGCGGACCTGGCGCATCTCATCCTCGGACAGGCGCAGCAGGTCCCGGCCCTGGAACAGCACCTGGCCGCCGACGATGCGGCCGGCCGGTCGCGGCACCAGTCGCAGGATGGAGAGGCTGGTCATGCTCTTGCCGCAGCCGGACTCTCCCAGCAGCCCCAGGGACTCGCGCTCGCCCAGCGAGAAGGAAACGCCGTCCACGGCCTTGCCCGTACCCCAGCGGGTGAAGAAGTACGTCCTCAGGTCCTTGACTTCCAGGAGCGGTGCGCGGGGAGCGTTGGCGAGCGTGTCCATGACATCCACCTGAGCGCGGGAACCGCGGCCCAACGCATCTTGACACAAAATCGACGGTAGTAGTAACCGTAACTTCAAGGAGCGTGGCAACACCGGAACGGGTGTATCGCCCAGGACCGCGGGGCTGCCGCGGTTCCGACGCGCCGACAAAAGACCCTGATCGGAGAAACTCCCATGGACGACTTCGCCAACACCCTGGTCATCGACGCGGACGGCCACGTCAACGAGGGCGACATCGACTTCACCCCGTGGCTGCCCGAGAAGTACAAGGCCCTGGCGCCGGTACGCCTCAAGGACAACCGCGGCGGCAACCGCCTGATGCTCGAGGGGCGCATCTGGCCGGCCAACGAGGGGCCGGGGCCGGGAGTCACCGGACCCATGACCAAGGAAGCGCGCAAGGGTCGCCCGGGCATGACCGAGCCCAAGGAACGCCTCAAGGACATGGACCTGGAGGGCATCGACGTGGCGGTGATCTTCGGCACGCAGATCGCTCTCACGGTGAACGGGCTCATGGACAAGGGATTGGCCGCCGCGCTGTGCCATGCAGTCAACGAATGGCTCCTGGAATACTGCTCCGCCGAACCCCGCCGGCTGCGCGCCGTGGGCCTCATCCCCTGCCAGGACCCGGCGGCGGCGGTGCGGGAGCTTCACTACCTGGCCGACAACGGCGCCACCACGGCAATGCTCCCCACCAACGTGTACGGCCGGAACATGGGCGATCCGATGTTCGATCCCATCTACGCCGCCGCTCAGGACCTCGGCATGCCGCTTTCGGTGCACCCGCAGACGGGGCACGACGGGATTCCCGGCGTGTCGGGCGTGATGGGGGCCGGCAGCCGGCGCTTCTACAAGTACGTCTACGTCCACATGACCGCGTTTCCCTTCGAGCTGATGATCGCCATGATGCACATGATCGGCGAGGGGGTGTTCGACCGCTTTCCCCGGCTCAAGGTCGCCTACATGGAGGGCGGCGCCGGCTGGCTGCCCTTCTGGATGGAGCGGCTGGACGAGCACATGGAGAAGCTGGCGCCGCAGATGCCCGAAATGCGGCGTCCCCCCAGCGAGGTCATCCGGAGCGACCGGCTCGTGCTGTCGTGCGAGTCCGAGGAGACCGGGCTGGACCGGGTCCTGGAAGCCACGGGCGCGACCACCGTCCTCTACGCGTCGGACTACTGCCACTGGGACTGCCACTTCCCGTACTCGGTCAAGGACGTCATTTCGGGCGGCGACCTGAGCTTCGCCCGGAAGGAGCAGGTGCTCTACAAGAACGCCGTCGAGTTCTTCGACCTGAAGGACCTGCCGGAACCGAGGGCCCTGGCCGCCGCCATGGGCTCGTGGGACAGCTACAACGGCGAGGTCCCGCCGGCGTAGGGCTCGGGATCAACGGAGGAAACCCCATGGTGAACAACGCGCGCATCGGCCTGATCATTCCGTCGGCCAACCGGCTCACCGAGCCCCAGTTCAACCACTACTTGCCGGACGACATCGACGTCCACGTGACCCGGCTGCGCATGACCGGGAAGTGGGCCAAGCCCCTGGACCAGCTCCGGGGCGCCATCGAGGAGGCCGCGGCCGTGCTGTCCGACACCAAGCCGGACGTGATCGTGTTCCACTGCACCGCCAACTCCATGGAGAACGGCATCGAGGGCGAAACGCACATCACCGAATGGGTCAGCCAGGCAAGCGGATGCACCGCGTTGACCACCAGCCAGGCCATCACCGAAGCGCTCCACGAGCTGGCGATCCGCAGGCTCGTGCTCATCAGCCCCTACGTGGAAGCGACCAACCAGGCCGAGATGCGCTACATGAGCGAAGCCGGCTTCGAAGTGCTCCACGAGCTGGGCCTGGGGCTTCCCGGAAGCGACGACTACATCGCGGTGACGCCGGAGCAGTGGCTGGACATCACCTGCGACAACAGCCGGCCCGGGGCCGAAGGCTACTTCCTGAGCTGCACCAACACGCGCATGATCGAGACCATCGAGGCGGTGGAGAGCCGCTTGGCCCGTCCGGTAGTGTCGAGCAACCAGGCGGCGCTGTGGGCCTGCCTGAAGCGCATGGACCGACCGACTTCCATTCCGGGGCTGGGGCGCCTGTGCGCAGAGGGGTGAGGCGGGAGAATGCGCGTCTTCCCCTCCCACTCATGGATTCCCGCTTTCCAGGCTGTGTCGAAACCCGCGGGGCATGTCACAGAACGTCATTCCCGCTTCCGCGGGAATGACGATTCGGGGGATTGGGGCCATGCCGTGTCCGAGCAGAGTTTCGACAGGTCTGTTTCGCGGGAATGACGAAATCGGACGGCTGTGCCACATCCTGTTCGACTGGGGTTTTGACACACCCGCGGAACCGGAAACCCGTCCGAAACACGTTTGACAACCCATCAACGCCGGCAGTACATACATTCAAAGGCGCTGTCACCGCGTCCAAGCATTCCAACCGCGGCGCCGTTTCTCCCAGGAGGCAATCATGGCAGGGGTCATCGATGCGGATACACATATCGCCGAGCCAGAGGCGATGTGGAACTTCTTCGACGAGGACATGTACCCGCGCCGTCCGGTGCTGACATCCATCACCGACGACACGCTGTACGGCACGCGCAACAAGTTCTGGCTCATCGACGGGAACATCTTCCCGAAGCCCTCGGGCAAGGGGGGCTTCCGGCTGGTGACGCCGACCGCGGCCACGCTGGAGACGGAACGGAACGACAGCCTCATCGCGAGCCGCGAGATCACGGACGTGGACGTGCGACTGGCTGACATGGACCGCCTCGGCATCGGCACCCAGGTGATCTACCCGACTCTCTTCCTGGTCTATCTCACCGACGACGTGGACCTCGACATCGCGCTGGCCAAGGCCTACAACCGCTTCATGTGGGAGGTGGACGAGAAGGCCGGGGGACGGATGCGCTGGAACGCGGTGCTGCCGCTCCGCTCGGTGGATGCTTCCATCGACGAGATGCGCCTGGCCAAGGAGCACGGCGCGGTGGGCATTTTCTTCCGCGGCATGGAGGGCGAACGCACCCTGGACGACCCCTACTTCTTCCCGGTTTACGAGGAGGCCAACTCCCTGGAGCTGCCCATCTGCATTCACACGGGCTCGGGCTGTCCCACCCTCACCGGCATGTTCAACCTGGAGCGCAACCACACGTTCGCCCACGGCCGGGTGCTGCCCATCTTCGCCTTCCGGGACATCATCCACAACCGCATCCCGGAGATGTTCCCCAAGCTGCGCTTCGGCTTCATCGAGGCGTCGGCGGGCTGGGTGCCGTTCCTGCTGCACATCCTGCGGCGCCTGCTGAAGCAGCAGTTCAAGTTCGACAACAGCGTGGAGCTGTTCCGCAAGTACCGGCTGTTCGTGGCCTGCGAAGCCGACGAGGACATCCCGTACCTGATCCGGCACATGGGCGAGGACAACATCGTCATCGGCTCGGACTACGGCCACAACGATCCCTCTTTCGAGCCGGAACTGGCCCAGACCATCCGTTCGCGCGAGGACCTCTCGCCCGCCATCGCGGACAAGATCCTGTGCGAAAACCCGAAACACCTCTACGCGCTGTGAGACGCTGAAACACGGCGGCGGCCGGGTATGGTTCCCGGCCGCCGCCGCGACCGCGAGCCCGCCCATGATGATCATCGACTCCGACACGCATATCGCCGAGCCCGTGGCCATGTGGGACCACCTCGACGAGGGACTCTACCCGCGACGTCCCGTGCTGGCCTCGGTGCCCGAGGACACTCTCTATGGCCCGCGCAACGCCTTCTGGCTCATCGACGGCAACATCGTGCCCAAGCCCAACGGCAAGGGCGGCTTCCGCCTGGTGACGCCGTCGGCATCGAAGCTCGAATCGTCGCGCAGCGACAGCCTCATCGCCAGCCGCGAAATCACCCGGCCGGAAGTACGGCTGGCGGACATGGACCGGCTCGGCATCGACGTGCAGGTCATCTATCCGACGCTCTTTCTGGTCTACCTGACCCACGACGTGGAGCTGGAGATCGGTCTGTGCCGGGCGTACAACCGCTACATGTGGGAGGTCCAACGAACCGGACAAGACCGCCTGCTATGGACCGCGGTGCTGCCGCTGCGTTCCATCGAGGCCTCCATCGACGAGATGCGACTGGCCAAGGAGCACGGCGCGGTGGGCATCTTCTTCCGCGGCATGGAGGGAGACCTCACCCTGGATGACCCGTACTTCTTCCCGGTATACGAGGAGGCCGCGAAGCTCGATCTGCCGATCTGCATCCACACGGGGATGGGCGCGCCGTCCATCATCAACCTGTTCAGCTTCGAGCGGAACTTCTCGTTCGCGCAAGGGCGGGTGCTGCCGATCTTCGCCTTCCGGGACCTGGTGGCGAACCGCATTCCGGAACAGTTCCCCGGCCTCCGCTTCGGCTTCATCGAGGCATCCGCGGGCTGGGTGCCGTTCATGCTGCACATCCTGAAGCGGCTGCTGAAGAGCGACTGGAAGCACAAGTCCGACGAGGGCCTGTTCCAGGAATACCGCATGTTCGTGGCCTGCGAAGCGGACGAGGACGTCCCCTATCTCGTGGACTACATCGGCGAGGACAACCTGCTCATCGGATCGGACTACGGCCATCAGGACCCGTCGTTCGAGCCGGACCTCACGGGCACCATCCGCGGCCGCGAGGACATCCCGCAACGGGTGGCGGACAAGATGTTCAGCGACAACGCCAAGCGGTTCTACGGCATCGACGGCGCCTGATCGCCCTGTCCCGCCGGCATGCCCTTGCACCGTCACCGGCGCACCATCGACGCGGGACACCGACCAAGCTCATACGCAACCGTTTTCAAGACGAAAGGAGACTCTCATGCGCGCGAACGCATACCCGGTCATCGACGGCGACGGCCACATCATGGAGAACGCCAGCGAGATCATGCCCTTCATGGGCGAGAAGTACGTGGGCAGCGACGGGCAGCCGGCGTGGGCGCGCATGTACGCGCTGTTCCCTTCACTGGACGGATGGACCCGGCTTTCCAACATGAGCTCGTCGGGGCTCCGGGACTATCCCGACTGCGACATGTGGGTTTCCTTTCTCGACGACTGCGGCATCGACCGGACCGTCGTCTATCCCACGGCCGGCCTGGGCTACGGACTGATCCAGGACCCGTCCTACGCCGTCAACATCGCCCACGCCTACAACACGTGGCTGCACCGCTATTACATGGACAAGACCTCCAGGGTGCTGGGCGCGGCGCTGATCCCCGTGCACAGCGTGGAGGACGCCGTCAAGGAGATGCGGCACGCCAAGGAGGAGTTGGGCATGCCGGCGGCGGTGCTGCCCTCGGTGAACTCTCTGGGCAAGGGCTACGGCCACGAGAGCTTCTTCCCCATCTACGAGGAAGCGTGCCGCCTGGACATGGCGCTGGCGATCCACGGGGCACCGAGCCGGGGGCTGGGTTTCGACTACCTCGACACCTTCGCCGAGGTGCACGCGCTGGAGCATCCCATACCGCTGCTCATCCATCTCACCAACATGGTGTTCCAGGGGGTGTACGAGCTGTTCCCGGACCTGCGCGTGGCCTACCTCGAGGCGGGCGCCGGCTGGGTGCCGTTCATGATGGACCGGCTGGACGAGGGTTACGAGCGGCGCGGCAAAAAGTGGGCGCCGCGGCTCAAGCACCGTCCCAGCCACTACATCAAGAGCGGCAGCGTGTATGTGTCCGTGGAGTCGGAAGAGCGCACCCTGCCCTTCGTCGTGGAGCTCTTCGGGGAGGACCACATCTTTTTCGCCTCGGACTACCCGCACGAGCGGCCGCGTGAGGAGTATCTCAAGGACATACCTGAACTGTGCGCCAGGGAGGATGTCTCCGATACGGCCAAGCGGAAGATCCTGGCGGACAACGCCAACCGCTTCTACCGCCTGAACTGACTTGCCGCGCGGCCGGTCACGCAAGGAAATGCTTGATTCGGCGCGTCAGTCCGCTACAATAGAAACTTGAAGCACTGTCTTCTCCAGGGGAGCTGTCGGAGCACACGGCGGCTCCCCTGCTTTACGTACCGATGACGGCGCCGGCCCGCCGGGGAGAGATCATGGCCAAGACATTTCAGCAGTTGATGGACGAGGCGCGCGGCAGCGTCAAGGAGTTGTCGCCGCAGCAGGTGCACGAGTTGCTGCGGAACAACGGCCACCACGTGCTCCTGGACGTGCGCGAGAAAGAGGAATACCGGGAAGGGCACCTGGAGAACGCGGTGTCGGTCCCGCGAGGCTTCCTCGAAATGAAGATGGACGCCGAGGTGCCCGACAAGTCGACCCCCATCATCGCCTACTGCGCCGGCGGCGTGAGGTCGCTTCTCGCCGGCAAGGTCATGCAGGAGATGGGCTACGAGGACGTGATCTCCATGTCCGGCGGATACACCGCCTGGAAAAACGAGGGCTACTCGTTCGTCCAGGACCGGCAGTTCACCCAGGAGCAGCTCACCCGCTACAGCCGCCACTTCCTGCTGCCTGAGGTCGGCGAAGAGGGCCAGGCAAAGCTCCTGGACGCACGGGTGCTGATGGTGGGAGCGGGCGGCCTGGGTTCGCCGTCCGCCTACTACCTGGCCGCGGCCGGCGTCGGCACCTTGGGCATCATCGACCACGACGTGGTGGACCTGTCCAACCTGCAGCGCCAGATCCTCCACAGCAACAGCCGCATCGGCGAGCCCAAGGCCGAATCGGCGCGCCAGACCCTTCAGGGGTTGAACCCCGACGTCAACGTGATTCCCATACCGGAGCGGCTGACCTCCGAGAACATCATGGAGATCATCAAGGACTACGACATCGTGGTGGACGGCTGCGACAACTTCGCCACCCGCTACCTGGTGAACGATGCCTGCGTGATGACGGGCAAGCCCAACGTCCACGGCAGCATCTTCCAGTTCGAGGGACAGGTGTCGGTGTTCCATCCCGGGAACGGCCCGTGCTACCGCTGCCTCTACCCCGAGCCCCCTCCCCCGGGCATGGCGCCGAGCTGCGCCGAGGCCGGAGTGCTGGGCGTCCTCCCCGGCATCATCGGCACCATCCAGGCGGTGGAGGCCATCAAGCTGATCCTCGACAAGGGTGAATCGCTCGCCGGACGGCTGCTGCATTTCAACACGCTGACCATGGAGGTCACCACGCTACGCCTGCGGCGCGACCCCGACTGCCCCATGTGCGGCGACGAGCCCACCATTGACGAACTCATCGACTACGAGGAGTTCTGCAACATACAGGGAGCGGCCTGAGGGTCCCCACTCGTACGAACAACCTGCCCCGCCCCGCCCGATTCCGTCATTCCCGCCTGGATTCCCGCTTTCCAGGCTGTGTCAAGACTGTGCTCAGACACGGAATGGCACCAACCCCCGAAACGTCAATCCCGCGAAAGGGTTCCCGCTTTCGCGG
>CAZFIU010000005.1:0-98710 GCA_964519455.1 uncultured Syntrophobacterales bacterium
TGAAAATAAAATCTTGTTCAATGATTTCTGGTAGTTACGGAATCCCGCTACACCCAATGAGTCATTCCCGCGGAAGCGGGAATCCAGGCGGGGTGGGGCCGGGCAATGAGGTCGCCACACCCCCCACCCCTGGATTCCCGCTTCCGCGGGAATGACTCATTGGGGGGCCAAACGCCCCATTTTCATTCCCCTTTGTGTCGGCTGCAAGCCGACATGGGTGATTCCCGCGAAACAGTCCGTGGCAAAACTCTGTTCGGACACAAAATGGCTCCAAAGCACGGAACGTCATTCCCGCGGAAGCGGAATCCAGGGGCGTGACTGATAAAATTGAACCTATAGAGCTAGACAATTATTACCTACGACCCCATAATATCCGGATGCAGTATCCGCGGATTCTCGCCGACCGGCTGCTCCGGCTCGCGACGCACTTTCCGGCGGTGGTGGTTACCGGTGCGCGGCAGGCGGGCAAGACGACCCTGATGCGCGCCACCTTTCCGGATCATCACTACGTTTCCCTGGACCTGCCCACGACGGCCGACCAGGCCGAGCGCAACCCGGATGTGTTCCTGCACCACCATCCGGCGCCGGTGCTCATCGACGAGGTGCAGTACGCGCCCGGCCTGTTCCGCCACCTGAAGGCGGCCATCGATGAGCGTCGCCATGACATGGGCCGCTATATCCTCACGGGGAGCCAGAACTTCACGCTGATGAAGGGGATCTCGGACAGTCTCGCCGGGCGTTGCGGGATCGTGGAGTTGGAGAACCTGGCGCTGCACGAGATCAACGCCGTGGCTCCACCCGGCGACGACGCGGCCAGCCTCGCCGGACTGATGGCCCGGGGGCAGTTCCCGGAGTTGTGGCGCGCGCCGGAGCTGCCGGCGGCGGATTTCTTCGCCTCGTATCTCGCCACCTACCTCGAACGCGACGTGCGCCAGATCCTCAACGTGGCGAGTCTCCGGGATTTCGAGCGCTTCGTCCGCGTCCTGGCGGCAGGGTCGGCGAGCATGCTCAACAAGAGCGACGTCGCTCGGGACACGGGCGTGGCGGTGAAGACCATCGGCGAGTGGGTGAGCGTGCTCCAGGCGTCCGGCCAGATCGTCCTGCTGGAACCCTGGCACGTGAGCTTCGGCAAACGCGTGGTGAAGACGCCGAAGGTCTACTTCCGTGACAGCGGACTGCTCTGCTTTCTGCTGGGGCTCGACGCCTCCACGCTGCTCACGTCGCCGGCCCTGGGCGCCGTATGGGAGACCTTCGTGTTCGCGGAGATGCGCAAGCTTAACGAAGCCGAGTCCGCGCCCGTCAACTTCTGGTACTATCGCGACCAGCGCGGCCAGGAGGTGGACTTCGTGCGCGACGCCGGCGGCGTCCTCAACTTCATGGAGTGCAAGTGGAGCGAGCGGCCCACCCTGCGCGACGCGCGCGGCCTGCTCCGGGTGAGCGCCGCGCTGGCCGCCTCGAACGTCCCCTGGCGCCACGGGCCGCACTACGTCATCGGCCGCCCCGTTTCCAGCCATTCGCTGGGTGAAGGCGTGACCGCCGTGGCGCTACGCGACCTTCCCGCCATCGTCGCCGGGGACAACCGTTCGTCCTGAGCGTAGCGAAGCGAAGTCGAAGGACGCAATCCGACTACGGGAAGTGCTAATGTCAGGCGGGATAAAGGCCGCCAACGGGGAGAACCACACATGGAATACCGCCAATTCGGCACCACCGACTACAAGGTGTCGCCCATGGGGCTCGGCTGCCTGAGCATGTCGGGCATGTATGGAGCGGGTGACGACGACGAATCCATCGCCACGCTGCACCGGGCCTTCGAGCTCGGCATCAACTTCCTCGACACCTCGGCCAGCTACGGCAACGGCCACAACCACGTGCTCATCGGCAAGGCCATCAAGGGCCGGCGCGACCAGGTCGTGATCCACTCCAAGTCCGGCAGCCCCCGGGCCGCCGGCGGCACCGGCCTCGACGGCGGGAGCTCGCCCGAGTACCTCATCCGGACCTGCGAGGAAAGCCTCCAGCGGCTGGGCATCGACTGCCTGGACATCTTCTGCATGTCCCGCATCGACCCCGCCGTCCCGGTGGAGGAATCGGTAGGCGGCATGGCCCGTCTCGTGGAGCAGGGCAAGGCCCGCTACATCGGCCTGTCCGAGGCCAGCGCCGCATCCATCCGCCGTGCCCGGAAGGTCCACCCCATCGTGTCACTGCAGATCGAGTACTCTCTGTGGTCCCGGGACCCCGAGCAGGGCAACATCGAGGCCTGCCGCGAGTTCGGCATGGGCCTCATGGCCTACTCGCCCCTGGGCCGGGGCTTCTTCGCCGGGGCCGTCCGTGACCTGAACGATCTCTCCGAAGGCGACAACCGCCGCAACCAGCCCCGCCTTCAACCCGGCAACATCGAGCGAAACCTGGAGTTGCTCGCCCAGGTGGACGAAGTCGCCAGGGACAAGGGCATCACCACCACCCAACTCGCGTTGGCGTGGCTCATGGCCCAGGGAGCCGACATCATCCCCATCCCCAGCAGCAAGAGCCGCACGCACCTGGAGGAGAACGTCAAGGCCGTGGAGGTGGAACTCACCGGCGAGGACCTGCGGCGGTTGGACGCGATTCTCCCGTACGGCGCCGCCGCCGGCGATCGTACGCGGGACATGAAGCGGGTGAACGCTTAGTCCGGCCGTGGCGAATGACAGGCGGGCTTGTGTGTCTCCTGCCGAGTAGCTTCGTGGACCATCGGTCCTGCTAGAACTTCCAGATGAAGTCGACGCGGCCGGAGTGTTCGGTGTCATCGGAACCCGGGCCGCCCACCGCCACTTGCGCGCCGAGCGCGAACCGCCCTTTGCGCCAGCTCCCGCCCAGCCCGAGCAGAACGCGGGTTGCGGGGGCTTCGGATTCGAGAGTCTCCCCGGAAACGCTCGTGCTGGTTTCCGCGCCGCCCAGGGCGCGCTCGACATCCGCCGAGGCGCGCAGGGTGAGCGCCCCGCCCCCGAGGGTGCGCGCGGTCCCGGCGGAGAGTCCCACGCCGCCCGTGTACCGCGTGCTCTTGGAGAGGGAGACACGGGAGCCCAGCGCATCCGTGAACCCGCCGGCCGATATCGAACGGCTCGCTGCCCACGCCCGTGGCGTGAAGGTCATCTTCTCGCCGTAAGCGATGAGGCGGCCCGCCTCGAATCCCGCGTAGTGGCCGTTGGCATCGATGTCTCGGGCGAGGCCGCCGCGCTTCCGTGAGGAGACGTCCACGTCGTAGTCCATGAGCGCAAAGCGCCCGCGCCAGTAGTAGGCCCCCGGCCCGCTCCAGGAGAGGCCCACGGCGCCGCCCATGCCCTTCGCGTCGATATCCCCCGCGCCGTAGGGCGATTTCACGTCGGCGGACCCCTGCGAGCGGCGCAGGGAGAACGAGCCGGCGAGGTTCCCGCCCAGGGAGAAGTCGATACCCGCCTCGGCGGCGAAGCGGCGGAAGTCGTAGTTGGCGCCCGCGCTCGCGTGCCGGGGCTCGTACGAGCCACGCCCGCCCGATATCCTCGCCCACAGGGGCGAGCCGGACCGCGCCACGCGCCTGCCGGAGGGGCTTCCGCCATCGAGCCTGAGCAAGAAACCGGGCAGGGCCTCGTACACGGCCGCGCGCGGAGCGTAGGTCTCGATGAAGTCCTGTGGCGTAAACGTCCGGCCCTGAACCGTCTCGCTCGCCGAGACGGTGAGGTCCCGCGCCCCTCTCGCCACGGTGGCGCCCGTGGCGCCCGTCGCGCCCTCGTGCAGCGTGACGCCGTTCACCACCAGCGTGGTCTCGCCCCCTTCGTTGCGAATCGCGCCCCCACGGAGGACCTCCGCCACCCGGCGCTCGTCGAGGTCCATCTCCACGCGCAGCTTGGGCGCACCGCCAGACGCGAGAATCGCGACCTGAGACGCCGCGCCGAGTGTCCCCTTCGGCCCGATGGCCACCTGGCCGCCACCCGCGAGGAACACGCCCGCCGCGTTCTCGCCCGTACCGCCCGTGACGGGCGCGTTCACCACGACGCTCTGCTTGCGGTAGCCGTCCTCGCCCACGGGGGCGGCGAGCGAGATGGTTCCGTCCTCCGCCAGGCGGCCCATCCGCACGCCACTCGCCCCGACGCCCGCGGCGTGGACGGACCCGCCCCCTATCATGATGTGGGCCGAACCCGAGCCCCCGTAGTCGCTCACGACGCCGTCCGCCTCCGCTCCCATCGTGGCGACGGAGGCGCCTCGGACATCGAGGCTCAAGCCGCCCGTACCTAGGTGCTCCGCGTAGACGCCGTGGGCGTTCCCTCCCGTGGTGTCGATAGCGACGTCGTGAACTTCTAGGCCGATGTCGCCCTCGCCTTGATGTAGACTGTAGATGCCATAGGCGTCATCTCCCGACGTGGTGATGGCGATGCCTTGCGCTGTGATGTTCACTTCGCCTGAGCCTAGATGCCAACCAAAGACGCCGTAGGCTCCGTCTCCGGACGTGGTGATGTCGAGAGCCCGGGCGGTGAGCGCCACTTCGCCCTCGCCTTGATGCAGACCGGAGATGCCGTAGGCCCCGTCTCCGGACGTGGTGATGTCGAGACCTTGGGTGGTCAGCGCCATTTCGCCCTTGCCTTGATGCCAACCGGAGATGCCGCCGGCGCTCTTTCCCGCCGTGTCGATGGCGAGGTCCCGGGCAGTGAGGGCCAATTTGCCCTCGTTCAGATGATAGACGTAGATGCCGGCGGCGTTCTCTCCCGCCGTGTCGATGGCGAGGTCCCGGGCGGTGAGCGCCACATCACCCTTGCCTTGATGCCAACCGAGGATGCCGGCAGCGGCGAATCCGTCTGTGTCGATGGTGAGGTTCCGGGCGGTGAGCGCCACATCGCCCTTGCCTTGATGCCAACCGAGGATGCCGTTGGCCCCGAATCCGTCTGTGTCGATGGTGAGGTCCCGGGCGGTGAGCGCCACATCGCCCTCGCCTTCATGCCAACCGCGGATGCCGTTGACCCCGAATCCGGCTGTGTCGATGCTCGCGTCTCGGACGACGATGTCGAGCGCGCCGGCGCTGCCTCCAGGACGAAAGCCGTGGATCGCGTGGGAAAGCGATCCCATGGTTGTAAAGTCCCCGCCCGAAATCTCCATGCGCAACGCGCCCGACTTCCCGTAGTGGCCGGCGTAGAGGCCCTGCGCGTTCGAAGTCACGTCGGCGGAGGAGGAGAGCGAGACATCGCCCGTGTATTCCCCGAATTCCCCCGGCGCTATCCAGACCGCGCCGTTGGAGCGAGTGTCATCGTCCGGGTGGACGTACACATCGCTGCCGGGGCGCTCGTGGTCGTAGGTGATCGAGAGGTCTTCGGTGAGGCGGATGCTGAAGTCGCCGCTCGTGTCGTCCTGGCCGTGCTCATCATGGCTGTAGAAGATATTGCCGTCCGCGGGATCGTACGTGGAAGGCGAGCAGACGACTTCCCCCTCCGGCAGGCCGCACTCGTTCTCCGCCCGCGACTCCGGGCCGGTGAGCATGCAGACGGCGGCCAGCGCGAGGGCGAAGGTCACGCCGCGGCTTTGTCTAAAATCCCAAGTAGAAACGAAGCGCATCCCTGATCCGTGTCTCTCCCATCGGGGCATCGGTACGTCCTTCCTGCAGGTGCCGTAGAATCCTACGAATCGTCATTCCCGCGAAAGCGGGAATCCAGGGGTGGTGGCGTGGCGGCTCCAAACATTGAGGTTAGAACTTCCAGATGAAGTCGACGCGGCCTGAGTAGTCGGTGTCACCCGAACCCGGGCCGCCCGCCGCCACTTGCGCGCCGAGCGCGAACCGCCCTTTGCGCCAGCTCCCGCCCAGCCCGAGCAGAACGCGGGTTGCGGGGGCTTCGGATTCGAGAGTCTCCCCGGAAACGCTCGTGCTGGTTTCCGCGCCGCCCAGGGCGCGCTCGACATCCGCCGAGGCGCGCAGGGTGAGCGCCCCGCCCCCGAGGGTGCGCGCGGTCCCGGCGGAGAGTCCCACGCCGCCCGTGTACCGCGTGCTCTTGGAGAGGGAGACACGGGAGCCCAGCGCATCCGTGAACCCGCCGGCCGATATCGAACGGCTCGCTGCCCACGCCCGTGGCGTGAAGGTCATCTTCTCGCCGTAAGCGATGAGGCGGCCCGCCTCGAATCCCGCGTAGTGGCCGTTGGCATCGATGTCTCGGGCGAGGCCGCCGCGCTTCCGTGAGGAGACGTCCACGTCGTAGTCCATGAGCGCAAAGCGCCCGCGCCAGTAGTAGGCCCCCGGCCCGCTCCAGGAGAGGCCCACGGCGCCGCCCATGCCCTTCGCGTCGATATCCCCCGCGCCGTAGGGCGATTTGACGTCGGCGGATCCCTTCGAGTGGCGCAGGGAGAACGAGCCGGCGAGGTTCCCGCCCAGGGAGAAGTCGATGCCCGCCTCGGCGGCGAAGCGGCGGAAGTCGTAGTTCGCGCCGGCGCTCGCGTGCCGGGGCTCGTACGAGCCACGCCCGCTCGATATCCTCGCCCACACGGGCGAGCCGGACTGCGCCACGCGCCTGCCGGAAGGTCTTCGGCCATCGAGCCTGAGCAAGAAACCGGGCAGAGCCTCGTACACGGCGGCGCGCGGAGCGTAGGTCTCGATGAAGTCCTGTGGTGTGAACGTCCGGCCCTGAACCGTCTCGCTCGCCGAGACGGTGAGGTCCCGCGCCCCTCTCGCCACGGTGGCGCCCGTGGCGCCCGTCGCGCCCTCGTGCAGCGTGACGCCGTTCACCACCAGCGTGGTCTCGCCCCCTTCGTTGCGAATCGCGCCCCCACGGAGGACCTCCGCCACCCGGCGCTCGTCGAGGTCCATCTCCACGCGCAGCCTGGGCGTGCCGCCGGACGCGAGAATCGCGACCTGAGACGCCGCGCCGAGTGCCCCCTTCGGCCCGATGGCCACCGTGCCGCCGCCCGCGAGGAACACGCCCGCGGCCAACTCGCCCGAGCCGCCCGTGACGGGCGCGTTCACCGCAACGCGCTGCTGGCGGTAGCCATCCTCGCCCACGGGTGCGGCGAGCGAGACGGTTCCGTCCTCCGCCAGGCGGCCCATCCGCACGCCGCTCGCCCCGGCGCCCGCGGCGTGGATGGACCCGCCCTCTATCATGATATGGGCCGAACCCGACCCCTCACTCAGGACGCCGTCCGCCCCCGCGCCCGTCGTGGCGACGAAGGCGTCGTGAACTTCGAGGCCGATGGCACCCTCGCCTTGATGCACACCGTAGATGCCGTTGGCTTCGTCTCCCGCCGTGGTGATGGCGACGCCTTGCGCCGTGATGTTCACTTCGCCTGAGCCTTGATGCCAACCGTAGATGCCGTTGGCTTCGTCTCCCGCCGTGGTGATAGCGAGGTCCCGGGTAGTGAGCGCCACTTCGCCCTCGCCTAGATGCAGACCGGAGATGCCGGCGGCCGCGTCTCCGGACATGGTGATGTCGAGACCTTGGGTGGTCAGCGCCACTTCGCCCTTGCCTTCATGCCAACCAATGACGCCGATGGCGTGCTCTCCCGCCGCGTTGATGGCGACGTCGCGAACTTCGAGGCTGATGTCGCCCTCGCCTTGATGCAGACTGGAGATGCCGGCGGCGCGGTCTCCCGCCGTGTCGATGGCGAGGTCCCGGGCGGTGAGCGCCACATCGCCCTTGCCTTCATGCCAACCGACGATGCCGGTAGCGGTGAATCCGGCCGTGTCGATGGTGAGGCCCCGGGCGGTCAGCGCCACATCGCCCCTGCCTTCATGCCGACCGACGATGCCGGTAGCGACGAATCCGGCCGTGTTGATGGTGAGGTCCCGGGCGGTCAACGCCAGTTCGCCCTCGCCCTGATGCTCACCGTAGATGCCGTAGGCGAAGTCTCCCGCCGTGTCGATGTTCGCGCCTCGGACGACGATGTCAAGTGCACCGGCGCTGCCTTCAGAACGAAAACCGTGGATCGCGTGGGAAAGCGATCCCATGGTTGTAAAGTCTCCGCCCGAAATTTCCATGCGCAGCGCGCCCGACTTCCCGTAGTGGCCGGCGAAGATGCCCCGCGCGTTCGAGGTCACGTCGGCGGAGGAGGAGAGCGAGATGTCCCCCGCATATTCCCCGAATTCCCCCGGCGCTATCCAGACCGCGCCGTTGAGGCGAGTGTCATCGTCTGGGTGGACGTACACGTCGTCGCCGGGACGCTCGCGGTCGTAGCGTATCGAGAGGTCTTCGGTGAGGCGGATGGTGAAGTCGCTGCTCGTCTCGTCCCTGCCGTGCTCGTCATGGCTGTAAAAGATATTGCCGTCCGCGGGATCGTACGTGGAGGGCGAGCAGACAACATCCTGTCCCGCTTGAGGCGGGCCGCACTCGCTCTCCGCCCGCGCCGCCTGGCCTGTGAGCATGCAGACGGCGGCCAGCGCGAGGGCGACGGTCACGCCGCGGCTTTGTCTAAAATCCCGGGTAGGAACGAAGTGCATCCCTGATCCTTGTCTCCATCGGTGCATCGGTGCGTACTTCCATTCTGGCTGATGGTGAACCGGGTTTGTTGAGTACAATGGGATGGAAACAGCAAAATTGGCCGTGTAGCGCGTCTCCAGCCGAGTAGCTTCGTGGACCATTGGTCCTGCTAGAACTTCCAGCTCAAGTCGACGCGGCCGGAGTGTTCGGTGTCACCCGAACCCGGGCCGCCCGCCGCCACTTGCGCGCCGAGCGCGAACCGCCCTTTGCGCCAGCTCCCGCCCAGCCCGAGCAGAACGCGGGTTGCGGGGGCTTCGGATTCGAGAGTCTCCCCGGAAACGCTCGTGCTGGTTTCCGCGCCGCCCAGGGCGCGCTCGACATCCGCCGAGGCGCGCAGGGTGAGCGCCCCGCCCCCGAGGGTGCGCGCGGTCCCGGCGGAGAGTCCCACGCCGCCCGTGTACCGCGTGCTCTTGGAGAGGGAGACACGGGAGCCCAGCGCATCCGTGAACCCGCCGGCCGATATCGAGCGGCTCGCTGCCCACGCCCGGGGCGTGAACGTCATCTTCTCGCCGTAAGTGATGAGGCGGCCCGCCTCGAATCCCGCGTAGTGGCCGTTGGCATCGATGAGGAGCAGACGATCTCCACCCCCGCCTCGTGCGGGCCGCACTCGTTCTCGGCCCGCGTATCGGGGCCGGTGAGCATGCAGACGGCGGCCAGCCCAAGGGCGGCGGTCGCCTTCACGATGCCGCAGCGTGTTAGGGGCATCCCGGGTGAATGTGCAATGCGGTTCCTGTCGCGCCCGGACGCGCGCCTGGATACAGCCATGACGTTCCTCCCAGCGTATTCCTGGTCCCTTGACCATCGGTGCATGGGTGCATCGGTGCGTCCTTCCAACCCTGCTGATTTTCTCTATTCCTGCTGATTTTCTCTATGTTGGCTGAGTTTCGCCAACAGGCTAGCACGACGTACTCACCCTCGCCATCTTCCTCTCCGACGCCTGTGCAAGCCGCTGCCGCCGTGCGCAAAAAGGGCTTGCGACCATACACACACAATGGTGGGGCGTGAATAACTCTTGGATTGGATGCGGGTATGTGAATTCGAAAAACGTCCGCCCTTCCGCGCCGCGCATGGCGCCGGTGCGGCCGTGGGCGACCTGCTCGGCCAGATCGCGGGTCTGCGCGAGCGGATCTCTACGTTGAGCG
This sequence comes from uncultured Syntrophobacterales bacterium, assembly GCA_964519455.1. Lineage (GTDB taxonomy): Bacteria > Desulfobacterota > Binatia > UBA9968 > JAJDTQ01 > JAJDTQ01. The sequence continues at coordinate 9,599 of CAZFIU010000005.1, forward strand.
TGGCGAGCCTTCGGATCGGCTCGAGCCTCGACCTCGACACGGTGCTCAAATTCAGTTGGTTACAGAAGCCCGCTACAACCCGAAAAGTCATTCCCGCGAAAGCGGGAATCCAGGGGTGGAGGGGTGCGGCGTGCATCGCAGCAGCGCATGGGGTTCGGCTGCCCGAGCATGTCGCGTATGCATGGAGCGGGTGACGACGAGGAATTCATCGCGACCGCGGGCATTCTCTTGCTCGCCGGTCCATCATCGTCCCTCGGCGATCAACAGGTAGCCTCGGTTCTCCACGGTATCGAAGGTGCGCATGGCCTTGATCAGATCGGCCGCGCTCACCCACACCCACGGGGCCCGGTTCGGGTTGACGTCCATGATCAGAAAGGAATCGCTCGCCTCATCATAGGCTCCGAGGGGGGAGATGTGCCCGCCGCCTTTCTGGCCCAGGGTCTTGCGGTGGTAGTTCACGAGCACGTAGTCACCGGGGGCGGCCAGGTTCTTCGCCAGCTCACGTTTGATCACGTCGTCGTTCGTCTCCTCATCGACCACGCGGACCCTCACATCGAGTTCGTGGGCGCTCAGGGCCTGGGCCAGTTGCCGGAGTTGCAGGCCAAAGTCCTTCTTCATGGCCCCCTGGATCTCGATGGGCTTGCCCAGCACCTCGATCTTGGTCTTGGTCCGGTCGGTGAGGACGTTGTTCGGCGTGTACTTCCCGAAGAAGGGGTTGAACCCCTGGGGGAGCCAAGCGCGTTCATCCTCCGCGATGGAGTGGGTGTCCTGGGGGAGCCCCTTCTTCTTGCCCAGCCTCAGCGCGTTCAAGACGATGGCCGAAGAGACAGGCCCGCAGAAGATCTTGTTGTCCTGGCTGATGAAGTGGTTGCTCAGCCGGAAGAAGTCCGCCTTGTGGGCGGAGCGCGACAGGCGCACGGAGCTCTCTTCGGACTCCCACTCGACCAGACCGGCCGCGGCGCCGGCATGGCCCAGGAGAAGGCCCACCAGAAGCAGTACAGTCGGAACGTGTCTCATGGGACCTCCTTGGGCACGCTGGCATGGGTCACGACATCAACCGCCCGCCTGACACGTTCAACGCCTCACCCGTGGTATGCGACGAATCGCTCGACGCCAGGAACAGGGCGGCGTTGGCCACCTCTTCGTGCAGTGCGTGTTTCCGGAGCGGGGTCTGCTTCAGGACGCTCTCCCACAACTCCTCGAAGGACACGCCCAGGCCTTCCGCCCGGTCGCGGTACATCTCGCGCAGGTCGGCTTCGTCCATGCCCCCGGGGCAGATGACGTTGGCGCGCACGCCCGAGGGGCCGGCTTCCTTGGCGATGGTCTGAGTGAGACCCAGGAGGCCCCACTTGGCGGCGCACAGGGAGCCGCGCAGCGCCATGCCCTCGCGGCCGGCGGTGCCGGAGATGCTGACGATGCTGCCGTGCTTCTGCTCGATCATCACGGGCAGAGCGGCCTTGCAGCAGAGGAAGATGGCCTTGAGGTTGACGTTGAGGACGTTGTCCCATTCCTCTTCGGTGATCTCGTGTACCTCGACCATGGGACCGCGGAAGCCGACGCTGTTGACGAGGATGTCCAGCCGGCCCCAGCGCGCCACCACGTCCGCCACCATCCGCTCGACCTGCCCCAGGTCGGTGGCGTCGGCGGTCATGGCCACCGCCTCGCCGTGGTTTTCCCGGATGGATTGAGCGACGGCGTCCAACTCGGTTTTCGTCCTTTGCAGGTCCACGAGGGCGATCTTCGCGCCCTCGCCGGCGAAGGTGCGGGCGATGCCTTCGCCGATGCCGCGGGCACCGCCGACGATGACTGCTACTTGGTTTGCCAGTTTCATGGGTTCCTCCCAGCCTTGTTGCGGTGATTGTCGAGGGACATACGCCCCGCCCCGAAAGGTTATTGATATGAAAACAAAATCTTGTTCAATGATTTCTGGTAGTTACGGAATCCCGCTACACCCCAATGAGTCATTCCCGCGGAAGCGGGAATCCAGGGGTGAGGAGGGGCAAGACGGGCGTTCCCCCGCCTCACCCAGCCTGGATTCCCGCTTTCGCGGGAATGACTCATTGGGGCGTCGGTGCCAGTTCTTGTCCGGGCGATGTTGTGACACAGTCTGTTCCGGGGGAATGACGAAAGTGTGCGGTTTGGCGCTTTCTCCACTCCAACGACGGGTTCAGGCGTGAAAGTACCACCCCCGTCGCGAATGCATCAAGCCGCCCCCAGCGCGGTCACTACGGCGATGACGCCGGCGACGGTGACGCCGGAGAAGATCGTGGTCCAGAAGACGATGTCGCCGGTGAGCTCGGCGTCGCCGTCGAGCTTGATGGTGAGGATCAGCGTGTTGACGGCGGTGGGGGCGGCGGCGCCGATGACGAGGTGGGCGCCGGGCCAGGGCCAGAGGCCGAAGGCGTAGGCCACGACGCCGATGAGCGCGGGCAAGGCCAGCAGTTTGACGAAGGCGATGGGCACGACCTCGCGCCATCGGCGCCAGCGGGCGCCTCTGGCGAGTTGGGCGCCCAGGGCGACGAGCATCATGGGCACCAGAGCGCCGGCCAGCGAGCGCAGGGGAAACGAGGCCCATACCGGCAGGAAGTCCGCCCCGTTGAACGACCTGAGACGGATCTCCCGAAGCACGAAGGAGGTCACGAGTGCGTAGGGTATGGGGAGCTTGAGGATACCCAGGGCCTCCCGCGCGCGCCCGCCCTTGGCCACCGCCAGCACCGCGTAGCCCAGGATCCATACCAGCAGGTTGCTGAGCATCACCACCAGCGCCTGCACGTGCAGGCCGGCTTCCGTGTCCGGCTGGCCCCGGAAAAGCGTGCCGCCCTCCACGTAGAGAAGGTGGGCCACGGGTATGCCGAAGTTGCCGGCGTTGAACACGATGCTCCCGAGGATGGCGGCGGCGACGGTCTCGTTGGGGGCGTGGATGGCGCGGCAGCCCGCGAGCAGCAGAATCCCCAGGACGCCCAGCACGATCAGGAAGACCAGGGCGATGAGCAAGATCTCACCCCAGGGGATGTCGCTGTCGTAGATCTTCACCAGCAGGAACGACGGCACCAGCAGGTACATGCTGATGCGGGCGAGGGTCTCCAGGCTCAGCGGCTGGTAGCGCTGGAGCAGCGTGCCGAAGCCCACCATGAGCAGTAGCGGCAGCAGGATGTTGTAGAGGATCTGGCCGGTGTGGTGCAGCATGGTGTGGGAAAGGACGTGCTACCGGCCGGGTGTGCGGAGTCGCGATCTGGCCCGCGTGGTGGAAAGTCTCCCGTGCGACCGCGGCTTGCAGGCAGGAAGGCACCGGCGCTTCGAGGTTCCCGCCGGAGCGGGTCCCCGAAGCGCCGGGTAACGAACTACGTGACGCAGGATACTGGGGGTTCGTCCGGGAAAGTGAGATGTCCTTCGACTTCGCCTGTCCCGAGCTTGGCCAAGGGCTCGGAACGAACGGCGATTCCCCGCGAACTCCCTGAAGAACTGCTCACCGAACGGTGACTACCCCGCGGATTCCGCGAAGAACTTGCCGGGCATCTCGATGGGCGGCAGCGTCTTGTTCTCCTCCGAGTCGGAAGGAATCTCTTTGCCGTCCGGGCCGAGGCGCGCGTCGTCGCCCCGAGGCGGCTTGGCGTCGATGCCGCAGCCGATGCGCAGCACCACGAGGTTGCCGTCGCCGGTGTTGAGGTAGCGGTAGTACGCGCCCTTGGGGATCATGATGCCCTGGTACTTGTCGATCTTCAGCTCGTTGCCCTTCTCGTCGAACACCGACATCTGCCCTTCGAGCACGACGAACGAGTGGTCCTCGTCCAGGTGGCAGTGGACCGCGTTCTCGCCGCCCTCGGAGTTGATCTTGGTGTGTATCCACATGTTGTCGGTCTTGGCCACGAGCTGCGTGACCCGGCCCTGCTGCATGTAGGGGGTCTTCAGCGAATACCGGTAGGCCTTGGGCCTTTCCTCGACTTCTTGCTTCTCCGCGAGTGCTTCCATGGTGATCTCCTTTCGAACGTTTCGTGTTCTTTGCGGGATGGCGCCCTTCGACTCCGCTTGTCCTGAGCCTGTCGAAGGGCTCGGGGTGAACGGCGCCTTCTCAATCGATCGAAGTCCCCTCAGGCGTTGACGCCCCCCAGCTTGAGGTCGTACAGCCGCAGCACGTTCTCGCGCACGACCTTGCGGAAGATGTCCCTCGGCAAGTGCCCCAGTTCGTCGGCGATGACCTGGCGCGAGTGCGGCCAGGTGGACGCCGCGTGCGGGTAGTCGTTGGACCACATGCAGGTCTCGCTGCCCCACCAGTCCAGCAGCCGTCCGCCCGTGGGGTCGCTGAAGAAGGTGGCGTAGAACTGCTCGTTGCAGTACTCGCTCGGGAGCTTCTTCATGTGCGGCAGCGGCGCGCGCGTGGCGTGGCGCTTGAAGTACTTGTCCCACTCGTGGAGGTAGAACGGCACCCACGAGATCTCGTTCTCCACGTAGACGAACTTGAGGTCCGGGTAGTTGGACATGGGGCCGCCGAAGACAAGGTCGAACAACGTGTTGGCGGCGTCCGCCAGCTTCTGGTTGACGGTCATGCGGTAGATGTCCAGACCGTGCCGCTCGTAGCGGCTGTAGTTGAAGCCCGTCAGGATGTGCAGGTTGACGGGCATCCGGAGGTCCTGCGCCGCCTCCCAGAACGGGTTGTAGTGGTCGCTGGTGAAGGGAAGGTGGTCCGGCGGCACCTGCCAGATCAGGACGCCCACCAGCCCGGCCTTCTTGCAGCGCTCCATCTCCTTGATGGCGTTGTCGACGTTGTAGAGCGAGACCGACGGTACGCCGACGAGCTTGTCGGGGTGCACGTTGCAGTAGTCGATGAGCCAGTCGTTGGCGATTTCGAAGCAGGCCTCCTGGAGCTCCGCGTCCTCCAGGGCGAACAGGCGCAGCCCCAGGGTCGGGTACAGCACCTCGGCGGACACGCCGTCCACCGCCATCTCCTCGATCCGAGCCTTGGGATCGTAGCCGCCGGGCTTCTCGCCGATGGCGTTGCGGGGCGGGAACTCGGGATAGCGGCCCTTGAAGCTCTCCGGCAGGTTGTTCACCCACAGGTCCGTGGGTTCCATGATGTGGGAGTCCGCCGATACGACGATCTCGGCGGCAAGCTCCTCCAGGGCACTCGTTGCGGTTGATTCACTTACGCTCACTATAGATCCTCCTCTGGCTCCTCTTGTTCAGCTACTTCTTATTCCTTTTTGGGCAGTTTTGTCCACCGCAAACCATCAGGTCTCACGGCTCCACCGCCACGGGCGCCCGGACCGTCATTCCCGCGGAAGCGGGAATCCAGGTGGGGTGGAGTGAGGAAACGCCGCGGTAGTGCCCCGCCACCGCCCCTGGATTCCCGCTTCCGCGGGAATGACGATTCGGGGTGTTGGTGCCGTTTCGTGGCTGAGCGGAGTTTTGCCACAGCCTGTTCCGCGGGAATGACGGAGATGACGGGGGAATGACGCGAACAGCGCCGTGTACGGGGCGGTCGGTGCACTCCCCGGGCCAGTGTGTTATGAGAACTCCTGCAACGCAGCGGGTGTGGACCCGCCCCGCGAAATCAATCCCCGGAGGCAACCCATGACGACCATGATCACCGGCGCGGGACTGGTGGGCTCCCAGATCGCGCGCATCCTCGTACAGCAGGGCGAGAAGCCCGTGCTGTTCGACATCGCTCCCAACCTCAACGCGCTGGCGGACGTGGTGGACGTGGGCAGCGTGTCCCTGTTCCGCGGCGACCTGCTGAATCCCTTCGACCTGGGCAAGGTCATCAACGAGCACGGCGTCACCCGCATCGTCCACACGGCGGCCTACCCCAACCTTGGCACCGGCGCCCAGGAGAACCCCTACGGCGCCATCCAGGTGAACATCATGGGCACCGCCAACGTGCTGGAGGCGGCCCGGCTCCACGGCGCCGAGCGCGTGGTCATGATCAGCACCGCGGCCGTGGCCCGGGGCGTGGCCGGCGGCGAGGACAACGGCGACCGCAGCAAGGAAGAGGCGTTGCCCCGGCCCAACTCGTTCTACTCCGCCACCAAGTGGGCGGGCGAGAACCTGGGCTACAACTACGCGCGCTCCCACGGGGTCGACTTCCGCGCCGTGCGCTTCCCCAACGTGTGCGGCCCCTGGATCCCCGGCGGCGGCGGCCGCCCCAGCGCCATGTTCCGCACCCTTGTGGAGAAGTCGGTGGACGGCGTCGAGCACACCGTCCCGCCCGGCGTGATGGAATGGCTCTATTCCAAGGACGCCGCCCGCGGCGTGGTCCTGGCCCTCCAGACCGAGGGCGTCAAGAGCCGCGTCTTCAACCTGGGCGTCGGCAAGCCCTACGACAACCAGGAGCTCATCGACATCTTCAAGCAGGTGGTGCCCGGCGCCAGGCTCGGCATCGACGACAGCGCCGCCACCTCGCAGACCTCCTCGGTGTTCCTGGACATCACCCGCGCCCAGACCGAGCTGGGCTTCGACGCGGAGTACGACATCCCGGCGGCGGTTTCGGACTTCGTGGGGTGGTACAGGCGGCTCAAGGGGAAGGGGAACTAGACGGCGTCCTTCGACTTCGCGCCGCTGGCGCGGCGCTACGCTCAGGACGAACGGGAGACGAACGGGAGTGGTTGCTTCAACCGTAGAAGTGATCCCGACAAGATCCCCACAACTTTAAGGACAACTCCATGGCTGATACCACCGACTACGTCCCCCCCAAGGTCTGGAAGTGGGAACGCGAGAACGGCGGCCGGTTCGCCAACATCAACCGGCCCGTCTCCGGCGCCACGCATGAGAAGGAGCTGCCGCGCGGCAAGCACCCGCTCCAGCTCTACTCCCTGGGAACGCCCAACGGCGTGAAGGTGACCATCATGCTCGAGGAGTTGCTGGCGGCCGGGCACGGCGGCGCGGAGTACGACGCGTGGATCATCAACATCCGCGAGGGCGACCAGTTCGGCTCCGGGTTCGTGGCCATCAATCCCAACTCGAAGATCCCGGCGCTGGTGGACTACTCGATGCCCACGCCCACGCGGGTGTTCGAGTCGGGCTCCATCCTGCTCTACCTGGCTGACAAGTTCGGCGCCTTCGTCCCGGAGGACCCGTCGGAGCGCGCCGAGTGCCTGTCGTGGCTGTTCTGGCAGATGGGCTCCGCCCCCTACCTCGGCGGCGGCTTCGGCCATTTCTACGCCTACGCGCCCTACAAGATGGAGTACCCCATCGACCGCTTCACGATGGAGGTGAAACGGCAGCTCGACGTCCTCGACAAGCGGCTGGCCGAGAACCGCTACGCGGCCGGCGACGTCTACACCATCGCCGACATGGCCATCTGGCCCTGGTACGGCGTGCTCACCACCGGCAGCCTCTACGGCGCCGCCGAGTTCCTGGACATCCGGACCTACACCCACGTCCTGCGCTGGTTCGATGAGATGGCGGCGCGCGACGCGGTGAAGCGCGGACGCATCGTCAACAAGACCAGCGGCCCGCTCGACCAGCAGCTTCGCGAGCGCCACGACGCCTCCGACTTCGAGCTGCGGACGCAGGACAAGGTCGAGGCGGCCGAGTAGCGCACCGGGGTCCGGCGAGTATTGCGATGGCGCGACGCCCAAGACCTGCTTCGTCGCGTGCTCGGGTCGGGTGAAGCCCCCTGGAACCCCCAGGTAAAGAGGAAATGACGGGGGTCGCAGACTCCGGTGCCGGCGTGCATCGGGACTCCACCGTCACTTGGCGCCGGCTGTTCAGCGTGTTCTGGCGCATCGGGATACTGTCCTTCGGCGGCCCGGCGGCGCAGATCGCGCTCATGCACCGTGTCCTGGTGGAGGAGGAAGGGTGGCTCGACGAGGCGCGGTTCCTGGGCGCGCTCAGCTTCTGCATGCTGCTGCCCGGCCCCGAGGCCATGCAACTCGCCACCTACTCGGGGTGGCAGCTTCGCGGCGTGCCCGGCGGCTTGGTGGCGGGCCTCCTGTTCGTGGTCCCGGGCGCTCTGGTGGTGCTGGGGCTGGCAATGCTCTACGCTGCCGGAGGCCACTTGCCGGTGGTGGCCGCGCTGTTCCTGGGGATCAAGGGTGCGGTCCTGGTCATCGTCATCGAGGCATTGCTGAGGGTGGCGAACAGAGCGCTGCATTCAGCCGTGCACTGGATCGTCGCGGGGCTGGCCTTCGTGGGGATCTTCTTCCTGTCGGTCCCGTTCCCCGTCATCATCCTGCTGTCCGCCCTGGCCGGCTTTTTCCTGTTGGGCGGCCGGGGCGCCGGACAAATCGGGTCCGCGCGGGGCGGCGCGCCGCTGTCCGGCACGGCGCGGACGGTGGCGTTGTGGATGGTCGTCTGGTGGGCGCCGGTGCTGCTGCTGGTGGCCGTGGGCGGCTACGACATCCTGGTGCAGCTCGGCAACTTCTTCTCCCGCCTCGCGGTGGTCACCTTCGGCGGCGCCTACGCGGTGCTGGCCTATCTGGCACAGGACGTGGTGACCCATCACGGCTGGCTGACGGCCGGTGAAATGATGGACGGCCTGGGGCTGGCGGAGACCACCCCGGGACCGCTGATCCTGGTGACGGAGTTCGTCGGCTACATCGCCGCATACCGGGCGGGCGGGTTGAGCATGGGAATCGCCGGTGCGTTGGTCACGCTCTGGGTGACGTTCGCACCCTGCTTCCTGTGGATATTCGCCGGCGCGCCCTACATCGAGCAGCTCACCGCCCAGCCACGGCTCAAGGGCGCCCTGGAGGCAATCACGGCCGCGGTGGTGGGCGTCATCCTCAACCTCTCCATCTGGTTCGGCCTGCACGTCCTGTTCGCCGACCTGTCATCCCGGCAAAGCGGCCCGCTCAAGCTCCTGGTGCCGGACTGGTACTCCCTGGACTGGCGGGTCCTGGCGGTCGGCGCGGTAAGCGCGGCCATGCTCCTCTGGCGGCACCAGTCCCTTATGCGAACTCTGGCCGTCGCCGCGCTGATGGGCCTTGGGTTCGGCGCGATGGGTTGCCTTGGGTGAATAGCGGGACAGACCGAGGCGCCCCGAAACCCCAAGGTTGAACGGTGCGAGGGGATCGCGGCACCTCAAAAGAAAGCGAAGACCAACCTTCAGCGCCGTCCCGCCTTGCCGCCGGCGATCTCGGGCGCGTCCGCGAGCAGTTCAAGTATTACCGGTTCGTCTCGTTCGGTACGCTTCTGCCAGCGCCACGAGACTTTCCGGCCGCTGTCATTCGTCGCCCGCTCAAACCCCATCCTGTGCAGATTCTCGTCAAGCGTGTGATACCCGGCGGTTGATCCTTGAGCTTCTTCCGATTTTGATCGGCACATATTCTCCAATGCAGAGATTGGAGAACTCCGTTGAATGGCAGGCTGTTGTTGACCCTCACAGGTCGTACAGCGCCCGCGCGTTCTCCCCGGTGATCTTGGCGGCGACCGCCGGCGTCAGCCGCGGATCGTTGGCGACGCCGTCCAGGGCGAGCAGCTCGGTGGCGCTGTCGGCGTGGCCGTAGTCGGTGCCGACCACCAGGTGGTCCTCGCCGGCGGTGTCGATGACGTAGGGGAGGTCGTCGTTGGTCTCGCAGCCGATCCAGATGCGGGTCTGCGCCAGCAGGTCCTTCTTGCTGAACTCCTTGCCGGTCATGTGGTAGCGCTTGTAGAGGTCGCTCAGGGCGTAGGGGAGCCACTGGGAACCCACCTCCAGGAACGCCATCTTGAGCTTCGGGAAACGCTCCGGGATCTTGTCCATGACGATGGTGTGGAACGCGCCCACCACCACCAGCTTGAACTTCGAGAAGCCCACGGTCTCGTACTTGTAGTAGTCGTACAGCACGGGGCTGCCGTTGGAGGAGTGGATGCAGACCGGGATGTCCAGCCTCTCGGCGGCGTCGTAGACGGGATGGAAGTAGGGATCGCTCAGCAGCCGCTCGCCTTCGGAGCCGCGCATGTAGATGCCCACCGCGCCGTTCTGCTTGGCCGCCCTGGCTTCGTCGTACACCTGGCCGGTGCTCAGGAGCGGCACCACCGCCACCCAGCGCAGGCGGTTGTCGGACTGTTTCCAGCATTCCCCCATCCAGCGGTTGTAGCTGCGGCACAGCGCCAGCTCGATCTCGGGCCGTGGCGTGAGGGGGATGATGAAGATGGTGGGGAAGATGACCTGGATGTCCACCTTCAACTCGTCCATGTGCTTGAGCCGCACTGCCACGTCCCGCAGTTCGCGGGATTCCGGCGGGGTGTCCTTGCCGACGTTCCGGGACTTGAGCCGCAGGGTGCCGTCCACCAGCCAGTACTCGTCGATTTCGCCGGCGCCGTTGAGGGAGCCGACGACGTCGGGGCGGTACTTGCGGTCGGCGCCGTCCATGAATTCCCAGGTTTCCTCGGTTTCGAGAACGTGTGCGTCGGCGTCGACTCTGAGCATTTTCGTTCCTTTTCGCCTTGAAGGACTCACACCGATGGGGTTTGCAGCCCGGTTCCGGGAGGACCGAAGCCCAAGACCGCTAACTCATGAGTGCGGACGAAACGGGGAGCAGGTCACTCACAGGTTGTACAGCGCGCGAGCGTTCCCTCCGACGATCTTGGCCGCGACCTCCGGGCTCAGGCGCGGGTCGTTGGCGACGCCGTCGATGGCCAGCAGCTCGGTGGCGCTGTCGGCGTGGCCGTAGTCGGTGCCCACCACCAGGTGGTCCTCCCCGGCGTTCTCGATGACGTAGGGAAGATCGTCGGTGGTCTCGCAGCCGACCCAGATCCGGTTCCTTGCCAGCAGTTCGTTGCGGTTGAGCCCCTGCTCCTTTATGTACGGGCGTTTCTGCAGGTCGGTCAGCGCGTAGGGCAGCCACTGTGCGCTGACCTCGAGGAACCCCATCTTGAGTTTCGGGAATCGCTCGGGGATGCCGCCCGCCACGATGGTGTGGAACGCTCCCACCACCACCAGCTTGAACTTCGAGAAGGCCACGGGCTCGTACTTGTAGTAGTCGAACAGCACGGAGCTGCCGTTGGAGGCGTGGATGCACACGGGGACGTCCAGTCTCTCGGCGGCGTCGTACACCGGGTAGAAGAAGGGGTCGTTCAGCAGCCGTTCACCCTCGGAGCCGCGCATGTAGATGCCCACCGCGCCGTTCTCCCTGGCCAGCCGGGCTTCCTCGTACACCTGCTCCGGGCTCAGCAGCGGCACCACCGCCACCCAGCGCAGGCGGTTGTCGGACTGTTTCCAGCATTCTCCCATCCAGCGGTTGTAGCTGCGGCACAGCGCCAGCTCGATCTCGGGCCGTGGCGTCAGCGGGATGATGAAGATGGTGGGGAAGATGACCTGGATGTCCACCTTGAGCTCGTCCATGTGCCTGAGGCGGGCGGCCACGTCGCGCAGTTCCCGGGACTCCAGCGGCGTGTCCTTGCCCACGTTGCGGGTCTTGAGGCGCAGGGTGCCGTCCACCAGCCAGTACTGGTCTCCGGACCCGGAGCCGTTGGGGGAGCCCACGACCTCGGGCCGGTACTTGCGGTCGGCGCCGTCCATGAACTCCCAGGTCTCCTCGGTTTCGAGAACGTGTGCGTCGGCATCGATTCTGAGCATTTCGGTTTCCTCCGCTAAAGGATTGGGTGGACAGAGGCCGCGATCCTCGGCCTGATATCCGTGTCCTGTATCCGAAGTCCGGAAACGAATCAACGCCCCGTCCACACCGGCGGGCGCTTCTCGACAAAGGCCCGTGGCCCCTCCTTGCTGTCCTCGGTGGTGAGCACGAAAGCGGCGAGGTCCGACTCCAGCCGCAGCGCCTGGTCCAGCGGCAGGTCGACGCCCTTGTGCACCGATTCCTTGACGTAGCGCAGGGCCAGCGGCGCGCCCTTGGCGAAGGAGGCGGCCATCTCCTCGCCCGCCTGCGTCAACCCGTCCACCGCCACCAGCTTGTTGACGAGCCCGATGCGGTACGCTTCCGCGGCGTCGATCAGGTCGCCCGAGAGGCAGATCTCCAGCGCCTTGGCCGGGCCCACGATGCGCGCCAGCCGCTGGGTGCCGCCGGACGCCGGCATGAAACCGCGCCGCACCTCGGTGACCCCGAGCCGCGCGTTGTCCGCGGCGATGCGGACGTCGCAGGCCATGGCGATGAGCAGGCCCGCCCCCACCGTGTAGCCGTGCAGCAGCGCGATGGCGGGCTTCTGCAACAACGCAAAGGCCTCGATGGGCGAAGGGCCGCCCGGCAACTGCCTGGCCTGACGCGCCTCCAGCGGCGACGCCTGCGCCTCGGCCGGGACGGCGTTGCGTTGCGCGCGCTCCTTCAGGTCCCCGCCCACGGTGAAGGCCTTCTCCCCCGCCCCCCGGACCAGCACCACCTGCACGCCCCGGTCCGCCTGCGCCCGGGCGCACATCCCGACGATGCCGAGGCGCATCTCTTCGTCGATGGCGTTCAGCGCCTCCGGGCGGTTGAGGGTGATCCAGGCGGTCTGTCCCTTTACTTCGTAGAGAACCTTGTCGTCGCTCATTCGCGTAGCCTCCATGACGTAGCCTCGCATCCGTCATTCCCGCTCTCTTCCGTCATAGCCGCGGAACAGGCTGTGTCAAATGGAATCCCGCTACACCCCAATGAGTCATTCCCGCGAAAGCTTGCCCTCGACCCCGATCGGGGGCGGGAATCCAGGGGTCGGGAGGGGCCAGCCCGGGGAGCGGGAGTCCACGGGCGATGCTCAAGCCGCCCTGTCGAGCCGGTAGACCCCTACGGCCGTGTCGTGGAACAGCGCCTTCCGCTCCGCCTCGGAGCACCCCCGTGCCACGATCTTGAACGAGTTCCACACGGCAACATAGGAATAAGATACCCGGTCCACCGGGAAGTTGCTTTCGAACATGCAGCGGTCGGCGCCGAACTTCTCGATGCAAAACTCGAAGTACGGCCGCATGGCCTCCGCCAGTTCGGCGGAACCGGGCCGGGACTCGCGCGTGTGCCAGTCGTAGCCCGAGCGCAGTGAACCGACGCCGCCCAGCTTGAGTGTCACGTTGGCGCATTCGGACAGCGCGGCGATGTCGGTGCTCCAGGCCCGGAACACCTCGTCGCGCCGTCCCTCGTAGGGGCCGAGGCCCAGCGGTCCGCCGATGTGGTCGAGGATGATGGGCAGGTCCGGGAAGTCCCGCGCCAACTCCACCAGCTCCGGGAGCTGCGGGTGGTAGAGCCAGGCGTCGAAGCTCAGCCCGTAGCGCCGCAGGCACCCCACGCCCCTGCGCACCGCGGCGTCCCGCAGCAAGCCGGGCCGCTCCACGCTCCGGAACGCGTCCGAGGCGTCCCACATGGTGGAATAGCGGATGCCGCGCAGCCGGGTGGGGCCGGCCTCCAGGTGGGCTTCGAGGACCGCGGCCACGCCGTCGCCCAGGGCCAGGTCGGCATAGGCCACGATGGCCGCCGCCACCACGGCGGGGTTGTCCGCGCGCGCGTTCCCGGCCGCGATGCCCTCCAGGAACTCCGTCTCCCCCACCGGCCGCAACTCCGGCGGCCCGGTCTCCCGGTACATGGCGCCGCACTCCACGGCCACGCTGGAGACGACGCGATGGCCGCCGGTGGCGTCGCGCAGGAAGTCGTTCAGCAGATAGGGGTTGGCCGGACGCCGCCACAGGTGATGGTGCGGGTCGCAGATGGGGAGGTCGGGCCGCAGGGGTGTTTCGTCGGTTAGGTCGGTTGTCGGATGGGTCACGTTCGTAGCCCTCAACTCACCGTCATCCTGAGACTTGCTCTTGGCTTGGTGTTGTCCTCCGGTTCATTGCCACGCCCTTACATGCTCACCTTGATCGGGTGCGGCCCTGGAGTGCGTGGAGCTGTTGCTCCCTTGATGGCGAAGCGCAACAAGTCAACAGCCGGTCCAGGATTGTGTCATGCCGACATGTTCTCATTCAGGAAGCGTGTGATTCGCTCGCGGTTCGCCGTAAGGCTGGAAAACTGCTTTTCGCATACGTCACTGAAGCGTGCCAGCACTTTACGATTGATGGACTCCTGATCTTCAAAGATGGCCAGGGACCGGAACGGGAGTCCCCACTTCTCGAACTGGAGCAAAGCGATCGTGGCATCACGTGTCCTGCCGTCACTGGTGAGCCCGTGAACAAAAAATGGCCTGGAAGTCCCATTGATACGGCAATCTACCGGGTACATTCCACTGGGATCGTGCTCGGGATCGCTCCAATCGAAGGTCCGGCGCTCCTCGGGGGCCGCCTCGCTCAGCAAATGGCGAAAATCGTCCATGAAGGTGGACCGAGCGCGCTCTCGCGACAGAAAGGAGACGTCGGTGATCTTGAGCAGTCCCTGAACAAAAGAATACAGTGCGTCCCCGTAACGTTCCTCGGGGACTTCGAGTACTAGCTCGCCGTCGTGATCCTCAATTCCAAAAGTAGACAGGGAGTTGGAGATGATTGTCTGACGGGTTCCTCGATGCAGATCTTTCTCGTCGATGTCGTAGGTCAGGTGCATATAAGTGTGCGCCTCGTCGGAGAGCACCCACCGCGTACCCTCTTTCTTCAGGACGATGGCCAAGTGATCCCCGTCTTCGAACAAGAATGGCGTGAATACTCGGAAACGGTTGATGCCTTCCGCCGACAGCCGGATCTTCTGCGACACTTTCTGGTGGAAATCCTGTTCTATGGTTTCAATTGGCATCGCCATCCTCCTCGAAGAGGTCGCCTTGTCGTTCGACCGGCACGTCGAAGATCGCGTCCGCTAGTAGGCAGCGAAGGGCGTCGTAGAGGGTGCCGTAACGATCCGTCGGCTCGGCGTAGGCGTCCTCCCGCGTGCCGATCTCCTGATACCGCTCTGTCGCATGGTGAATGTGAAAGTCGTAGAATGACTCACCTTCGATGTGGTTGGTGTGTTCGTGACTCCTGCCGTTGTAACGGCAGAGCCGAAATACCTGATTCGAGCGCGGGACGAGTACGGCAAGAATGACGGAGAAGTCCAGGGCGTTGATGCTGCTTTCCCTGAGAATGACGCGGAATTCGCTTCCGGCGTCGCCGGTGACATCTAGATGCTGCTCTAGGTGACCGCGCTTGGACACCATCCGCGTACGTCGTCGCCAGTCTGCCGGCAAGGGCTTGCGTTCTCGTAGAAGCGACTCGATCTCTTGATCGGTGTATGTCACCACTATCGTTTACTCCGATGTGTCGGGCGAGTCACCGCCTTGCCGGATCCGCGCGATAGAGAATCCCGTAGATTGTACCTCATGCTCCTTTGAAACGAAATTTCCTTAGGTGTACCGACGGCCGCGCAGGTTTCTCATACGACGGTCTGTCCTTTAAGTCGATGTGGGAGTTGACCGGACGCGAGTGGGGGTCCGGCGCGTGCGGCCTCTCACAGGCCCTTCAACCCGGACGCCGGGTTTTCTGATAGCAGTCGGGCGACACTTCCCGGCTTTGATCGATCTTAGGAGACGCCATCGTTTCCGATGCTCGCACTGCGCCGCCGGGTTTGGTAGACAGGGATTGCCGCGAATCCGATACCCGTCCACACGCCGAGGAGGTCACGTGGATTTCGAGCTGGCCCACTACCCTGTCCGGTCCCTTTCCTGGGGCGCCCACACCGAGTATCGGGAAGGCGAACTCGTTGTCAACCAGGAGGCGTTGCGCGCCGAGGTGCTCACGGAGCCGCTCATCGCCGACGTGGAGTTGAGCATCGTGCGGCCGGGGGAGCGCGCGAGGGTGCTGCACGTGGCGGACATCGTCGAGCCGCGCTGGAAGGAGGGCGCCTTCGGCGGGGCGTTCCCCGGGAGCCTCGGGGCGCTGTCCCAGTGCGGTGCGGGTCGCACCCATGCGCTGGACGGCGTGGCGGTGGTGACGTCCGGGTCGCTGCCGCGGTCGGAGGAGGCCGTCATCGACATGTGCGGCCCGGGCAGCGAGCTGAGCCGCTTCGGGCGCATGCCGGGGCTGGTGGTGGTGCCCAGGGCGCGGGAAGATGCCGATCCGGGCCAGTTCGGCCTGGCGCTCATGCGCGCGGGGCTGCGCGCGGCGGTGTTCCTGGCGGAGACCACGAAGCGCGCGGCGCCGGCGCGCACGGAAGCGTTCTCGCTCGACTGGCGCCGGCCTGCTTCGGGTCTGCCGCGCATCGGTTATCTCAGCTTCGCCTACTCCCACGGCATCGGCCGCCAGAAGCTCTTCTACGGCACCAGCACCAAGGACATCGTACCGAGCATCGTCCACCCCAACGAGATCCTGGACGGCGCGCTGGTGAACGACGGCTATACCAAGCCCACCAAGAACGCCACCCACGACATCCTGAACCATCCCCTGATCCGGGACCTGTACCGGCGGCACAACGACACCCTGGTGTTCGCCGGCATGGTGCTGGCGAACCACTACGCCACCTATGACGAGAAGGCGGCCGCGGCCTTTCACGCGGCGCGGCTGCTCAGGCACGTGGTGGAGGCGGACGGCGTGGTCATCACCAAGGACGGCGGCGGGCAGGCGGACGTGGACCTGATGCTGGCCTGCCGGGCGTGCGAGGAGGCGGGGCTGCGCACGGTGCTGGTGGCCAAGGAGGAGTCCGGCGGCGACGGCCCGGCGCTGGTGGACGTGGCGCCCCAGGCGGACGCCATGGTGAGCGTGGGCAACTGTCCCGAGAAGGTGCGGCTGGAGGGACCCATGGGGCGGGTCCTCGGCGGCGACGCGTTCCTCGGGGCAATCCAGGGCGACGTGGCCGGGACGGTGGAGATTCCGGTGCAGAACATCATCGGCGCCATCGACCCCATCGGCGGCTCGACGCTGACGGCCCGACCGGGATAAACGGGCTTACCATGGAGGCAACACAGGATTGTCGGACACCGCCGTACACGAAACGTCATTCCCGCCCCACAATACGTCATTCCCGCGAAAGCTTGCCCCCGACCCCGATCGGGGGCAAGCTTTCGCGGGAATGACGTATTCGTAACGTTTTCGCCTGGAGTGTTTTGACACAACCTGTTTCGCGGGAATGACGTTTCAAGGGGTTGTTGCCTCTCTTGAATCGAGTTTTGGTACAGCCTGTCCTGCCGGAATGACGATTTTGGACGTGGGCGGGCCGGTTGGGTGACAGGGAGGCAACCGAGGCTCAGGGAGGACCCCATGAAGCGCATCGTCCACTACGTGAACCAGTTCTTCGCCGGCCTCGGCGGCGAGGAGAGCGCGGGTACGCCGCCGGGCGCCCTGGACGGCGCGGTCGGGCCAGGGAGGCTGCTGCAATCGCTCCTGGGCGAAGGCGCCGCCATCGTCACCACCGTTTACTGCGGCGACGACCACTTCTCGGAGAACGAGGAGGAGGCCACGGCGCGGCTGCTTGAACTGGTGAAGCAGGCGGAGCCGGATCTGCTGTTCGCCGGGCCGGCCTTCGGCTCGGGGCGCTACGGTCTGGCGTGCGCGGGGGTGTGCCGGGCGGTGGGCGCCGAGTCGGGCATCCCGGTGCTGACCGCCATGGCGCCGTCCAACCCCGGTGCCGATGCGATCCGGCGCGACATCCCGGTGGTGGAAACCGGGGAGTTCTCCGGCGACATGCGCGCCGCCATCGGGGCCTCGGCCCCGCTGATCGTGAAGCTTCTCACCGGCGAAATCGTCGCTCCGGGCGGCGAGGAGGGGCTGCTGCCGCGCGGTGGGCGCTGGAACACGCGGGCGGCCCGGCCGGCGGCCGAGCGTGCCGTGGACCTGCTGCTGGCGAAGCTCGCGGGTGGGCCGATGGAGACGGAGATCCCGCTGCCGCCCTTTCAGGAGGTGGCGGCGGCGCCGGGGATCGGCGATCTCGGGCACGCGAAGATCGCGCTGGTCACCACCGGCGGCCTGGTGCCGCGGGGCAATCCCGACGGCATCAAGTCGTACCTGTCCACCCACTTCGGCGCCTACCACGTGAAGGAACACGAGCGGCTCACGGGGGATGAGTTCGAGTCGGTGCACGGCGGCTTCTTCACCGCCATGGTGAACGAGGACCCCAACCGGCTGATCCCCCTGGACGTGCTGCGCGACGCGGTGCGCGAGGGCTCCCTGGGCGGGCTGCACGAATATTTCTACTCCACCACGGGCAACGGTACGCCGGTGGAGACCGCCGCCGACATGGCGCGGGACATCGCGGCGTCGCTGGAGGAGGACAAGGTCGACGGCGTCATACTCACTTCCGCCTGAGGGACCTGCACTCGCTGCGGCGCGGCGATGGCAAAGGAACTGGAAAGAGCCGGCATCCCCACGGTGCACGTGACCAATCTCGTGTCGGTGTCGGAGAACACGGGCGCCAAGCGGATCATGTCGGGGCGGGCGATCCCCCACGTCTTCGGGGACCCGTCCCTCGACGCGGACGAGGAGCGCCGGCTACGGCGGCGGCTTGTGGAGCAGGCGCTGGACATGCTCCGGGAGCAGGAGAGTGGGTCGTGAAGGTTTGGCCCCTCTCCACCCCTGGACGTGTTCGTGATGTTCGTGCCTCACGAGTTTCGACACGGCCTGTTTCAGCGGGAATGACCGTAAGAGCGGCGCGGCAGCGGGGCAATCTATCCTTGACATGCGCGCCGTAAAGTCGGTTAATCGCACGATCAAACCCGAAGGAGGCAATGCATGTTTAGGCGAATACTCTTTCTGATGGCAGGGTTGATGCTGCTGACGAGCCCTGCGTGGGGCGACGCGGTGGCGGATTTCTACAAGGGCAAGCAGCTCCGTATTGTCGTGGGTTATGGTCCGGGCGGCACCACCGACCTCACCACCCGGCTCGTCGCCCCGGTGCTGCACAAGTACATTCCCGGCAGTCCCCGGATCGTGGTCCAGAACAAGGCGGGCGGCGGCAGCGCGCTGGCGGCCAACACGGTGTTCAACAACGAGCGCCGGGACGGCACGGTAATGGCGGCCATCAGCAGCAGCCTCGTGATGAAGCAGGCTCGCGGCGTGGCGGGGATCAAGTTCGACGGCAGGAAGTTCAACTGGGTCGCGAGCGCGTTCCGGGCCAACTCCGCCTGCGCGGTGCGGCTGGATTCGGGCGTCAAGACTTTCGCCGAGGCGGTGAAGACCAAGAAACAGCTCATCGTGTCGAGCTTCGACAAGGGCGGCCTGTCCCACCTGGAGCCGATCTTTTTCAACGCGATCTTCGGCAGCAACTTCAAGGCCGTCACGGGATTCCCCAGCGGCGGCGCGCAGCGTCTGGCGGTGAAGAACGGCGAGGTCAACGGCTTCTGCACGACGTTCCAGACCATGGCCAGCACGGAGATCGCCATGTTCGAGGGCGAGGGCAGGTGCTGCCGGGTGCTGATCATCGCCGGCGAGGGGGAGGACCACCCGCTGCTGAAGGGCGTGCCCGCGGCCGAGGTGCTCGCCAAGGAGCAGGGCAAGAGCAAGGATGAGATCGCCATGCTGAAGGCGATGAACGCCGCCAACCAGATCAGCATCGTCCACACGCTGCCGCCGGGAGTGCCGAAAGACCGTGTCGAGGCCCTGCGCGACGCCTTTGCCAAGGCGTACAACGACCCGCAGGTCCAGGCGCTGGCCAAGAAGCAGAACCGCAATCTGCAGCCCAGGCGGGGCGACGGCGTGGCCAAGATCGTCGAGGATCTGCTCAACACTCCCGAGCCCCTCATGGACAGGATCAAGGCCCTCATCGACAAGGGCTAAGGGCCGGCGGCGTGCCGTCGAATCAACCGTGGGCGATACCGGGATCCGGTCCGCGTCCGCCGCTGGCGGTCGTGGGCCGGGCTCCGGTCGCCCTGCTCCACTAGAACGCGAACTCTGACCTGAAGACGGCGAACCAACCGTTCCCGTCGCCATAACGCCATGTTGGAAGCCTTCATCACGGGACTGCTCCAGGTATTCGATCAGACCACGTTCCTGCTGATGGTGATCGGCATCTTCCTGGGGTTCGTCGTCGGGATCCTGCCCGGCATCGGCAGCCCCGGGGCGGTGGCTCTCATGCTGCCGTTCATCTTCGAGATGGACCCGGTGCAGGCGTTTGCGTTCCTGCTCGGGATGTACGCGGTCACCGGCACCACCGGCGACATCACCTCGATCCTGTTCGGCGTGCCCGGCGAGGTGGTGTCCACGGCCACCATCATCGACGGCCATCCCATGGCCAAGAAGGGCGAGGCCGGCCGCGCCCTGGGCGCGGCGCTCATGAGCTCCCTGGTGGGCGCCATCGTCGGCGCGTTCTCCCTGGCGTTGGCCATCCCCATCGTCACCCCGCTGGTGCTGTCCTTCAAGTCGCCGGAGTTCTTCTCCCTGGCGATCCTGGGGATCTGCTTTCTCGCGGCGCTGAGCGGCGACAACAAGCTCAAGGGGGTGCTGGCGGGCGGTTTGGGGCTCGTGCTGTCCACCGTCGGCCTCGATTACCAGGAGAACATCGAACGCTATACCTTCGGCCTCGTGCACCTGTGGGAAGGGGTCGGCCTCATCGCCGCGGCCGTGGGGCTGTTCGCGGTGCCGGAGATCGTGGAGCTGTGGGTCAAGGGCTCGGCCATCGCGGATACCAAGGTGGGCAAGCTGGGCGGCGTGTGGCAGGGGGTCAAGGACACCTTCATCCACATCGGCCTCACCGTGCGCTGCAGCATGATAGGCACCTTCTTCGGCCTCGTCCCCGGCGTGAGCGCCGCCCTGTCCCAGTGGGTGTCCTACGCCCACGCGGTGCAGAGCACCCGGGACCGCAGCGGCTTCGGCAAGGGCGACGTGCGCGGCGTCCTGGGGCCGGGCGCGGCCAACAACTCCGGCATCGGCGCCGCCATGATCCCGACGGTGGCCTTCGGAGTGCCGGGAAGCGCCACCACCGCCATCCTGCTGGGAGCCTTCATCATCCAGGGGCTTCAGCCGGGGCCGAAGATGCTCACGGAGCATCTGGCCCTGACCTTCTCGTTCGTCTGGCTCATCGTCATCTCGAACATCATCACCGTGGCGCTGTGCCTGATGTTCCTGAAACACTTGGCGAAGATCACCCAGGTCCGCGGCTCGCTGTTGATTCCGTCGCTGTTCATGCTCATCTTCCTGGCGGGTTTCGCCAACACCGGTTCCTACTTCGCCATGGCCACCACCCTGGTGTTCGGTGTGATGGGCGTGATCATGGTGAACCACGGCTGGCCGCGCCCGCCGCTGGTGTTGGGGCTGGTGCTCGGGTCCCTGGTGGAGCGGAACCTGTTCATTTCCTACGAGATCTACGGCCTCTGGTTCCTGACGCGTCCCATCGTCATGGTGACCTTCGGTGTCGCCCTGGTCGTGATCTTCCTGCCCGGGTTGCAGGATTGGATGGCGAAGCGGGCCAAGCTCCAGGAGGAGCCGGGTGCGTAACCGGACGGATATCGGCATCGGCGTGCTGCTGGTGACGCTTCTCTCCTGGGCGGTGTGGGAGGCGCAGGGGTGGCCGGCGCGCACGAGGTTCTTCCCCCTGGCCATCGGCTATCCGGTGCTGGCCATGGCGGTGATGCACCTGGCCTACAGCTTGTGGCTCGGGCTGCGCCCCCTCGGGTTCGAGCAGGGTCCGGCCGCGCCGGACCCACTGGCGGAAGCCGGGCCGATTCTCGATCCCGCGGTGGTGCGCAAACGCACGCTCGAGATCTCGTTCTGGGCCGTCGCCTTCGCGGTGGGGCTGTACCTGCTGGGGTTCAAGGTGGGCGGGCTGGTCATCCCGACGGTCTTCCTCCACTACCAGGCGCGCGAGACCTGGTGCACCAGCCTCTTGTACAGTCTGGGCGTTTACGTCTTCTTCAAGATCGGCCTGGAAGAGGCGCTGTCGTTTCCCCTGCCCGCCGGCCAGATCGCCTACGGCCTCGGGCTCTACTCCTTCGATTCCTACCTGATGGATCCGGTCCTGAACCTGTTCCGGTAAAGGTCCGCGACCGCGGCGCTCTCGCCGGAGCGCGTGGCGTCCTTCGACTTCGTTCCGCTTGCGCTCCACTACGCTCGGGACGAACGGTGAGTGGCGAACGGAGAGGGCCGGCCTCGCCGCTCCATTGGAGGTTACCGGCGACGGGCGTGGTCACCGCTCCAGAACTCGTGGAAATGGTGGACCGGGCTGTGTCCGGCGCCTATGGAGAAGGCGTGGCCGATGGCCCGGGTGATGAACTCCTTGGCCTCGGCCACGGCGGTTTCCACGGGTTCGTCGCGGGCGAGCGCGCAGGCCAGCGCCGCCGAATACGTGCATCCCGTGCCGTGCGTGTTCTTCGTCCGTACCCGCGGGGCGGAGAACTCCTGGAACGCGGCCCCGTCGTGGAAGACGTCGGTGGCGGCGCCCCGGCGATGACCTCCCTTGACCACGACGCTGCGCGCGCCCATGTCGACGATGCGGCGGGCCATGTCGCGGATGGCCTTGGCGCCGGTCCCGGCCACCCCGGTCAGCGCCCGGGCTTCGGGAAGGTTCGGCGTAACCACGGCGGCCAGCGGGAAGAGGTGGGTCTTCAGAGCCTGGACGGCGTCTTCCCGGAGGAGCCGGTGCCCGCCCTTGGCCACCATGACCGGGTCCACCACCAGGCGCTCGATGCGGTGCTCGCGGACCTTGCGTGCCACCGCGCGGATGATCCGGGCGTTGGCGAGCATGCCGGTCTTGACCGCGTCGGCGCCGATGTCCTCCAGGACGGCATCGATCTGGGCGGCGACCAGCAGCGCCGGCGTTTCGAGAACGCGCGTCACGCCGGTGGTGTTCTGGGCCGTGATGGCCGTGACCACGGACGTGCCGTAGACGCCCAGGGCGGCAAACGTCTTGAGGTCGGCCTGGAGGCCGGCTCCGGCGCCGGAGTCCGAGCCCGCTATGGTGAGGGCTTTGCGTATCTTCACGGGGAAGGCTCCTTCTCACGCTTCCTTATCACGGGAATGAACCGGACACCCACCCCGGCGGCAAACTCGACAAGCCAGTCCGATCGGCCCGCGCGGGAACCAATTCGGGATTGACATCCCCGGCGTTTCCTGATGGCATTACCGGCCACGGGTGACACCATGGAAAAGACACTTTCGAAAGACCGTCTTCAGGGTTTCTTCCTCGACATGACCCGGCAGTGCTTCGGCGAGCTGGGCATCCGGGACGCGGAGGTGACGGGCTACGTGGCCGACGTGCTGACGGAGTTCGCCCGCAGCGACCGCCTTTTCCGCGTGCGCTCGCGCAGGCACCAACGGCTCGAGAGCGTGGTGGAAATGCTGGCGGACGAGCAGGCGGTGCCGCCGGACGGCAACCCCGCGTTCGCCGGCGAGAACACGCTGATGCGGGAGCGGCGTTTCCGCAAGTACCTCGGCGACTACACCCTGTTCATGAGCGGCGTGTTCCGGTCCCACGTCGAGCGCGGCGGCTACCTGGACTACTACATCCGGGAGGGCAGCCGCTCCTACATGAAGGTGTCCGAGGTGGACCTGTCGCTCTACCGCACGGGCTTCCTGCTGTACCAGGAGCTCTCCGAGAAGTTCGAATACTTCTCCGGCGCGCTCGACTACATGCACAAGGCCTACTTCGCGGACTCGCCGAAGAAGGATCCGTTCTCCGGTTTCCTCAAGCAGATCGAAGGATGGATGAAGGTGAACGTCACCGAGAACTGACGCCGCCGGAGTCTTTCCTTGACCAGACCCGTCCTTCTTGCCGGGGGTGTCGTCGTGCTCGGCGCCCTTTTCGTCGTGGGCTATCTGTGCGCGTTCCTGTGGACGCCGTACCACGGACACTCGTCGGTCACCGAGATCGAGGTCCGCAGGGGCGACTCGTTCGCCGCCATCACGCGGGAGTTGAGCGACAAGGGAGTGGTCTCCCAGTGGCGTCCCCTCGTGCTCTGGGCGCAGCTTCGCGGCGTGGACAAGAAGGTGCATCCCGGCCTGTACCGCTTCGAGGGGACCGTCGCTCCGGCATCGGTATTGGCGCGGCTCCTGGATGGCGGGAGCGTCCATTTCAGGGTGACCGTTCCCGAGGGCTTGACGGTCCGACAGATCGCCGACCTGTTGGAACGGCGGGCCCGGGTGTCGGCCGCGAAGTTCGTCGTCGCCGCGAAGGACCCGGCGCTGCTCGAGCCCTTGGAGGGCGACAGCCTGGAGGGCTACCTGTTCCCCGCCACCTATACGCTCCCCGCGGTGGCCACCGAGGAGCAGATCGTCGGGACCATGCTGGCCACCTTCGAGCGCAGGTTTACGCCGGAGATGGAGGAGCGCGGGCGCGCCATCGGCATGACCCGGCACCAGGTGGTCACCCTGGCCTCCATCATCGAGAAGGAAGGCGGGCCCCATGACGAATGGGCGGTGGTGTCGGCGGTCTTCCACAACCGCTTGAAGCGCGGCATGCGGCTTCAGAGCGATCCCACCGTCATCTACGGCCTGGAGAATTTCAACGGCAACCTGACGCGCCGCGACCTCCGGACGCCCACCCCGTACAACACCTACAGGATTTCCGGCCTGCCGCCGGGTCCCATCGCCAACCCGGGTCTGGCCGCGATCAAGGCGGCGCTGTTTCCCGCCGCGGTCGATTACCTGTATTTTGTCTCCAGGAACGACGGCAGCCACCACTTTTCCGTCACGCTGCGCGAGCACAACAAGGCGGTGGAACGATATCAGCGCAACGGACGCGCGCGGTCGCGCAGGGCAGCGGCACCCTGACCCGCCGATTCGCGGGGATATTCGAAGGACACTCCGCCAAAGGGAGGAACGACATGGATGCATCCGACGTCCAGCGGGTCTACGGCCTGGCGGCCAGGGTGGGCTCTCTGGAGGGGTACCTGTACACCGGCAAGGACATCGAGGTGGAGTATCTGCCGGGCTGGCTGGGCAACATCGAACGGGAGTTCTGGGAGCTCTCGCCAGACGCCCGGCGTGCGTGCGCCGAGGCGCATCACGAGGTGCTGCGCAAGGTGGCGGCCTACCTCGCCAAGTCCCATGGTCCCGAGGACGCCAACGCGGTCAAGGCCCGCGGCATGGTCGAAATGGCCAAGGGTGTGATGGAGGCCGAAGGCTGATAAGGTGACCGGATGGCCGCGGGCGTGTTCCTCGAGCCGGTGGAGGTGAACGACACCCCGGGCGTGCCGGCGGAGCTGGCGCGGAGCCCCGATACGTTCGCCTTGCGCGTGCGCGGCGATTCCGCGATCGAGGAAGAGATCCGGGACGGGGACCTGATCCTGGTC
Organism: uncultured Syntrophobacterales bacterium; assembly: GCA_964519455.1. Classification (GTDB taxonomy): domain Bacteria; phylum Desulfobacterota; class Binatia; order UBA9968; family JAJDTQ01; genus JAJDTQ01. Next base: position 34,541 of record CAZFIU010000005.1, read on the forward strand.
CAGTCCGCCCCCGCCGCTCGCGACGGCGATACCGTGGTGGCCGTGGTTCGGGGCGAGGCGACCGTCAAGCGGTTCTCCCGCGAGGACGGAAGAGTGCTGCTGCGTCCCGCCGGCGAACGGCTGGAGCCCATCGTGGCCGAGGAAAAAGACGTGGAGATCCGCGGCGTGGTGGTCGCGGTGATCCGGAAATACTAGCCTGCTGCCCGTGTCCGTGTCCCCAACGGGCTCCTCTCCCCGCGGGCACCCCACCTCTCCCGATTCCGAAGCAGAGACGGATCGAGGGCAACGAACAGGAGAAACCGTCGATGAACCGCCTGGCCAACGAGACGAGCCCGTATCTGCTGCAGCACGCCGGCAACCCGGTGGACTGGTACCCCTGGGGCGAGGAGGCCTTCGCCAGGGCGCGGGCGGAAGACAAGCCGATCCTCCTGAGCATCGGCTACTCGGCCTGCCACTGGTGCCACGTGATGGAGCACGAGTCCTTCGAGAACGAGGCCATCGCCGCGTTGATGAACGAGGACTTCGTCAGCATCAAGGTGGACCGGGAGGAGCGTCCCGACCTTGACGAAATCTACATGAACGCCGTGCAGATGCTCACCCGGCGGGGCGGCTGGCCCATGACCGTGTTCCTCACTCCCGAAGGGAAACCCTTCTTCGGCGGCACCTACTATCCGCCCGAGGACCGGCAGGGCATGCCGGGCTTCCCGCGCGTGCTCCAGGCGGTGGTGGAAGCCTACCGGAACAAGCCGCAGGACGTGGCCCGGAACGTCGACCAGATCGTGGCCGCGCTGGATCGCATGAACGTGCTCAGCGAAACGGGTCAGGAGATGAGCGTGGAGGCGGTGACGCGCGGGGCCGAGGGCCTCACGTCCGCCTACGACGCCGCCCACGGCGGCTTCGGCCGCGCCCCCAAGTTCCCCAACGCCGGGGTGTTCAACCTGTTCCTGCGGGCCCACCGCCTGTCGGGCAACCGGCGCTACCTGGAGATGATCACCGAGACGCTGCGGAAGATGGCCGAGGGGGGCATGTACGACCAGCTCGGCGGCGGCTTCCACCGCTACTCCGTGGACGACAAGTGGCTCGTGCCCCACTTCGAGAAGATGCTCTACGACAACGGCCAGCTCGCGCAGGTCTACGCCGAGGCCTACCGCATCACCGGGGACGGGTTCTTCAAGCGCGTCGTCGAAGAGACTCTGGACTACGTGCTGCGCGAGATGTGCCAACCCGAAGGCGGCTTCTACTCCGCCCAGGACGCGGACAGCGAGGGGGAGGAAGGCAAGTTCTTCGTATGGACGCGCGACGAAGTCCTGGAACTCCTCGGCAAGGAGCGCGGCGACATCTTCTGCCGGGTCTACGACGTCACGGACCTCGGCAACTTCGAGGGCAAGAACATCCTCCACCCCATCCTGACCGTCGAGCAGGCGGCCAAGTACTTCCGCAAGGAGGACGAGGAGATCGAGGCCGTCCTGGCGGAGTGCCGGGCGCGTCTGTTCGAGGAGCGGGAGAAGCGGATCAAGCCGTTCCGGGACGAGAAGGTGATCATTTCCTGGAACGGCCTGATGCTGTCGGGCGTGGCCGCGGCCTACGCCGTCACCGGCGACGCGCGCATCCGGGAGGCCGGCGCCCGCACGGTGGATTTCATCTTCACGCGCATGTTCGAGAACGGCCTGCTGCTGCACACCTACAAGGACGGGCAGGCCAAGCTGCTGGGTTATCTCGACGACTACGCGTTCCTCGTCGCCGGACTGCTGGATCTCTTCGAGGCCACCTTCGAGCCCGAACTGCTGGAACGTTCCAAGGCGCTGGCCCGGACCATGACGGAGGAGTTCTGGGACGACGAGAACGGCGGCTTCTTCTACACCGGCAAGTCCCACGAGCAGCTCATCAGTCGCACCAAGCCCGGGTTCGACAGCTCCATCCCCTCGGGCAACTCGGTGGCGGTCATGGGCCTGCTGCGCCTCCACCACTACACCGGGGACTCCGACCTCCTCGACCGGGCCGAAAAGACCCTGCGCCTGCACTACGACGCCATGGCCAAGGAACCCTTCGGCCTGTCCAACATGCTCGGAGCGCTGGACTACCACCTCTCGCGCCCCGCGGAGATCGTGCTGGTGGCGGACAGGGACGACGCCGCGGCGGGCGCGCTGGCCGAAGAGATCCGGCACAGCTACCTGCCCAACAAGACGTTTCAGTGGGTCGCCCCCGATGCCCGGCTGGAAGAGATTTCGCCCCTGCTGGAAGGAAAGACGCAGGTTGGCGGGAGGCCCACGGTGTACGTGTGCCGGAACTTCACCTGCGCGCCGCCGGTGACGGACTGGGAGGGGTTGAAGCCGCTGCTGGAGGAGTGAACCGGGGGCCGGACAAATGGAAATCGACCCCCCGAATCGTCATTGATATGAAAATAGAATTTTGTTCAATGAATTCCGTCAATTACAGAAGGCCGCTACAGCCCGGATCGTCATTGATATGAAAATAGAATCTGGTTCAATGATTTCTGGTAGTTATGGAATCCCGCTACACCCCGACGAGTCATTCCCGCGGAAGCGGGAATCCAGGCGGGGTGGGGCCGGGCAATGAGGTCGCCATACCCCCCCACCCCTGGATTCCCGCTTGCGCGGGAATGACTGGTTGGGGGGCCGGCGCCCCATTTTCATCCCTCTTTGTGTCGGCTGCAAGCCGACATGGGGGATTCCCGCGAAAGCGGCATTGGGTTTGAAATCGAATTGTAGAATACGGAAGGGGCAAGATGTCAGAGTTGGAGAAGATCAGACTGGGAGTCATCGGTGCCAATCCCACGCGCGGCTGGGGGCCTCGGGCTCATCTTCCCGCCATCGTGGCGAGCCGGGACGTGGAACTGACGGCCGTGTGCACCACGCGCAGGGAAAGCGCCGAGGAATCGGCCGCCAAGTTCAACGCAAAGATGGCGTTCCACGATTACCGCGAGATGCTGGCCTGTCCGGACGTCGACGCCGTGGCGGTGCTCTTGCGGGTACCGGTCCACTACGAAGTGACCATGGACGCCCTCAACGCGGGCAAGCACGTTTTCACGGAGTGGCCTCTGGGAAGGACGCGCGCGGAGGCGGTGGAGATGCGCGACCTGGCCGAGGCCAAGGGCGTCAGGCACATGGTGGGCCTGCAAGCCCGGGCCAACCCCGCCATCGTTCATGCCCGGGAGCTGGTGGCGGACGGCTACGTGGGCGAGGTCATGGCGTGCCACGTGAACGTGGCCCGCGGCGGCGTGCTGCGGCGCCCGTCGGACCGGACCTGGCAGAGGGACAATGCACTGGGCGCCACCACCCTTACCATCGCCTGCGGTCACACCATCGACGCGCTTCGCTACGTGGCGGGCGATTTCAGCATGGTGTCGGGACTGGTCAGCACCCAGGCGCGCCAGTGGTACGAGACCGACACCCAGCGGTACGTGGACGTCACCGGCCCGGACAACGTGCTCGTGAGCGGCCGGCTGGCCAACGGCGCCGTCGCGTCGGTGCACGTAGCCGCCATCCCTTTCGGCGTCGCCGGCTACCGCATGGAGATCTACGGGCGGGAAGGCACGCTGGTGGCGTCGTCGGACAATACGCCACAGCTCAAGGTCCTGCGCCTTCAGGGCACACGGGGCGGATCTTCCGGTCTCCAGGACCTGGAGGTGCCGGCCGACCGCGTGCACGCCCCGGCGGACACGCCCGACGGAGAGCCCAGGAACGTCGGCGAAATGTACGTCCGGTTCGCCGACGCCATCCGTAACGGCGGCGAGTGCGATCCCGATTTCAACGACGCGGTGGACACGCACCGACTGATCGACGCCATCGCGGAGGCGTCGGAAGAAGGGCGGGCGGTGGCGTTATAAGGCCGGTTCCTGGGAGTCGTCGTCTCAGGGGGACGGTGTAGGGAGGGCCGGTACTCTCTTTGCCATGGGTGCCTCCTTGTTGGCGCCGGACTCTACCGGCGCCGGTTGGTGTATCCTCTGCCCAGGATGCAGCTCTACCTGTTTCCAGCATGTTCAGGACTTCACTTGGGAGGTCGCCATGGTTAGAACGGCATCCGGACTTCTTCAAGCGTCGATGTTGACTCTGTTGCTTACAACGGCGTTGTTGGTTTCTGCCGCAGGCCCAGGCCCGTCGTTTTCAGAGGCGGCTCCAGTCGGCGCCTACGAGAGGGACAACCCTTTAGCCGAAGACCTGCTCGATCACTGGAACGAACCGAAGGCGCTGGAGAAGGCATTGGGTCTGATGTGGCTCGATGAAGCCGACGAGGGCGATCGAAGAGACGCGGCCGCGGACCTGTTCAGCAGGGTTGGCAACGATCCCGCCGAAACCCGGATCAAGCTTCGCAACGTGCGCCCGGAGGACATGGAGATCATCGGCAAGCGTGGCGAGGTCACCTACGGCCGGTGGAAAGGCGGTCCCGCCGGCACGCTCAATATCGAGTTCGATTGGCGTTTCGCGCAGGATTTCGACGCGGAGGCGCGGGCGCGGATGGAGCGCGCCGGGAAATCCTGGTCGTGGCGGATATTGGATGATTTTGGGCAACACGTACTCAACGCCGGAAAAAGGTTGAGGTACAGGAGCACGGTAACTCGCAAACGGGAAACCATACGCACGGACGAAGACCTGACGGCGGACGATCTCCTGATCGTCGTGGTGAAGGACGGTGAGAGAGGAAGCGCCGGTTCCGTGCGATATGGTTTTGGCCGGGAGACGAGTTACAACGACTACGAGCCCTGGTTCGGGCTCATAAGCCTGCCCCAGGACAGGCACAATCAGACCTCCACGATGGCCCACGAGATCGGGCACATACTCGGGATGGGGAACAGGAGCCAGCCGTCCGTCAAGCGCTACAACAATACCCGGGACAACGTCTTCGAGGGGCCGAAAGCCATGGAGGCCAACGGCGGCAGGCCCGTCCCTTTTCAGTGGCAGTATCGAGGCCGGAAGCCCGGCCCGAATCAGCCCGTGGCCCCCAACAGTCCCGGCGCCAAAGTCGACCGCGGTCACCTGAACGTCTGCACATCCGTCATGGCCTATTGCCGCGACCGGACGGTGACCTACGGCCCGTCCGCCATCGACCTGGGGTACCTTGCCGACATTGGTTACGAGATCCTCGACGCCGATACCGCCTCCCGTCCGGAGGTCTACGGGAATGGCGCCTGGGGCCTCTACAGTGCCTGGGGTGCAGGTGTCGAGCGGACCATTCGCTACGAGAGCGGGGACCCGGGCATCCATCTGTCACAGGGCGGGATCATCGTCGACGCGCACGACAAGCTGCGGGCAAGGGTGGACGCCTTCGGCGTGGAGCCTGACCAGGGACTAGCCGACTCGCAGGAGGCGGCTGTCTGGTCGGGATCGTTGGTCGGCGTTGACCTGACGCAACCGATGTTGCCGCCCGTATTCGGCGACGCAGAGCTTCGCGTGGATTCCTCGAACCGGAGAGTCACGGTCTCGTTCGCGAATCTGACGGTGCACGTCGACGGCGTCTCCAAGCCCTTCCGTATCCCGCGATTGAACTACGTCATGGCTGTCACCGGGAATGCCGTCTCGGATGAGAATGGCCGTGTCCGCGGCGGTTTCTACGGGCCCGCGCACGAGGAGATGGCCGGAGTGCTGGAGCACCGCACCCCTGGAGTCGGCCTTCTTGCTGCGTTTGGCGGTAGACGGTGACGGCCCGCGCCCACCCGGTCACTCTTCCATGTAGCCCATTACACCAATAAGGAGCATGTGATGCGACTGAACCTCAAAGCAGCGCCGGCCTGTATCGTTCTTGCATGGGTCATGTTGGCGAGTGGGGCTGGCGGGGCGGAGCCGACTGCTGCTCAAGTCAGGGGACGGTGAAACCCTCAAGGCCTTCGTCGAAGGGGCGAAGGTGCATATCGAGGCGATCACGGACATGAACGAAGGAGCAAGGCTCAGGGAGAAACTGAGAACGGAGGGCGACTGGAAGGCCGGATCGATGTTCCTCGTCGTCTTCCTCAGGAGCGGGGAGCCGTTCATCCACGGGCACGATCGCACGGCGGAGAGCAAGAACCTGCTCGGCGTCGAGGACGAACGCGGGACCAAGGTCGTCGCAAAACTCCTCGCGGTCGCTGCCCGAGGCGGGGGCTTCGTCGACTATTACGACGGGGGGCGGAAGACGGCATACGCCGTCGAATACACCTCCGGGATCACCGCAAGACGATTCGTGCTCGTCGGCGGCTACTCGCAGGACGTCTCCCATGTCCCAATCCGGATCGCGGATCTGCCGAAGCCCGCTGTCGCCGCGTCGCAGGTCGTGGACCGCGAAACACTCATTACCTTCGTCGAGGAAGCGGCCAAGGCTTACCGCGAAGCCGTCATGTCCGAAGGCTACCGCGGCCTTACCGGGGTCAGAAACGCCTTCCGGGTGGAGGGAGGGGACTGGAAATCAGGCTCCATCTACCTATGGGTCGTGAGTGGCGGGGGCGTCACGCTGTTTCATGGGTCCGAGCCGTATCGCGAAGGAAAGCCCACGGACATGGTGAGGACGGACTCCAAGGGCGTGAAGATCGCCGAGGAGCTGATCGGGGGTGCGCGGCGCGAGGGTCGGAAGTTCTTGCGGTATCACTACGACAACCCGGCCATCAAGGGAGACGAGGACACCGGTTCCCCGAAGCTCGGCTACGCGGTGAGCTTCTCGGTGCCCAACACGGAGCAGAGGGCCGTCATCGGCTCCGGCATCTATCTCGCCACGGACGGCAAATGACCCTTGGTGTCGATTACATGAGTGGGCACGGCGGGGCCTCGATCAAATCTGTTGATCCGGCGGAAGCAGTTACTGTTTAGCGATGCTACGCGCGGCGTTCTGCCGCGGCGCGGGCGAGGTCTTCGAGCATGGGGACGGTAGTTTCCCAATCGATGCAGGCGTCGGTGACGCTCTGGCCGTAGGTGAGTGGGGTGTCGGGCTTGATGTCCTGGCGGCCGGCGACGAGGTGGCTTTCCATCATGACGCCGCAGATGTTGTCGGAGCCGGAGGCGACCTGGGCGCACACGTCGGCGCACACTTCGGGCTGGCGCCGGTAGTCCTTCTGGCTGTTGCCGTGGCTGCAGTCGACGAGGATGCGATCCGGCAGATCGGCTGCGCGCAGGGTTTCCGCGGTCTTGGCGACCACGCCGCGGTCGTAGTTGGGTCCGGCATTGGAGCCGCGCAGGATGACGTGGCAACTCGCGTTCCCGGACGTGGAGATGATCGCGGCGGTTCCCTGATCGGTGACGCCGAGGAAATGGTGCGGATGGCGCGCGGCGCGCACACCGTCGATGGCGATCTGGATAGAGCCGCCGGTGCCGTTCTTGAAACCGACGGGCATCGACAGGCCCGAGGCCAGCTCCCGGTGGACCTGGCTCTCCGCGGTTCGTGCGCCGATGGCGCCCCAGGAGACGAGATCGGCGGTGAACTGCGGGGTGATGGTGTCGAGGAACTCGGAGCCCGCCGGCACACCCATGTTCGCCAGTTCCAGCAGGAGCCCCCGGGCGATCCGTAATCCCTTGTTTATATTGAATTTGCCGTCGAGGTTGGGGTCGTTGATCAGGCCCTTCCAGCCGACCGTGGTGCGCGGCTTTTCGAAGTAGACGCGCATGATGATGTAGAGGTCGTCGGCAAGCCGGTGGGCTTCTTGTTTAAGGCGGCCGGCATACTCGATGGCCGCGTCCGTGTCGTGAATGGAGCAGGGGCCGGCGATCACCAGCAGTCGTCGATCGCGTCCTTCGAGGATTTCGTCGATGTCGTGCCGGGCCTTGGTCACCGTGGCCGTGGCCTGAGCGGTAATCGGCAGCTCCTCGTTTACCAGGATCATTGGCGGCACCAGCGGGCGCAGGTTCTCGATTCGGAGGTCTTCGGTTGTCCGTTCCATGGCGTTAAGTCGTGTATCTAACACAGTATTTCAGGATAGGCGAATACGTGGGTGATGTCGTTGCCGGGAGGCGCCGGACGGACGCGCGATCCGGCCGGATAGGATATAATGGTCCCGGCGATCGAGACGCTGGAGTCCTTCCTGATGTACCGCATGGATACCATCGCGGCCGTGGCGACGCCCCCTGGCGAAGGGGGAGTGGCCATGGTGCGTTTGAGCGGACCGGATGCCAAGCGCATCGGACGGGAGATCCTTGTGCGAAAGGACACCGACTGGGAATCGCACCGCCTGTATCACGGGAGGGTGCGGAACCCCGGCAGCGGCGCTGTGGTGGACGAGGTGATGTTTGCCTTCCTGCGGGAGCCCAGGAGCTATACTGGGGAGGACACCGTCGAGATCCATTGCCACGGGGGCCCTTACGTGGTGCGCCAGGTGCTCGGTCTGACGCTCGCGCGGGGCGCGCGGCACGCGGAGCCCGGTGAATTCACCAAGAGAGCCTACTTGAATGGTCGGTTGGATTTGGCCCAGGCCGAGGCGGTGCTGGATCTGATCCGGTCACGCACCGACAAGGCGGCCGGGATCGCCCTTGGCCAAATGGACGGCGGCCTTTCGCAGGAGGTTCAGGCTCTTCGCGAACAACTGGTGGACACGCTCGTACAGGTAGAGGCAGCCATCGACTTCCCCGAGGAAGAGATCGAGCTGCTGCAGCGCGAGGCGTTGAGCCGGCAGGTCGCGGAGGTGGTCGAGAGGGTCTCCGCCCTCGCCGGCAGTTACGAATGGGGCCGGTTGATCCGCGAGGGAGTCCGCGTGTGCATGGTGGGTCGGCCCAACGTCGGCAAGTCGAGCCTGCTGAACGCGCTGTTGGGGGTCGACCGGGCCATCGTCACCTCCACGCCGGGGACCACCCGTGACTTCATCGAAGAGACCGCGAACCTCAATGGCTTGCCCGTGGTGCTGTGGGACACGGCGGGAATCCGGGACAGGACCGAGGGCGTGGAGCAGATCGGCATCGACGTCACTCTGAGGAGGCTCGCCGAGAGCCAGGGATGCATGGTGGTCCTCGACGGGTCGGTGCCGCTTACGGCCGAAGACATGGACGTGATGGAGCGGGTGCAAGGGATGGCGGGTCTCGTGGTTGTCAACAAGTCCGACCTGGAACAGCGCATCGAGCGTTCGGCGGTGTCCGGCCGTTTGCCCGAACTGCGGCAGGTTGAAGTATCGGCTTTGATGGGACAAGGCTTGGAGACTCTGAGGGGCGCATTGCGAGAGTGTTTTATGGATTCGGCGGAGGAACCGGAGATCGTTGTGACCAATGTGCGCCACAAGGCGGCCTTGGAGCGAGCCACGGCGAGTCTTGTGGAGGTGCATCGCGCCCTCGACCAAGGGCTGCCGCCCGACATCGTGGCGGTAGACCTGCAGGAGGCACGGGACAGTCTCGAGGAGATCATAGGTACCGTGACCAATGAGGATATCCTCGACCGCATTTTTTCGCAATTCTGCATCGGCAAGTAGGTGTCGGTGGGTTGGTTCGTGGAAGGCGGACCGGTAATCTGCCACAATCATGGCTCAAGCTCTTCAGCAAAGGATGTTTCACGTGAAACAATCGGACCGGGGGACCGGCAGGATCTACGATGTCATCGTGGTGGGCGCCGGGCACGCAGGCATTGAGGCGGCCCTGGCGGCCGCGCGCATGGGTTTCGACACGTTGATGTTGACGCTCAACCTGGACCATATCGGCCAGATGTCCTGCAACCCGGCCATCGGAGGCATCGGAAAGGGCCATTTGGTCAAGGAAATCGATGCGCTTGGCGGCGAAATGGCCCGGGCCATCGACGAGACCGGCATCCAGTTTCGCGTGCTGAACACCAAGAAGGGGCCGGCGGTTCGGGCATCCCGCGCCCAGGCGGACAAGGCGCTCTACCGCCAGAGGATGAAACGGGTCGTGGAGCGGTGTGAGAACCTCACCCTCAAGCAGGCCAGCGTGGAAGCGCTCGCCTGCCGCGGTGGCGAAGTCGTGGGGGTCGAGACCGAGATGGGAGAGGTGTTTGAAGGCAAGAAGACGATACTGACGACCGGTACCTTCCTGCAAGGTCTGATCCACGTCGGCGACCGCAACTATTCGGCGGGTCGAGCCGGGGATTTCGCCGCGCAGGGCCTGAGCAAGTCCTTGAGCGAGCTCGGTCTGCGGTTGGGGCGCCTCAAGACCGGCACTTGTCCCCGTTTGCACGCCGATTCCATTGACTACTCCAAGCTGGATGTTCAGTACGGGGACGAACACCCCGTGCCGTTTTCGTTCGGCACGGAGCGGATAGAGCAGAAACAGATCCCCTGCCACATTACCTATACCAACCCGACGACTCATGACGTCATCCGAGGGGCCATCCACCGCTCGCCCATGTATTCGGGAGTGATTCAGAGTCGGGGACCGCGCTACTGTCCCTCCATCGAGGACAAGGTCGTACGGTTCGCTGAAAAGCAGCGCCACCAGATCTTCCTGGAACCCGAGGGGTACGAAACGGTCGAGGTCTATCCCAACGGTATCTCCACGAGCCTCCCGCTCGACATCCAGGTGGAGATGGTGCACAGCATCCAAGGCCTTGAAAATGCTGAGATCATGCGGCCGGGTTACGCCATCGAGTACGACTACGTGGAGCCCACGCAACTCAAGCCGAGCCTCGAGACCAAGGCCATCGGGGGATTGTATCTGGCGGGTCAGATCAACGGGACCACCGGATACGAGGAGGCCGCGGGCCAAGGTCTTATGGCGGCCATCAACGCGTGTCTCAGCCTCAGGGGCGAAGACCCGCTCATTCTCTCACGTGACCAGGCGTACATAGGCGTCCTGATCGACGACCTGGTCACCAAGGGCACGGACGGCGAGCCCTACCGGATGTTCACTTCCAGGGCCGAATACCGGCTGCTGCTCCGGGAGGACAACGCGGACCTTCGGCTCGCCGAAGTGGGTTTTCGTATCGGTTTGGCCACTCCGGCGGCCCATGATCGTACGGTCCGGAAGCAGCAACAGATCGCCGAGTGGACCAGGAAGCTGGAAACCATCCGCGTCAATCCGTCGCCCACCGTCCAGGCACAACTGGAGGCCTTGCGGACCGCACCCATTCGCAACATCACGCCGCTGGCCCAACTGCTCCGTCGTCCCGAGCTCACGTTCGTGGATCTTCAGGCCTTCTGCCCTGATGTGACGGAGGTGCCGTCCGATGTGGCCCTGCAGGTGGAAGTATCAATAAAATACAGCGGTTACGTGGATCGGCAGACACAGGGACTGAAGCGGTTCCAGAAGATGGAGAACGTGGCCCTTCCGGAGGACCTCGATTACGGAACCATCGACGGGTTGTCGGGCGAGATCAAGGAAAAGCTCACGCGCGTGCGACCACGCTCCCTGGGCCAGGCCTACAGGATCTCGGGGGTGACCCCGGCCGCCATCTCGGTGCTCTCGCTGTACCTCTACAAGTGGAAGGCGGGTTGAGGGAAAGCCTGACGGCACCAGTAGGCTCATGCGAACAGGCTTACCAGTCAGGGAGGGGCATCCTGGTTTTCGGAAGGGCGCGATGACGAGCAGCGGCGGGTATGATGTCTGAAACCAGGTGTTGTGACCGGTGCCTCGCAAAGACCTCTTCAACGACGAGCAACTGCTGATCGAAGGCGCTAGATCCTTCGATCTGGTCTTGTCTCCTCAACAGATCGCGGCCTTTGCGAGCTACCGATCGCTCCTTTCCGTCTGGGGCGCCCGCCTCAACCTCACCGCGATCCGTGAAGTCCCGCTCGTCGTGCGGCTGCATTTCCTGGACTCTCTTTCGGTCGTGCCCCTCTTGAGTCGCGCCGATGCACTCATGGACATCGGCAGCGGAGCGGGTTTCCCTGGAATCCCCATAAAGCTTGTCTCTCCGGAGAAACCGGTCTATCTGGTCGAACCGCGACGAAAACGAGCGAACTTCCTGCGGCACGTCATTCGCGAGCTCGACTTGGCGAATACCCACGTGATCGAGGGTCGTGTCGAGGACTTGCCGACCGCAGGCCTCCCCCCGATGATGGAAACCGTCACCCGCGGGTTCTCCGACATCCCGGGGTTCGTCAAGGCAAGCGGCGAACTCCTCGGTCCGGGCGGTTCAGGCGTTCTCATGCAGGGCCCCAAGGGACCGGTCGTATTGGATGAACTTCGAGGGTGCTTCTCGCATTATGGGTTCGCGGAAGGTCGCACGGTGCAGTTCCCCCTCCCTTTCGGAGGCGAGCAAAGGACAGTGCTCACTTTCAAGAAGGTCTAGTGTGGTGTCTGGTTAATTCGCGGCATAATCCGCGGGTCTTTTTCGCCGTCGGCCGCGTTACGTCACCCCGGGCTTGACGCGGGGTCTTCCTCGCGTGGTGCCCGCAACGGGGGCGACCGCGGGTCGCCCCTACCGGCCTGGACAGGTCGGCGCTCTTCGACAGGCTCAGGCCAGGCTTCGCGAAACGAACCCGAAGGACGTAACCATGTTTCGCGGGTTCAGGGTTCGGTGTTTCACGTGAAACATGCGTGAGGCTTCCCTTCGAAGCCCTGGCGTGTTACAAGATTGGAATAGCCTCCCTTGCCTCAACTTGTTGAATATTAAAGAGTTTTGGGAAAGATAATCGCCATAGCCAATCAGAAGGGCGGTGTCGGGAAGACCACCACCGCCGTGAATCTCGGCGCGTCCCTGGCGGTCGCCAGCAAACGTACGCTCCTGGTGGACATGGACCCACAAAGCAACAGCACCACGGGTTTCGGGATCGACCGGGACGCTCTCAACAAGAGCATCTACGACGTGATGCTCGAGGACTGTTTTGCCACCGAGGCCCTGTGCGCGACAGAGTTGCCCCTCCTGTTCCTCCTGCCGGCCAACCGTGACCTCGTTAGCGCCGAATTGCGGCTGATGGATATGGAGAACCGCGTCGGAAGGCTCCGGGACGCCCTGGAGACGGTCAAGCACCGGTTCGACTATATACTTCTGGATTGCCCGCCCTCCCTGGGTTTGCTCACTCTCAACGCTCTCGTCGCCGCGGATTCGCTGCTGGTACCGCTACAGTGCGAGTACTACGCGCTTGAAGGTCTCAGCGCGATTCTTGATACGATGAAACGTGTGCAGGATGCATACAATCCGGATTTGAAGCTCGAAGGGGTCGTTCTCTGCATGTACGATGCCCGCAGCAACCTGTCCGCGCAGGTGGCGGAGGATGTCCGCGGCCATTTTCCGGAACAAGTGTTTCGAAATGTCATTCCCAGAAACGTCCGCCTGAGCGAAAGCCCCAGCCACGGCAGGCCCGCCCTGCTGTACGACCCCAGGTCCAAGGGGGCACAGGGCTACCTGGGCCTTGCGGCCGAAGTAATGGACCGTCAGAAGGAGTCCACGCATGCAGAAGCCTAGACTGGGAAGGGGCCTCGACGCCCTGTTGCCGAAGAGCACGCCGACGGTGCGGGAGCCCGCACCGGAGCCTTCGCCCATGGCGGTGCATCCCTCTTTGATCGCCCCCAATCCGAATCAACCCCGGCGGGTCTTTGACGAGGCCAGGATCGACGATTTGGCAAGGTCCATCGAGGCCGGCGGGATGCTTCAACCTCTGGTCGTGCGCAGGAGCCCCGGCGGCTACGAGTTGATTGCCGGCGAGCGCCGCCTGCGTGCCGCCCGGCGCCTGGGTCTCTCCGAGGTACCCGTAATCGTTCATGAAACGCCGGACTCCAACACTCTGCTGCTGGCCTTGATCGAGAACCTTCAACGCGAGGACCTGAATCCCATCGAGGAAGCCGCCGCATTCGCCGAGTTGCAGGAACAGTTCGACTTGACTCAGGAACAGGTCGCCGGGCAGGTCGGCAGAAGCCGTTCCGCGGTGGCGAACTCCCTGCGACTCCTGTCACTCCCCGACGAAATCAAGCAACACGTGGCCCGCGGTGCATTGCCCGCCGGCCAGGCCCGTGCGCTCCTCGCCCTGGAAAACCCCGCCATGCTCGCGGCGGCGGCGCGCGAAGTCATGGCCAAGGACCTGTCCACGCGCGAAACCGAAGCCCTGGTGAAGCGACTCAAGCGTGAAAGGCGCCCCAAGACCGAGCATCGACCGGATCCCGACCTCACGAACCTGGTCGAGACCCTGCAACGCCGCCTCGGCACCCGTGTCCGGCTCATGCACCGTGCTCGCGACGGCAAGGGCAAGCTGGAGATCGAGTACTATTCGCAGGACGACCTGGGGCGGATCGCGGAGATGATGATGGGACACGGGTAGGTCAACCCGGAGCCGACGAGGATGAGGGGAAAGCTACGTCCTTCGGTATCGCGGTCAGGATGATGTTGCAGCGGAGGCGCTGTTTTGGCACTATAGCGGACTTTGACGCGGGCGGTGAAACTGACGGATGGCATGCGCATTACACCAGAAATCAGTGGCGTCGGTATAGTCTTGGTCGGCGAGTTCAAACCAGCGACGTTCACCCCGGTTTGGTTCTCGACGCACGGCCTATTGCCGGAACCAGCCGACAAGGGCACGCAGTCACAGGTGCTCCAGGAGCAGGTGGTGGCAGCGTTTTCCACTGAATGGCTCCGGCTTGAGGTAACCCCCAACCGGTTCTTGGGAGAAACCTTGCAAGCGCCCCACATTCGTCTGCGAGACTTCGTCGTTCGCGTGTTTAAGGAGCAATTGGATCAGACACCACTCGTCGGGTTGGGGATCAACCGCCAGGTTCATTTTCAAGTCAAGACTTCGGCAGTAAGAGATCGGATTGGAAGGAGATTGGCTCCGGTAGAACCGTGGGGTGCGTGGAAGGATATCCTCCATCTGGATGGCAAGTACGGCGGGATGACATCACTGACCATGTCACAACGTAAGCCGGAGGATCGGCTCGATGGGGGGAGCATCAATGTCAAGATTGAGCCATCCAACAGAATCGGCCAAGGAGGAACGGGGGTCTACGTCGCGATCAACGATCACTACGCAGGCGATCTGTCAGAACCTGGTTCAACAAGGTTCCTGGTAGAGTTGCTTGAGGACAATTTCGAGACATCATTAAGGCGTAGCGACGGTATCATCGATCACGTTATGTCCTTGGGAGATACGCCAGAGGTATAGATCATGCCGCGGACAGCACAATTCGCAACGCTGCAACGTGCCAGCGCGTGCGATGATGTCAACAGCCCCGAGATGAACACAACCATTGAGGACACAGCTATGGACCGGGAGGAGTCCATGGTTACCAAGTTGTCCCATGGAACGGATGCTTTCATGAACAGTGTTCACGCGTCTCAGGGGGAGATGAATAGCTTGGGTCTGCTTACAGGGAGTGAACTGAACGAGTCCAGCGCCACGGCGGCCGTAAGGCCACACACCACGGCCACGCCTGCTGCGTCCCTACACGCTCTTCAGGAATGGGAGGGCTATGTCACGGAAATCAAGGAATCGGAGTTCGTGGCCAACCTGTTGGACGTTACCGCAGGAGACATCTACGCAGGCGAAGAAGCGGTGATTCCTCTCGAGGAAATATCGGAAACCGACGCGGCCAAGATGCACACGGGCAGCATCTTCCGCTGGGTGATAGGGTACGAACGCGCCCCTTCATCCGGAAACAAGAGGCGTGTCTCGCAAATCGTGTTTCGCGACCTGCCAGCATTCACGAAACGAGATTTGAAAGAGGCGGAGGAGTGGGCTGAAGAGATGATGGCGGTCTTCGACAAGTGACCGAGCTAGAGACACCAGGTACGCCGCCGGGCCCGAATGAACTTGAGATTACCCTTTTTGGGCCAGGGTATGGGGAGAGCATGGTCCTGCACACCGGTGGCGGCAACTGGACGATTGTTGACTCCTGCATCGACCGCGATGGCGATCCGCGGCCGCTAGGGTACCTGAGGAGTATCGGAGTTGACCCTTCACAGGCCGTTGAACTGATCGTCGCGACTCACTGGCATGATGATCACATACGCGGAATGTCCCGGTTGCTCAAAGTCTGCGAAAGAGCCGTCTTCTGCTGTTCCGCGGCGCTTTGCACCAGAGAGTTCTTGGCTGTAGTAGGTGTCTGGGGTAGGCGCCACGTGACTCCTGATGGCTCTGGTGTCAGGGAGATTCACGATGTGCTCACCAACCTCCGTACTAGAGGTAAACAACCGACGTTCGCTTTGGCGAACCGGCTGATCCATTCCCGAAACGGGTGCAGGACCTGGTCACTCTCTCCGGGAGACGCGGATTATCGCAAATTTCTGACTTCCGTCGTCTCCTTGTACCCGGATGCTGGCGAGACGAAGACGAGGATCCCGTCCATGTCTCCAAACGACGTGGCTGTGGTGGTCTGGATCGACGCCGATGACACAAGCATCCTGCTCGGGTCGGACGCTGAGAAGGCCGTTTGGTTGGAGATATTGCAGAGTCGCCAAACCGGCGGCCGTGCATCAATTTTCAAGATTCCACATCACGGGTCGGCGGACGCGCACGAAGAGCGTGTCTGGGGACAAATGCTTGATAATTCACCGGTCTCCGTGTTGACACCTTGGCGCAGGGGAGGTCGTGTCCTGCCGACCCGGCATGATGTTCAGCGAATTCTCAAGCGAACGGACAATGCCTTCACTACGTCCAGGGCCGAACTCACCGGGGAATCGGGAAAGCGCCGCGACCGTACGGTGGACCGAACCGTACGAGAGTCCAAGGTAACGCTCCGGCGGCAACCGCTCGTGACAGGTATGGTCCAGTCAAGGCGTGAGATTGGCACTGGCTCGGAATGGAAGGTCGAAATGTTCGGCCCGGCCTGCCATCTTCGTGACTATGCTGCGTAGCTCCGAACGGTGAGTTCGGTGCTCGCTTTGACAAGCTCAGGCTCGGATGTTATAGACCCCTTCCGTGGCAGGCAGTTGAACGAGGTTTGCCTCCCTCCGACTGCGCGCGCGCATCCATCAAGCACGGTCCGTTCGGGCCGTGTTTCGTGTAACTGATGGGATTATCGGGGCTTTTCCTTTGCCCGGGGCTTCGGGCCGCGGTCACGGCGAGACGCTACCGGTCAACGTGGGAAGGGAACGACACGCCGCCTGACGGCATTCGGTTTCACGCCATCTCAGAACTCCCGCCGGCTCGGGCCGTTGGCCCGCGTCCGGCGTTTTCAGCAATCCGACGCGTAGCATGATCAGCGTAGACTTATCCTTGGTGGTCCAAATCGTCCTGTTCCTGATCCTGTGGAGCATCCTGCGCCGGGTGCTCTTCGGGCCGGTGGGGCGTCTGATGGCGGAGCGGGAGCGCCGGACGGAGGGCGCGCACGCCGAGGCGCGTGCCTTGTCCGACGAGGGCAAGGCGCTGCAGGAACAGTACGACGCCGCCATCGCCAAGGCGCGGGCGGAAGGGGAAGCGATCAAGGGGGAGATCCGGGAAGAAGCGGTCCGGGCACGCAACGCGATCCTTTCACAGGGGCGTGACGCGGCGACGCAAAAGATCCAGGAAATTCGCGAAGAAGTTCGCAAGGAAATGGACGCGGCGCGCGTGGTCGCTTCAAGCAACGCGGAGGCGCTGGCGCAAGAGATGGCGGAGAAGGTGCTGGGCCGGAAGCTGACATGACCGTCGTAACCGAAATGTTCGTGTCCGTGGCATGGGCCGCCGCCGGCGAGGCCCATGCGCCTTCCATTACGGAGTTGATCTTCCCGCTGATCAACTTCCTGATCTTCGCGTATCTGGTCAAACGCTTCGGTCTTCCACTCATCCGGGACCATCTCAAGCAGCGGCGCGAGGGCCTAATCGCCGCGGTGGATACGGCCCAGAAGGCCAAGGCCGAGGCCGATGGATACGTTCGGAAGTACCAGGAACTGTTGAAGGTTCTCGACCAGGAGTGCGAGCGCATACGGGAGGGGCTGCGGGCCGAGGGCGAGCGCGAGCGTGCCCGGATCGTGGCTGAAGCGGAGGAGTTCTCCGCCAAGCTGATGGCCGACGCGGACTTTCTGGCCGAGCAGGAGGTCAAGATGGCGCGCCAGCAGATCCGCGCCGAGATGGCCTTCCAGGCCGAGGCGGCCGCGATACGGCTGCTCCGGCAGCACATGGCCGACGCCGACCAGGATCGCATGGTGCAAGACTTCTCCGAGCAGATACAGGAGCTTTGACGCCGAACCGGGAAGCCGGCCGCGCCGCGGTGACGCGACCGAACGAGGTCGCTCCACGGGCAACCGAGAGGACGTCAGGTCTATAACCGATGACCGCAGGAAAGATCAGCCGTCGCTATGCCAGGGCGATCTTCGAGCTGGCCGCCGGCCGCGAGGAAGCCGTCGCAGCGGAAATAGACGGGTTTCTCAAGGCGTACGGGCACCCCGAGCTCAGGCATGTGCTGGGGAACCCCGCCTTCGACATCGATCGCCGCAAGGAGATCGTCGCCGAACTGGCGGGACGGATGGGACTGTCCGAGTTGACCACCCGCTTCGTCTCGTTGCTGTTGACGCGGGAACGTCTGGATGGACTTCCCTCCATCGCGAGCCACTACCACGGCCTGCTGGACGACGCGCGCGGACGCGTCAACGCCAGGGTCCTCGTGTCCCGCCCGCTGGCGGACGCGCAACGCGAGAGCCTCGCGTCCGTGGTGAGCGGCATGACCGGCAAGACCGCCGCCCTCACCGAGGAACTGGATCCGTCCATACTGGGCGGCATCATCGTCGAGGTGGGCGGCAAGGTCTATGACGGGAGCGTGCGCACTCAGCTTCACAGCCTCAGGCAGAACATCGAGAGGGCCTACTAAAATCACCAAAACAGTCCAAGGGAGCCAGTCATGGAGATCGGCACCGCCGAGATAACCAGCATCATCAAGAAGCAGATCGAAGACTACGACAAGGCCGTCAAGGTCGAGGAAGTGGGCACGGTGCTGTCCACCGGCGACGGCATCGCGCGCGTGTATGGCCTGGACAACGCCGCGGCCGGCGAGCTGCTGGAGTTCCCCAACAACGTCTACGGCATGGCGCTGAACCTCGAGGAAGACAACGTCGGCGCCGCCCTCTTCGGTGAGTCGCACCTGATCAAGGAAGGCGACCGGGTCAACCGCACGGGCCGCATCGTCGAGGTGCCCGTGGGCGACGCCCTGCGCGGCCGGGTGGTGTCTCCCCTCGGCGAGCCCCTCGACGGCCGCGGTCCCATCGAGACCGACCAGCGGCGCCGGGTCGAGCTCAAGGCGCCGGGCATCGTCGCGCGCCAACCCGTCATGCAGCCGTTGCAGACGGGCCTCAAGGCCATCGACTCGATGATCCCCATCGGCCGGGGCCAGCGGGAGCTGATCATCGGCGACCGCCAGACCGGCAAGACCGCGGTGTGCATCGATACCATCATCAACCAGAAGGGCGGCGACGTCACCTGCATCTACGTGGCCATCGGCCAGAAACGTTCCACCGTCGCCCAGGTGGTGGACGAACTGCGGCACGCCGGCGCCATGGATTACACCGTGGTGGTGGCGGCCACGGCCTCGGAGTCCGCGCCGCTCCAGTACATCGCGCCCTACAGCGGCTGCACCATCGGAGAGTACTTCCGCGACAACGGCCAGCACGCGCTTGCCATCTACGACGACCTTTCCAAGCACGCGGTGGCCTACCGGCAGCTCTCCCTGCTCTTGCGCCGGCCGCCGGGGCGCGAAGCCTTCCCGGGCGACGTCTTCTACCTGCACTCCCGGCTGCTGGAGCGCGCGGCCAAGTTGAGCGACGATCTCGGCGGGGGTTCACTCACGGCGCTGCCGATCATCGAGACCCAGGCGGGCGACGTGTCCGCTTACGTCCCCACCAACGTCATCTCCATCACCGACGGCCAGATCTATCTCGAGACCGACCTGTTCTACTCGGGTGTCCGTCCGGCCATCAACGTCGGCCTGTCGGTTTCCCGTGTGGGCGGCAACGCGCAGATCCGCGCCATGAAGCAGGTCGCCGGCGGCCTTCGGCTCGACCTGGCCCAGTACCGTGAAATGGCCGCGTTCGCGCAGTTCGGCTCGGACCTCGACGCCGCCACCCAGCGGCAGATCGCCCGCGGCAGCCGGCTCGTGGAGATACTCAAGCAGGGCCAGTACGAGCCCATGCCGGTGGAGCGGCAGGTGCTCATCATCTACGCCGGCACCAACGGCTTCGTCGACAAGGTCGACCCCGAGAACCTGCAACGGTACCAGAGCGAGCTGTTCGAGTTCGTGGAGTCGCAACACCCGGACCTGCTGCCGTCCATCGTCGAGAAGGGCCGGATCGACGACGACGTCAAGGCGGGGATCGAGAAAGCCTTGCAGGAATTCAACCAACGGTTCGAAGCGTAAGTAGGTGCCCTCCCTCAAGGACATAAGAAAGCGCATCGCCTCGGTCCGCAACACGCAGCAGATCACCAAGGCGATGAAGATGGTGGCGGCGGCCAAGCTGCGCCGGGCGCACGACGCCGCGGTGGAGTCGCGGCCGTATGCCGAGAAGATGCGGAAACTCCTGGCGAACCTGTCCGCGCGGGTGTCCGAGGACAGTCATCCGCTGCTGGTGGCGCGCGAGGAGAAGCGTATCGACGCGGTCTTCGTCACCACCGACCGGGGCCTGTGCGGCGGCTACAACAGCAACCTGTTTCGCCTGGCGGAGAACTTTCTCCGGGACCATCCGGAGGAGGAAGTGGCGTTCCGGTTCGTCGGGCGCAAGGGCGCGGACTTCTACCGCCGCCGCGGCCGGGGCGCCATGGACGACTCGCCGGTGACGTGGCACGCGCCGCCGGAGGAGATCGCGGCGGCGGTGGCCGGGAGTTTCATCGGCCGCTACCTGCGGGGCGAGTCGGACGGCGCGTATATCCTCTACAGCGAGTTCCACTCGGCCCTGTCGCAGAGGCCGACGGTGGCCCGTCTCCTCCCCGTGGCGCCGGCGAAGGTGGACGAGGACGAGCACCTGACCGAGTACCTGCTCGAACCGAGCATCCAGGACCTGCTCTCCACCCTGTTGCCCAAAAGCGTGGAGGTGCAGATCTACCAGGCCTTGCTCGAGGCCGTCGCGGGCGAGCACGGCGCCCGCATGACCGCCATGGAATCCGCCACCAGCAACGCTTCCGACCTGATCAGCCACCTGACGCTCCAGATGAACCGGGCGCGGCAGGCGGCCATTACCAAGGAACTGCTGGAAGTGGTCTCCACCGCGGAGGCGTTGGGCTGACGCGAGGATATGGGCCTCGAGCCCACCCGCGTGACTCGTGGAAACGAAGGACGCAGGATACCAGGGAAACGGCGGACGGTCCGCCTTTGACCGATCCGACAACAAGAACGGAGGGCAGCCATGGCTGTCGCGAAGAGACGGGCTCCGCGGAAGCGTAGCCGTGAGGCACGGGAAACGATGAAAACCGAGACCCCGGCGCAAGAGCCGGCCATGAGACAGGGCAAGGTCACGCAGGTCCTGGGCGCGGTCGTAGACGTGGAGTTCGCCGACGGCCAACTGCCGCCGATCTACAACGCCATCAGGCTCAGCAACCCGGCCATCGACGAACGCGAGGGGAACCTGGTTCTGGAAGTGGCCCAGCACCTGGGCGAGAACACGGTTCGTTGCATCGCCATGGACTCCACCGAGGGGCTCGTTCGCGGCATGGACGCCATGGATACCGGGGCCGGCATCAGCGTGCCCGTGGGCGAGAAGACCCTGGGACGCATCCTGAACGTCGTCGGGGAGCCCGTGGACGAAGGCCCGCCGGTGGGGGCGGAGCACCACTCCCCCATTCACCGGGACGCGCCGCCCTTCGAGGACCAGGAAACCCAGGTCCAGGCGTTCGAGACCGGTATCAAGGTGGTGGACCTGCTGGCGCCCTACGCCCGCGGCGGCAAGGTCGGCCTGTTCGGCGGCGCCGGCGTCGGCAAGACCGTCATCCTCATGGAACTCATCAACAACCTCGCCATGAAGCACGGCGGCTACTCCGTGTTCGGCGGCGTGGGCGAGCGGACGCGTGAAGGAAACGACCTCTGGCTGGAGATGAAGGAGTCCGGCGTCATCGACAAGACCACGCTGGTGTACGGGCAGATGAACGAACCCCCGGGCGCCCGCGCGCGCGTGGCGCTGTCGGCCCTGACCATGGCCGAGTACTTCCGGGACGAGGAAGGCCGGGACGTGCTGCTCTTCATCGACAACATCTTCCGTTTCACCCAGGCCAACTCGGAGGTGTCCACGCTGCTCGGGCGCATGCCCTCCGCCGTGGGCTACCAGCCGACCCTGTCCACCGACCTGGGTGAGCTGCAGGAACGCATCACCTCCACGCGCAAGGGCTCGATCACGTCGGTGCAGGCCATCTACGTGCCCGCCGACGACCTCACCGACCCGGCGCCGGCCACCACCTTCTCCCACCTGGACGCCACCACGGTGCTGTCGCGGCAGATCGCCGAGCTGGGCATCTACCCGGCGGTGGACCCGCTGGACTCCACCTCGCGCATTCTCGACCCCCGGGTGGTGGGCGACGAGCACTACGAGGTGGCGCGGCAGGTGCAGGCCATCCTCCAGCGCTACAAGGACCTGCAGGACATCATCGCGATTCTGGGCATGGACGAGCTGTCCGAGGACGACAAGCTCACGGTGACCCGGGCGCGGAAGGTGCAGCGCTTCCTCTCGCAGCCCTTCCACGTGGCCGAAGTGTTCACCGGCACCCCGGGCGTGTACGTCGAGCTCAAGGACACCATCGAGGGCTTCAAGGCCATCGTCGCCGGCGAGCACGACGACCTGCCCGAGCAGGCCTTCTACATGGTGGGCACCATGGAAAGCGCCAGGGAGAAGGGGCGCCGGATCGCGGGCGAGTAGATCATGGCCGGCGACATCTCACTCAGAGTGGTCACGCCCGTGCGGCTGGTGCTGGAAGAACGGGTGGACGAGTTGACCGCCCCCGGTCCCCTCGGCCAGCTCGGCATCCTTCCCGACCACGCGGCGCTCATGACGACCCTGGACATCGGCCAGCTCAGCTACAAGCAGGGCGGCTCCACCTCCGTCGTCACCCTGGCCGGCGGCTACGCCGAGGTGCTCGACAACGTGGTCACGGTGCTGGCCGACGCGGCCGAGTTCCCGGCGGAGATCGACACCGACCGGGCCGAGAACGCCCGCGCCCGCGCCGAGCGCGCCCTCGAGGAGACCGACCCAACCGACGAAGAGGCGCTGGCGGCCGCCAGCGCCGCCCTGCAACGCGCACTGGTGCGGCTCGAAACCGCCGCACGGGGCTAGCCGTCCACCGTCTGCCGATACCTGCCAAAAATGCGGCGGACATTGGCGACGGGCGTTTCCGACACCGCGGCCCCGAAGCGTCATTCCCGCTTTCCGGACTATGTCGAGACTCTGCTCGGACTCGAAATGGCACCAGTTCCCACGAGTCGTCATTCCCGCTTTCCAGGGTGTGTCAAAACTCGTGAGGCACCAACGTCACAGAACGTCATTCCCGCGAAAGCGGGAATCCATGGGCGGTGGCGTGGGGAATACCGCCGTTTGCCCCCTCCCAACCCATGGATTCCCGCTTCCGCGGGAATGACGATTCGTGGCGTTGGTGCCATTTCGAGTCCGAGCAGAGTCTTGCCACAGCCTGTTTCGCGGGGATGACCACTCGTGGCGTTGGTGCCATTCGTGTCCGAGCGGAGTTTTGCCACAGCCTGTTTCACGGGAATGACGATGCGTACGGTCCCGGCGCGCTGGCCGGGTGCGCGTATTTGGGTTAAAGTCTGAGACATGTTGCGTTATTTCACTGCCGGCGAGTCCCACGGGCCGTGCCTCACCACCATCATCGAGGGCGTGCCGGCGGGGTTCGACATCGACATCGAGAAGGTCAACCACGATCTCTGGCGGCGCCAGCAGGGCTACGGCCGGGGCGGGCGCATGCTCATCGAGAAGGACGAGGTGCAGGTGCGCTCCGGTCTCCGCTGGGGCAAGACCCTGGGCTCGCCCGTCACTTTCGGCATCGACAACCGCGACTGGAAGAACTGGACCAAGAAGATGTCCCCGTACGCGGAGGACGAGGGCCAGGCCATCCCGGTCAAGAAGCCGCGCCCGGGCCACGCGGACCTTACCGGCGTCCTCAAGTACGGCCATTCCGACATCCGCAACATCCTGGAGCGCGCCAGCGCCCGGGAGACCGTGTCGCGGGTGGCGGTGGGTTCGTTCTGCAAGCAGCTCGTCGAGCCATTCTCGGTGAAGGTGCGGGGTTACCTTCGCTCCCTCGGCGGCATCGAGGCCGACATCGAGGGGAAGACCTACGACGAGATCTTCGAGCTGGCCGAGAACTCGCCGGTGCGCATGGCGGACCCCGAGGCCGAGAAGAAGGCCATCGAGTTGATCGACCGGTGCAAGAAGGACGGCGACACCCTGGGTGGGGTCTTCGAGGTGGTGGCCACCGGCGTTCCCCCGGGCCTGGGAAGCCACGTCCACTGGGACCGCAAGCTCGACGGCCGTCTCGCTCAGAGTCTCATGAGCATCCAGGCCATGAAGGGTGTCGAGATCGGCCGCGGCTTCGACATAGCGCGGCGGCGCGGGTCGGAAGTGCACGACGAGATATTCTTCGACCCGCGGCACATGATCTCCGAGGCGAAGCCGCGCATGCAGCCCACCGACTTCTACCGCGGCAGCAACAACGCAGGCGGCCTCGAGGGCGGCATGACCACCGGCGCGCCCCTGGTCGTGCGGGTGGCGATGAAGCCCATCTCCACCCTCATGAGCCCGCTCCAGTCGGTGAACCTCGACACCAAGCAGCCCGAGGATGCGTCGGTGGAACGCTCGGACGTGTGCTCCGCGCCGGCGGCGGCCGTCATCGGCGAAACCATCGTCTCCTTCGAGCTGGCACGGGCGTTCCTGGAGAAGTTCGGTGGGGACTCGCTGGCGGAAATCAGTCGCAACTACGACGGCTACCTCGACCAAGTCAAGAGCCTCTGACGGGCTGTCGAAAGACCCGGTATGGGGCGGATCGGAGCCCTTCGACGGCGCCTCGCTACGCTCGGGTCGAACGGGTTGCATCGCTGTCCCCTGGTATGACCGTTCGTCGCGAGCGAAGTCGAAGGACGTGCCTTCAACCGGCACGCGCAGGACATGATACCGGACCGCGCGAACATCGCCCTGACGGGTTTCATGGCGGCGGGCAAGACATCCGTGGGCCGGAGCCTGGCGCGGTCCCTGGGCTGGGCGTTCGTGGACCTGGACGCGGTCATCGAGGCGGGCGAAGGCGTCCCGATCCGCGAGATCTTTACCCGCCGCGGGGAGGACCATTTCCGGGAACGCGAGAAGGCCGCCCTCGCGCAGGTGCTGGAGGACACCGGTCAGGTCATCGCCTTGGGAGGCGGCGCGGTCGTCGACCCGGACAACCGCGCACGGCTCAAGGGGCGCAGCCTGCTGGTCTGGCTGAAGGTCTCCCCCGGGGCGGTGTTGCACCGGACCCGCGGGGACGATGAACGGCCGTTGCTCCGGCAGGGGGGAAAGGCGGCGCCGAACGGGGACTCCGTGCCCGCCGGCGACAGCGCTCCGCCCGTGTCGCCGGCCGAGGCCGACGCCGCGAAGCTCGCGCGCATCGAGGAGCTGCTGGCGCAACGGGAACACATCTACGCCGAGGCGGATGTGACGGTGGATACCGACGGCCTCGCCGTGGACCAGGTGGTCCAGCGCATCCGGCAACAGCTATGCAGACCATAACCGTCAACCTGGAAGAGCGCTCCTATCCCATCGAGCTGGGCGAAGGCCTCCTGTCCCGCGTGGGCGAGATCATGAAAGCGCGGGGCATCAACGGCCGCGTGGGCATCGTCTCCAACCCGGCGGTGGCCGAGCTCTATGGGGACCCGGTGCGGGAGTCCCTGGAGGCCGCGGGTTACGAGACCGTCCTGGTGCTCATCCCGGAAGGCGAGGCGCACAAGAACACGTCGTCCCTGGGATCGATCTACGACACACTGGTGGAGCATCGCTTCGACCGGAGCGCCACCCTCATCGCCCTGGGCGGCGGGGTCATCGGCGACATTACCGGCTTCGCCGCGGCGACTTTCCTGCGCGGCATCGGCTACGTCCAGATCCCCACCACGCTGCTGGCCCAGGTGGACGCCAGCGTGGGCGGCAAGACCGCGGTCAACCACGAGCAGGGCAAGAACCTCATCGGCGCGTTTTACCAGCCGCGCCTGGTGGTCATCGACTTCGGCACCCTGCGCACCCTGCCGCGGCGCGAGTATGCCGCGGGCATGGCCGAGGTGATCAAGTACGGCGTCATCGAGGACGCGGCGTTCTTCGTCTTTCTGGAAGAAGAGATGGACGCGCTGCTGGGGATCGAGGGGCACGCCGTCGAGCACGCGGTGGCGGCGTCGTGCCGCATCAAGGCCGCGGTGGTGGAGCAGGACGAGCGCGAGACCGACCGCCGCGCCATCCTGAACTTCGGCCACACCATCGGACACGCGTTGGAGTCCTTTACCGGCTACGAGCGTTTCCTTCACGGCGAGGCCGTGGCCGTCGGCATGATCCAGGCGGCGGCCTTGTCCGCCGCGCAAGGCCTGTGCAGCGCCGCCGAGCTGGGGCGCATCGAGGCGCTGGTGCGCAAGGCGGGTCTGCCCTGGCGCATACCGGACGACATCGCCCTGGACGACCTCATCGCCGGGATGGCGCTCGACAAGAAGTCACACGCGGGCAAAATCAAGTTCGTGCTGTGCGAAGGCATCGGTGGGACCCGCTTCCAGTGGTTTTCCCCGGACGAGATCGTCCGGGAGCTGGCGGCCGGCCTTTGATCCTCGCGCGGGCGCTCGTTCATCGGCTCGCGCGCGCGGGGAAACCTTCCTTTCCTGCACGGGCCTCGGGAGTTCACGATCATGCCTGACACCAGGATACTGGTCCTGCACGGACCCAACCTGAACCTGCTCGGGTCGCGCGAGCCGGAGATCTACGGCCGCGACACCCTTGCGGACATCGATGCCCGCGTGGGCTCCCTGGCCGCCGAGTTGGGCGTCGCCGTCGAGACGCGCCAGTCCAACCACGAGGGCGAGCTGGTCACCTGGGTCCAGCAGGCCGGCGCCGGCGGCTTCGGCGCCGTCATCGTCAACGCCGGCGCGTACACGCATACGAGCATCGCGCTGCGGGACGCCCTGGCGGCGTGCGGGTTGCCGGTGATCGAGGTGCACCTCTCCAACATCTACAAGCGCGAAGCGTTCCGGCACACGTCGCTCGTCGCCGGCGTGGCGGTCGGGCAGATCGCGGGTTTCGGGGCCGAGAGCTACCTCCTGGCGCTGCGGGCCGCGGCCGGAATGCTGCCGTAGTCCGGCCGCGTCTCCGACCGGCGCGCACGGTCCCGCCGGAAGCCGATGACTTTCTCCCTGTTCATCCTCACCCTGGTCACCGTCACCCACGTCATCGGGGCGTCGGCGCAATACGGCATCAACACCTTCGCGCCCTTCTACCAGGAGGAGCTGGGTCTCAGCCGCGCCCAGGTGGGACTCTTCTTCACCGCCTTCTACATCGGCATGGCGGGCTTTTCTTTTCCCGCCGGCTGGTTGAGCGACCGGCTCGGCGTGCGCCGGGCAACCTTGATCGGCCACGTGTTCGCCGGCACCGCGGTGTTGTTCGCCTCCTCGGCCGAGTCCTTCGGTTGGGCCTTCGCGTGTTTCCTGCTCACCGGCCTGGGCTACAGCTTCCTCAATCCCGCCTCCACCAAGGGAGTGCTGATGTGGTTCCGCCGCCAGCGCGCCACGGCCATGGGCATCAAGCAGACCGGCGTGCCCGGGGGCGGGGTGCTCACCGCCCTCGTGGGCGCGCCCCTGGCCGCGGCCTTCGGCTGGCGCGCGGCCCTGGCCGGGATGGGGGTGATGAACGTCCTCTTCGGCGTGGCCTTCTGGTTCCTCTGGCGCGAGCCCGACGACGCGGATGGAACGGGCCGCGCCCGCGCCGGCGTGGCCGCGAACCCGCCGCTGCCCCTGCGAAGCCTGCTGGCCGTGAGCTGCGGCACGGCCCTGCTGCTCATCGGGCAGATGTCCCTGCTGACCTACCTGCCCTTGTTCCTCAAGGAACGGCTGGCGTTCTCGACCGTGCACGCGAGCCAGTGGCTGTCCATCACCCAGGGCGGCGCGGTGCTCGGCCGCGTGGGCTGGGGCACGGTGAGCGACCGGCTCTACGGCGGCCGGCGCAAGGTCGTGCTGGTGCTCATCGGCGTCATCTCCGTGTTGTTGTGCGCCGGGTTGAGCGCCCTCGGCAAGGGGGTCTCGCCCTTCGTCCTGGTGCCGTTGACCTTTCTCGGCGGCTTCACCATGATCGGTTACCAAGGCGTTTCGTACTCTCTGATCAGCGAGATCGCGGGCCAGTCCAGGGCGGGGATGGCCCTGGGACTCATGATCACCATCAACGCGCTCGGGACCGTGGTCGGTACCCCCACGTTCGGCTATATTGTCGATGCCACCGGCTCCTACGTCATCGCCTGGCAGGCGCTGGCGGGCGTGCTGGCTCTGGGAACGGTGAACATCGCCGTCTTCGTGAAGGAGCCCCGCCGGGTGGAGTAGCGCCGCGCCGGCGACGGCGGTCCCCGCGTTCGTCCATGGCGCCGGGTTCATGGAAGCCGGCGGCGCCAAGGGGAGGGAGCATGCGGGGCCGAGAGGTCGGTGGCGCGGTTCGTTTCCGGGATCATCGAGGAGCCTGACCAATGGAGGAGACAGTCGTCGGACGGAGCGCGGCGACAAGCGCCCGTATCCTGATCGTCCAGCACGACGGCTCCGGCGGCGCACGCCTGGCGCGGAGCGTGAAGGAGATGGGATACACGGTGTGCGCTACCTTTCCACTCACGTGGGAAGCCATCGACAAGGTCGCCGACGTGAAACCCGACCTGGCTCTCGTCGATCTCGACTCGGAGGGGCAAGTCGAGGGTCTTTCCATCGCCGAACGGCTCGAGTCCTGGTGCGACGTTCCGGTGGTGTGCCTGACGGATGGCGTTGAACCGGATCTCCTTTCGCGGGCGCTCCGCGCGACTCGCTCCGGGTGCGTTCTCAAGCCCTTTGATCCCCGACAACTGCACCTGAACATCCACACGGCGCTCTCGTATCACGGACCGGGGCGCACGGGCGGGAACACCGGGCCGTTGGAACGAGAGGTGGAGAAGCTCAAGGCTCGCGTCGGCCTCATGGAAACCGTATTCGAGAGCATGAAGGAAGGCGTCGTGGTCGTCGATGAGAGCGGCAAGACGCTGTTTGCCAATTCATCCGTTAGGGAGGTCGCCGCGGGCCGTTCGGGGAGCCTCTACTTCCAGGACTGGCACCACCAGTTCGAGCTTTATTCTCGCGACAAGAGCACCGCCCTGCCGCTGGAAGCCAATCCGCTCACGCAAGCTCTGCGGGGGGAAGAGACCGACTGGGTCGAGGTGTTCGTAGCCGATCTGCCGGGGGGCGGCCGCTTCCTCAGCGTCAACGCACGGCCCCTCAAGCGAAGCGTTCACGGCATTGGCGGCGGCGTGGCGGTCTTTCAGGACATCAGCCAGATCAAGGAAGCCGAGGACCGTTTGCAGGATACGATGCGGGAGCTGCGGCAACAGAGCGAGTTGATGGAGACGGCCTTCAACAGCATACGGGACGGCATCATCGTCGCCGACCACGAGGGAAGATACCTCTACGCCAATCGCGCCGCCGAAGAGTTGTTCGGAGAAGAATACGAGGCCCTGCGCCGGGGGGAGTGGGTAAAGGAAGGCGCGCACGCGTATTTCTATCCCGATCGGCAGACACCCCTGGAGTGGGAGGATTTTCCCCTTGCCCGCGCGATCTTCAAGGGGCAGGCGGTCGAAGACATGATCTGGTTCCGGCGTGACCCGACGAGCCCCCATGGCGGCAGCTACATGCGGGTGAACGCGCGGCCGTTCTTCGACGACCGCGGTGGCATCAGGGGCGCCGTCGGTACCTATAACGACGTGACCACCCACGTGCTGGCGGAGGAGGCGTTGACCCAGGCATACACACAGGGACGCCTGGAGATCGTCGATACGATCCTCCACAACATCGGCAACGCCATCAACAGCGTTACCACGGGGATCGAGACCGTCCACCAGCACATGAGCGACGACGACCCCTTGCGCCGCCTGCGCGCGCTTGCCGATGCCGTGCTGAAGCATCGGGACGACTGGGTCGACTACATCCGGAACGACGAGCAGGGACAGAAGGTGCTGCCGTTCCTCGTGGCCCTGGCCGACGACTTCGGGCGGCAGCACGGCGCTTTGGCGAACACCGTGGCCCGGGTCAAGGACAGGGCGAGACACATCGCCGACATCGTCCGGACGCAGAAGGCCTTCGGTGGCGTCAACATGGTCCGGAAGGACATCGATCTCGGAAACGCGCTCCTGACCGCCGTCAAGGTATTGGACGACTCACTCGACCGAAGGAAGATCCGGGTCGACATCGATTGCGGGGGAGCGCCCAGGGAGATTCGGATTCAGGAGAGTCAGTTTCACCAGGCGATGGTCAATATCGTCAAGAACGCGGCGGAAGCCATCGACGAACTGGCGGCGTCGGGTGGGCTGGACGGTATGCCGCGTATCCGGATACGGGCGTACACCCGGGGAGAGTTCCTCAACATCGACGTGGCCGACAACGGCATCGGTTTCGCCGAGGGTGACGCGCGAGCGTTCTTTGCCGCGGGCTACTCCACCAAGAAATCGGGGACCGGCTTGGGCCTGCATTCCGCGGCCAACTTCGTCATTGGATCGGGAGGGCAGATCGAGCTCCTGAGCGAGGGGCGGAGCAAAGGGGCCACCGCGCGTGTCGGACTGCGGCTTGCCTCCGTGACGCCCGCGCCCCTGGGCGGAGGGAATCCAGGCAAGGGATGATGGAGTTCCCGGAATACGCCAACTGGCGGGTGCTGATCGTCGACGACCAGAAGGAGATCCACGACGACTTCAGGGAGATGCTGACGCATGCCGTGGTGGAGTCGCCGGCGGATGAGCTGGCGGCCACGTTCATTCCCGAGCAAGGGCCACGTTTCTTTCTGCCGGAGTTCGAACTTTTTCACGCGGAAAGCGGAGAGGAGGCCTGCGCCATCGCGCGGGCGGGCAAGGAATCGGGCCGTCCGGTTGCGGTGGCGTACGTCGACGTCCGAATGCCGCCGGGGATGGACGGCATCGAGACGGTCCGCCGGCTGCGGGAAGTGGACGGCGACATCGAGATCGTCATCATGACCGCCTACACCGACAGGCCCCTTCCCGAGATCATCGGCGACGTCGAGCCGCTCCACAAGGTGCTCTACATCAGGAAGCCGTTCTCGCGGGAAGAGGTCCGGCAGATCACGCTTTCGCTCGTGGGCAAGTGGAACGTCGAGCAGGAGTTGGCCGAGAAGCGGTGGCAACTGTCCGTCGGGCATCAAAGGCTGAGGGCGGTGCTCGACGCCACCGAGGAGGCCATCGCCATGTATGACCTCGGCGACAGTCTGGTGTTCGCCAACCAGGCCTACGAGAAGTTGTTCGGCATGACCGAAGCCGAGATGAAGCGCCTTCCCGTCGATGTCCTTATGGCGCGTATCGCGGAGAATCTCGAGCACCCGGGTTCATGGGACATGCCGGGGGAGTTTCGCTTGAAAAGGGGTCCCGGACCCGAGGACAAGGCCGCCGGGGACAAGGCCGCGCAACAGGTCCTGTACCGGTCCACGGCACCGGTGCGTGACGGCGGCGACGTGATCGGCACTGTCGTGGTCTACCGTGACATGTCCAAGGAAGCGGAAATGGAGCGGGCCAAGGCCGAAGTCCTTCGCCTGCGCGGCGAACTGGAAACCACCCACTATTTCGACGGCATCGTGGGAGCCAGTCCGCAGATGCAGCGTGTCTATTCGTTGATGCGGCAGGCGGCCGAGAGCGACATCACGGTGCTCCTCTCGGGCGAGAGCGGGACCGGAAAGGAGCTGGTGGCGAAGTCGCTGCACTCCAACAGCTCCCGCAAGACGGCGCCGTTCCTGGCCATCAACTGCGCCGCCATTCCGGAGACGCTTGTCGAGAGTGAGCTCTTCGGCCACGAGCAGGGCGCCTTCACCGGTGCGACCAGACAAAGGGGCGGGGCCTTCGAGCGCGCGCGCGGTGGGACGATACTGCTGGACGAGATCGGCGACATGCCTCCGGCCCTTCAGGCCAAGCTGTTGCGCGTGCTGCAGGAGCGGGAAATCCAGCGAGTAGGCGGATCCGTCACGATCCCCGTGGATGTCCGCGTCATCGCCGCGACCAACAGGAACCTGGAGGCCGCGTTGAAGGCCGGTGATTTCAGGGAAGACCTGTACTACCGGGTCACGGCCTTCCCGATCGAAATTCCGCCGCTCCGGCAACGTCCCCAGGACGTCCCGCTCCTCGCCGACCACTTTCTCAAGAAACACGCCCAACGGGCCGGCAAGTCCATGGACGGCATCTCCGCCGCCGCGACGGTGCTGTTGCTCCAGTACGACTGGCCGGGCAACGCACGGGAGTTGGAGAACGCCATCGAGCGTGCCCTTCTCCTGGAGACGACGCGGGTGCTCCAGGCCCACAACCTCCCCTCGCACTTGTCGCGGCCCGATCTCTCGCGGAACGCCGGCGGGCCGGTCCTCTCGCTGGCGCAGATCGAGCAGCGGGCATTGGTCCAGGCGTTGGATTCGACCGGCAGGAATGTCACCCGGGCGGCCCGGCTCCTGGGCATCAACCGCGTCACATTGCACCGAAAGTTGAAAAAGTACGGCCTTTCGGACGATGGGTGACGCGACGGCCTGTTGCAAAATGCAACTACTGTGGCAATATTACGGCACTGGCCATAATCGTACTACTAGTTACGGTAAAACAGGCATCTACGACCCTTTGTAGGTGCCGCGACCCTCCGGAATGTTGCAATTCGCAACAGTCCCCCGAGTTGGGATTCCTCATCCTCCCTTCTGCAACTAACTGAAAACATGAAGGTTTGTGGCGCAACCGCGCCGGCGGCACCTGTATTGCTCCACGAGTCCGTTGTCACAGGCCCGAGGGATGCCTACCGTCGCGACTACGTGGAGAGCAATCATGCCGCATGAACCTTGCAGGACTCGACTGCGGGTCGACATCGTCGAGGAGTCGGACTTGTCAAAGTCCGGCCGGATGC
Organism: uncultured Syntrophobacterales bacterium; assembly: GCA_964519455.1. GTDB lineage: Bacteria > Desulfobacterota > Binatia > UBA9968 > JAJDTQ01 > JAJDTQ01. The sequence goes on from CAZFIU010000005.1 coordinate 67,369, forward strand.
GGGCGGTCCAGTGTTATGACCTGCCCGCGGGGTGGACGGCCGCCGAGGTTCACGATCTGTTCCTGGAAAAGGGACTGAAGCCCGAGAACGAATGGTTGCCGGCCGCCGAGGCCGTGCCACCGTATTGGCGACAGCGCAAGACCGGGTAGCCCCTTCCACGCCCCGTCCCATCGTTCCGTCCGGGCGGTCTCGCGCGTTGGCATTCCCGGCGCGCCAATGCTATTGTTGTGTCCAGGGTTGGCGTTCGTCCGAGCGGCTCGTTCGATTGTATCGTGCGGGCGTGTTCGAGCGTATTCCCGGACCCTCATGATGTAGACGCAGACATCGAACCCGACCCGACCCACACCAATCCATGGCTTCTACCGAGTCCGACTATAGAGCCGACAACATCAAGGTCCTGGAGGGGCTGGAAGCCGTCCGCAAGCGCCCCGGCATGTACATCGGAGACACCGCCGAGCGGGGTCTCCACCACCTCGTTTACGAGATCGTCGACAACTCCATCGACGAGTCCCTGGCGGGCGAGTGCGATCGCGTCGACGTCACGATCCACATCGACCACAGCGTGACGGTGGTGGACAACGGACGCGGCATTCCGGTGGACATGCATGCCACGGAGCAGCGCCCGGCCGCGGAGGTGGTGCTCACCAAGCTCCACGCCGGCGGCAAGTTCGAAAAGGGCGCCTACAAGGTTTCCGGCGGTCTCCACGGAGTGGGGCTCTCCGTGGTCAACGCGCTGGCGGAGAGTCTCGAGGTCGAGATCAAGCGCGACGGCAAGGTGTACCAGCAGGCCTACGAACGGGGCGAGCCGCTGGCGCCGCTCAAGGAGATGGGCACCACCGCCGAGCGGGGCACGCGCGTCACCTTCAAGCCGGATCCGACCATTTTCGAGACCGTCGACCTGAGCTTCGACCTGCTGTCCCAAAGACTGCGCGAATTGGCGTTCCTCAACCGCGGCCTGCGCATCTTCATCGAGGACCAGCGCAGCGACAAGAAGCACGAGTTCTTCTACGAAGGCGGGATCGTCTCTTTCGTCGAGCACCTGAACCGCGTCAAGACCGCGGTTCACCCCAAGGTCATCTACCTGCAAGGGGAGAAGGACGGCACCGACGTAGAGATCGCGCTGCAGTGGAACGACAGCTATGCCGAGACGGTCTATTCCTTCGCCAACAACATCAATACCGCCGAAGGCGGCACGCACCTGATCGGCTTCAAGGCCGCGCTGACGCGCACCGTCAACCACTACGCCGCCGGTTCCAACCTGCTCAAGAAGGACGAGGACAACCTGCAAGGGGACGACGTCCGCGAGGGCCTCACCGGGGTCATCAGCGTCAAGGTACCCGAGCCCCAGTTCGAGGGCCAGACCAAGACCCGCCTGGGGAACAGCGACGTCAAGGGCATCGTGGAGGCCTTGATCAACGAGCGCCTGGCGACCTATTTCGCCGAGCACCCCGGCGAGGCCAAGAAGATCGTCTCCAAGGGCATCGAGGCGGCCCGGGTGCGCGAGGCCACGCGCAAGGCCAAGGAACTGGCGCGGCGCAAGGGGGCGCTGGATTCCGCCTCGCTGCCGGGCAAGCTCGCGGATTGCCAGGAACGCGACCCCGCGCTGAGCGAGATCTTCCTGGTGGAGGGCGATTCCGCCGGCGGTTCCGCCAAGCAAGGGCGCGACCGGCGCAACCAGGCGATCCTGCCGCTCAAGGGCAAGATCCTGAACGTCGAGAAGGCGCGCTTCGACAAGATGCTGTCGTCCCAGGAGATCCGCCTCCTGCTCACGGCCCTGGGCGCGGGCGTCAAGGACGACTACGACTCGGAGAAGCTGCGCTACCATACCGTCATCATCATGACGGATGCGGACGTGGACGGTTCCCACATCCGGACGCTGTTGCTGACCTTCTTCTACCGCCAGATCCCCGACCTGGTGGAAAAAGGCTACCTCTACATCGCCCAGCCGCCGCTGTACAAGGTCAAGCGGGGCAAGCAGGAGCGCTACCTGAAGGACGAGAACAGCCTGGAGGACTACCTCATCGAGAAGGGCACCGAGAACCTCCGGGTGCGGCCGGCGGAAGCGAACGGCAACGGCGCCAGGGACGTCCGGGGTACGGCGCTTCAGGCCTTCGTCAAGAAGGTCGTGCGGGTGGACAAGCTGCTGCAGCTCATGGCCAGGAAGCACAAGGAGCGCGCCCTGGTCGAGGCTTTGTTGCTGCAGCGCGACTTCGACGCGGAGCATCTCAAGGACGAGGCGGACTTGCAGGACCTCGCCGTTCAGCTCGCCTCCTACGTCAACCTCGTGACGCCGGAGATCGGGCCGATGTCCGGCGTGCCCGAGCGCGATGCGGAGCACGATTGCTGGAAGCTCGTATGCTCCACCCGCTCCAACGGCAGCGGCATCCGCACGGTCATCGACCGGGAATTTCTGACCAGCCCCGAATACCGCGAGCTCAGGCGGCTCCACGGCGAGTTGCGGGCCTCCGGCGATTCCCCCTTCGTGGTGGAGGAAGGCGAACGCACCGGCGAAACGCGCGCTGGAAAGGACCTGCGCTCGCACAAGGACCTGCTCGAGTTCGTCATGGAGCGCGGCAAGAAGGGGCAGTACATCCAGAGGTACAAGGGCCTCGGGGAAATGAACCCGGACCAGCTTTGGGAGACGACCATGGATCCGGCGTCCCGGGTGCTGCTGCAGGTCCGGGTCGAGGACGGCGTCGAGGCCGACGACATCTTCTCCACGCTCATGGGCGACCACGTGGAGCCCCGCCGGAAGTTCATCGAGGACCATGCCCTCACGGTGCGCAACCTCGATGTCTGACCTCCGCGGGCGCCCTTCGATTTCCTTTCGCCGCGGTCGGAAACATCGGACAGGCTGACATGGTCCGCGAGCCGTGGCGTGGCTCGGCATAGCCGAAGGCCACGCCCCTTGCCCACAAGGAACCCCCCTGCCCAATGGAACCCGGAACAAGACAACAGAAGGTCCCCGTCTACATCGAAGACGAGATGCGCCAGTCCTACGTGGACTATGCCATGAGCGTCATCGTGGGGCGGGCGTTGCCGGACGTGCGCGACGGCCTGAAGCCGGTGCATCGGCGCGTGCTCTACGCCATGCACGACATGGGCAATACCTGGAACAACCCCTACCGCAAGTCCGCCCGGGTCGTGGGCGACGTCATCGGGAAGTACCACCCGCACGGCGACGCCGCCGCCTACGACACCATCGTCCGCCTCGCGCAGCACTTCTCCATGCGCTACTGCCTGGTGGACGGACAGGGAAACTTCGGCTCCGTGGACGGCGATCCGCCGGCGGCCATGCGCTACACCGAGATCCGCATGGCGCGCATCGCCCAGGAGTTGCTCGCCGACATCGACAAGGAGACCGTCGACTTCCTGCCCAACTACGACGAGTCCATGGAGGAACCGTCGGTGCTGCCGTCGCGGCTCCCCAACCTGCTCGTCAACGGCGCCGCGGGCATCGCCGTGGGCATGGCCACCAACATCCCGCCGCACAACCTGAGCGAGGTCATCGACGGCCTCATCGCCCTGGTGGAGCGTCCCGGCCTGACCATCGACGAGCTGATGGAATACATCCCCGGCCCGGATTTTCCCACCGGCGGGTTCATCCACGGGCGCGAGGGCATCAACCAGGGTTACAAGACCGGACGGGGCAGCGTGCAGATGCGCGCGCGGGTCTCCACCGAGACCGTCAAGCGTACGGGCAAGGAGCAGATCATCGTCTCCGAAATCCCGTACATGGTGAACAAGACCCGGCTCCTGGAGCAGATCGCCGGCCTGGTCAACGACAAGAAGGTCGAGGGCATCGCCGACCTGCGGGACGAATCCGACCGCGAGGGCATGCGCATCGTCGTGGAGCCCAAGCGCGACGCGGTGCCGCAGATCATCATCAACGCCCTGTACAAGCACACGAGCCTGCAGGAGACCTTCGGCGTCAACATGTTGGCGATCATCGACGGCCGCCCGAAACTTCTGAACCTGAAGGAGATCCTGGAGGCGTTCCTCGAGCACCGCCGCGAAACCGTCACCCGGCGCACCGCCTACGACTTGAGGAAGGCCGAGGAGCGGCTGCACATCCTCGAAGGCCTCAAGATCGCCCTGGACCACCTCGACGAGGTCATCAAGTTGATCCGCGAATCACCCGATCCGCGATCCGCCAAGGAAGGGCTCATGGCCGGCGCCTTCGCCGGGACCGCGGCGCCCGACCCGAGCCTGCGACTCTCGGAAGCCCAGGCCCAGGCCATCCTGGACATGCGCCTGCAGCGGCTCACGGGGCTCGAACGCGACAAGATCCTCGAGGAGCACCGGGCCGTGGAGGCCACCATCGCCGAGCTGCGCGGCATCCTGGCCGACGAGAGCAAGGTGTTCGCCATCATCGTGGACGAGTTGCGGGAGATCAGGGAAGCCTACGGCGACGCCCGCCGCACGGCCATCGTCGACAAGGCCGAGGAGATCTCCATCGAGGACCTCATCGTGGAGGAGGACATGGTGGTGACCGTGTCCCACGAGGGGTACATCAAGCGCAATCCCATCACGCTGTACCGCGCGCAACGGCGCGGCGGCAAGGGCAAGGTGGGCACCACCACCCGCGACGAGGACTTCGTCGAGTCGCTGTTCGTGGCCTCCACGCACTCCCACATCCTGTTCTTCACCACCATCGGCAAGGTGTACCGCATCAAGGTGCACGAGCTGCCCCAGGGCGGCCGCGCCGCCAAGGGACGGCCGGTGGTGAACCTGCTCCAGCTCCAGGAAAACGAGAAGGTGTCGGCGGTCCTGCCGGTACGGGAGTTCGAGGAGGGCCGGTACATCATCTTCGCGACGCAGAACGGGCTCGTCAAGAAGACCGACCTGATGGCCTATTCCAGTCCGCGGGCCACGGGCATCCGCGCCATCGCCCTCGATGAGAACGATGCGCTGATCGAGGTCCGGCTCACCGACGGCGACCAGGACATCCTGCTCTCCACCATGGACGGGCAGTCCATCCGCTTCAAGGAGGAGCAGGTGCGTGCCATGGGCCGCGACACCATGGGTGTCATCGGCATCCGGCTCGAGGAGGAGGACCAGGTGGTGAGCATGGAAGTGCTGCACCCCGGCGCATCCATCCTGACGGTCTCGGACAAGGGCATGGGCAAACGCACCGGCACCGACGAATACGGACAGCAGGGCCGTGGCGGCAAGGGCCTCATCACCATGAAGACCACCGAGCGCACCGGCCGCGTGGTGGGCGTGCAGCAGGTGACGGACGAGGACCAGTTGATGCTCATCACCGACGGCGGCAAGATCATCCGGATCCGCATCGCGGACATCCGCGTCATCGGCCGCAACACCCAGGGCGTGCGCCTCATCGACCTCGACAACGGCGAACGCGTAGTCTCCCTCGCCCGTCTGGCGGAAGACGATAGCTGACCGCACCGCGCATCGGCGCGGCAAATCCATTGGTGTGTGAGATGGCAGCCAAGCCCCCGAACCGTCATTCCCGCGAACCGGGCTGTGTCGAAACTCCGCTCGGAAAAGAACCGGCGCCAACGCCCCGAAACGTCATTCCCGCAAAAGCTTGCCCCCGACCCCGATCGGGGGCGGGAATCCATGCGGGGCGGGGCCGGTACGGCCGCCGCTGACTTCCCGCCATGTCCATCGGTATCATAGGCGCGGGCGGCTGGGGCACGGCCCTGGCGGTGCTGTTGAGCAGGAAACACGACGACGTCTCCCTGTGGTGCCATTCCGCGGAGACGTTCGCGCGCATCCGCGAGACCGGCGAGAACGCCGCCTACCTGCCTTCGGTCAAGTTGCCTGACCGCCTCCAGGTCACCCGTTCCCTGGAAGCCGCGGCATCCGGCCGCGAACTGCTACTGTGCGTGACCCCGTCCCATTTCCTGCGCGAGGTCCTCACGGAGGCGGCGCCCTTCGTGCGCGCCGACGCCATCGTGTGCTGCGGCTCCAAGGGTATCGAAGAGTCGACCCTGATGACCATGGGGGACGTTTTGGCGGACGTCCTGGGGAAACCCGACCGGCACGCCTTCCTGTCCGGCCCCACCTTTGCCCTGGAAGTGGCCAGGGGACTGCCCGCCGCCGTCACCGTCGCCAGCGACGAACCCGCGGTCGCGCGCAAGGTGCAGCAAAGCCTCGGCTCCCGTGAATTCCGCGTCTACACGTCCACCGACGTGGTCGGAGTCCAGTTGGGCGGGGTCATCAAGAACGTCATCGCCATTGCCGCGGGAGTGAGCGACGGGCTGGAGCTGGGGCACAACGCCCGGGCCGCGCTGATCACCCGCGGCCTCGCCGAGATGACCCGTCTGGCCGTGAAGATGGGCGCCGACCCGATGACCTTGTCCGGCCTCCCCGGCCTGGGGGACCTCGTGCTCACCTGCACCGGCCACCTGAGCCGCAACCGCAATCTCGGCGTCCAGCTCGGGCAGGGACGGCGCCTCGCCGACGTCGTCGCCGGGACCCGCATGGTCGCCGAAGGCGTCCGCAACACCCGCACCGTCCACCTCCTGGCCCAACGCCACGGCGTCGAGATGCCCATCGTCGAGCAGATGTACCGCGTCCTCTACGAAGACAAGGACCCCATGCACGCCGTCCGCGACCTCATGGGGCGCACCCAGAAGGCGGAGGCGGACTGACGGAAGGTGTGGACCGGGGATGAGGGGACAGGCAGTCCCGGCAAATTGACAAGCCCACCCCTGTATGCCAGAAATAGGGACACTGACGAATGAAGGTGCGGATATGAAACGGACGTATCAACCGAGCAATCTGAGGCGCAAGAGAACCCATGGCTTTTTTGCACGCATGGAGACCCCCGGCGGGAGGAATGTCCTGAGACGCCGGAGGGCCAAGGGGAGAAAGCGGTTGACCGTCGTCATCCCACCCAAGGGTCCTCGCTCCTAGGACGGCCCGTTGTCCCGTGTGCGGGAGAGTTTCCCGAAGGAAGCCCGCCTGACCAGACGTTCCGAGTTCCTGCTGCTGGGTCGCAGGGGCCGGAAGTTCTTCACGCCGCACTTCATCATCATCCGTAAAGAAAACGACCATCTCGGCAAACGGCTGGGGGTCACGGTCAGTTCGAAGGTGGGAAACGCGGTGGTCCGCAATCGCGTGAAGCGCATGCTGCGCGAGTTCTTCCGCCGCGGGCAGGATAACTTTCGCCCGGATCAGGATACCGTGGTGATCGCGCGCAAGGGCGCGGGGGACATGAGCTACCCGGCGGTGACCGCCGAGCTCCGCCAGGTGATCGGTCCGAAGCGGAAAACCCGGTAACATGGGATGACGACCATCGCCCGCGCCGCGGTGCGCATCTGCATCCGGGGCTACCAGCGGTTGCTCTCGCCGTTGCTGCCGCCCTGCTGCCGCTTCCTCCCTACCTGTTCGGCCTACACCTTGCAGGCGGTGGACCGTCACGGCGTCGTCAAGGGCCTCCGGCTCGGCATCCTGAGGATCCTGCGCTGCCACCCGCTCCATGCCGGCGGCTATGACCCGGTCCCCTGAGCGTTCATGGAAAAACGAGCTTTCATCGCGGTCGTCATCTCGATCCTCATCATCATCCTCTACCAGGAGTACATGAGGCGGTTCTATCCGCCGGCGGAACCGCCGGCGCGGGAAACCGCGACGCAGCCGCGCAAGCAGCAGCCGGCGCCGAACCTGGTCCCGGAGCAGACCCCGTTGGCGGAGCAGGCGCCATTGCCGGCGACGACTCCACTGCCGGGAGCGTCCCCATTGCCCGGGACCACCCCGTCGCCGGGCACGACCCCGTTGCCGGGCGCGGTTCCCGTCGACCCGGCAACGAGCCCCCCCGTCAGGGAAGTGACGGTGGAGACCCCGGACTACATCGCGCGCTTCACCAGCCAGGGAGCCCGGCTCACGAGCTTCCGGCTGAAGCGCTACCGCGACGACATCGCCGAGAGCAGCCCGTTGATCGAGATGGTTTCCCACCTCCCCGGCATGGAGTACCCGCTGGGGCTGCGCGTGCGCGGCACGCGGTCGGGGACGGACCAGGGCATCGTGTACGATGTCCAGGGCGGGGACCTCACGCTGCGGAGCGGCGATAGCGGCAGTCTTGCCTTCACGGGCGTGACGCCGGCGGGGCGCCGCGTGGTCAAGCAGTTTACCTTCAGCGGTGCCGGCTACGCCGTGGACGTCGCCGTGTCGATGGAAGGGTCCCCCCAGGCGCCGGGCCTGCTCTTCACGACCCACGGCCAGAGCAAGGGGATCAAGAAGGACGCCAGGTTCGAGGGCGTCATCGCGTTGCGCGGCGACGACCTCCTGCGTCCTTCGGAGATCGACAGCAAGACCCCGCTCAAGCTGGACGGTTCGCTCGCCTGGGTCGGTTTCGGCCACACCTATTTCGTCAGCGCGTTCCTCCCGCCGGAGGGCGTGGACACGGCCGCCACGGTGGTCAACAACCTCTCGCCGGAACGGCGGGAGGCCATGTCCGGGTGGTTCTCGGTCGCGGACTATTCGGACACGGCGTTCGCCCTCGAGATCCGTACCCCCGGCACCCCGGGTGCGCCCGGCACGGCCCGCTACCAGCTCTTCATGGGGCCCAAGGTCCTCAACCTGCTCAAGTCCTTCCGGCGCGGCCTCGACGAGTCCATCGACTTCGGCTACTTCGGCCTCATCTCGGTGCCGATGCTGCAGGCCCTGCATTTCTTCCAGACCTATACCGGCAACTACGGCCTGGACATCATCCTGCTCACGCTCATCATCAAGCTGCTGCTGTGGCCGCTGACGCAGAAGAGCTTCGTCTCCATGAAGCGCATGCAGAAGCTCCAGCCGCAGATGCAGCGGCTCAAGGAGAAGTTCGGGGACGACAAGACGCGGCTCAACAAGGAGATGATGGACCTCTACAAGCGGAACAAGGTGAACCCGCTGGGAGGCTGTCTGCCGATGCTCCTGCAGTTCCCCTTCTTCATCGGCTTCTACAACGCCTTGCTGACGCCCATCGAACTGCGGCACGCGAGCTTCCTGTGGATCAAGGACCTGTCCCGTCCCGACTGGGAGTCGCTGCCGTTCTCCCTGTTCGGGTTCGACGCGGGCGTGCCGGTGCTGGTGCTGCTCATGGGAGCGAGCATGTTCATCCAGCAATGGATGTCGCCGGCCATCGGCGACCCCAACCAGCGGCGCATGATGATGTTGATGCCGCTGATATTCACCGTGATATTCGTGAGCTTCCCGTCGGGGCTCACCATCTACTGGTTCATCAACAACCTGCTGAGCATCCTTCAGCAGTACATGATCAACCGCAAAGAGCGCTGACAGCCCGTGGCGGCAGTCCCGCAGGCTGTCGCGCCCCGTGGAGGAGAGGCCTGTGATGAAGCAAGTGGAAACGGAAGGCGAAACTCTGGACGAGGCCATCAGCAACGCGCTGAACCTGTTGGGGGTGGAGCGGGACAAGGTGTCCCTGGACATTCTGGCGGAGGAGAAGACCGGGCTGCTGGGATTCGGGCGCCAGAACGCGCGCGTCCGTGCCACCATACGGACGGCGGTGGCGGCGGTGCTCGACGAGGCGCCGTCGGATACGGGTTCCGGAGATGGAGCGCGTGAGAGCGAACCCGCCCGGGCGGCGGAGGTCGACGTTCCCGCCGTGGACGAAGCCGGCGATTCGTTCGGGTCGGATGAATCCGCGGAAGAGTTGTCCGCGGATGTCGAAGAGAGCGTGGCGGAGGCGGGCAAGGTCGGCGTCGAGGTGCTCACGGAGATCCTGCGACTGATGGGTGTCGATGCCAAGGTGGTGGTCAAGCCGGGGCACGGCCCCACGGAAGTCGTCCTCGACATACAGGGCGACAGCGGCGCCCTGCTGATCGGCCGCCGGGGTCAGACCTTGGAAGCTCTTCAGCACATCGTGAGCCGCATCGTCGCGGAGAAGGTCGGGGCGGACGGTCCGCAGCCCATCGTCGACGCCGAAGACTACCGTGCCCGGCGTGTCCGCTCCCTGGAGGACATGGCCCTCCGTCTGGGCGAGAAGGCCAAACGCAGCCGCAAGCCCCAGAGCATCGACGCTCTCAACGCGCGCGACCGGCGTGTCGTTCACATGGCGCTCAAGGACGACCCCTGGCTCACCACCAGGAGCCAAGGCGAAGGCGCCTTCCGCCGGCTCCTGATCGTCCCGGAGGGGGACCGGCGCTCCCCCGACGAGGAGGGAGTCGGCGACGACCGGTGAGGCGGTTCCCCGCGTTCCTGCCGTTCCGGGAAAATTCGCCAAGAGGGTGATGGACCCTATTGACTTGTCTGCGCTCATGTCTATAGTTTTTATTGACCGGCTGACCGGTCATGTTGAGAACAAGTTATGCCTATCGTTGTCGACAAGGAACGCAAACGCGCCGAGATCCTGGAAGCGGCCATGCTCGTCTTTGCCAGCAAGGGCTTTCATCGCGCCAGGATGGAGGAAGTGGCGGCCGCCGCGCATATCGGCAAGGGCACCATCTACGAGTACTTCACGAGCAAGCCGCAGATGCTCCAGGCCCTCCACGGCCACATGCTGGGCAAGCTCAAGGAGTACTACGGCGAAAAGCTCAAGGGCATCGAGGAACCTCCCGAGATCCTCGCCCACTTCCTGGCCGCGGCCCTCGCGAGCTTCCGCGAATGGGAGCCCTTCTTCTACGTCTTCTGCGACGTCTGGGCCGAGGCCGGCCGGGCCGAGCAGCAGAACCTCCTGCGCATGCAGTTGCGCGAGGCCTACCAGTCCTCCATCGACGACCTGACCCGGGTGGTCGAGGCGGGCGTGGCGGGCGGTTTCTTCCGTTGCGAGCAGCCCCGCCTGGCGGCCGAGCACATTCTCGCCTGCGTCGACGGGCTGGCGCTCCACTGGCTTTATGACCAGGAGGCGTTCGACCTCGACGAGATGACCGAGTCGCTTACGCGGACGGTCCTGAGGAGCCTTTCGTGAAGGTCCGCATCGCCGTATCGGTATTGTTGATCCTGCTCCTGAGCGCGGTGACCGCGGTGGGCGTGTACGTGATCCAGGACGTGGAGGAAAAGCCGTCCGTCGAGCCCCGGGCGGTCCCCGTGCCCGTGGAGGTGGCGGCGGTGGCGGCCGTCGACTTCGTGCACCGGATCGAAGCCCTGGGGAGCATCGCCGCCGTGCGCGAGGGGTCGGTCAGCGCCGAGGTCGCCGGCCGCATCGTCGAGATCCCCGCGGACGTCGATCTGGGAAGCGAGGTGGCGGCCGGCGATCTCCTGGCCAAGGTGGACAACCGGGACTACGAGATCGCGGTCAGGAAGGCCGCGGCCCAGGTGTCCGGGGCCAGGGCACGGGTGCGCAAGGCGGCGGTGGACATCGAGCGGCAGCGCAAGCTGGTGCGCCTCAACGCGGAGCAGTTCCGGCTCGCGCGGGCGGAGCACGACCGCCTCCTCAGGCTGCGCGAGAAGGGCCTCGTGTCCAGCCAGGAGGTCGAGCGGCAGGAGCTTTCCTGGCGCCGTATCGAGGAGGAGGTCGAGTCGGCCAGGAGCGGACAGCGCCAGACGGAAGCCCTGTACGCCATCGCCCAGGCCGACCTCGACCTCGCCGGCGTGCAATTGGAACAGGCTCGGGAAACGCTTCGGGACACCGGGATCCGCGCGCCCTACGCCGGCATCATCGCGCGCAAGAGCGTGACCCTGGGGGAGCGGGTCGCGCCGGGCCAGGTGCTGTTCCAGCTTGCCGACGTGGAGACGGTGAAGCTCGACGTGCGTATCCCGGCCGCCCACATTCGACAGGTCGACGCGCGGGCCGTGGCCACCGTGCGGGTGACCGGCATCGAGCGGGAATTCACCGGACAGGTCGCCAACATCGGCCCGCGCGCCGACCAGGGCACGCGCTCCTTCCCCGTGGAAATATTCCTTGCCAACCGGGAGCGCCGGCTTCTTCCCGGAATGTTCGCGCGCGCCATGATTCCGGTGCGCGGCTATCCGGCGGCCATCCTGATCCCGCGGGAGAGCGTCCTCTTCGAGGGCGGCGAGCACACCGTCTTCGTGGCGGACCCTGATTCCGGTCGCGCGACCCGGCGCGGGGTGCGTATCGCCCGGCGCTTCGGCGCGCGTTACATGATCACCGCGGGCCTCGAGCCCGGAGACCTCCTCGTCATCGCCGGGCAGCGTCTGCTGCTGGACGGCGCACGCATTCGCGTGGTGACGCGCCGGGATCTGTCCTCATGAAGAAGGTGATCGAGTTCTCGATCGGGAACCCCGTCATCGTCAACCTGGTGGTGCTCCTGATCCTCATCTCGGGCGTCATCGCCTTCGTCGGGATGAAGCGGGAGTTGTTCCCCGGTTTCTCCCGCAGCGTGATTCGGATCGAAACGACGTACCGAGGCGCCTCCCCCGAGGAGGTGGAAGAGCTGATCACCGCCAAGATCGAGGACCGGGTACGCAACGTGGACGGCGTCAACGAGATGCTCTCCACTTCGCGCGAGGGGCAGTCCGAAATCCGCCTCCGGATGCAGTCGGATACCGAGATGAGCCGCGCGCTGGGGGACGTGCGCGCCGCCCTGGACCGGGTCGTCGGACTGCCGGAGGAGGCCGAGGAGCCCCGGGTGAGCGAGGTCCTGTCCACCGTCCCGGTCATCACCGTCGCCTTGAGCGGCGACATCCCCGAGCGGGAGCTGGGGGACATCGCCAAGGACGTGCGGGATCGGCTCCGGCGCGTCGACGGCGTCGCCACCGTGTCCCTCTTCGGCCTGCGCGAGAGCCGGATCCTCATCGAGATCGATCCGGAACGGCTCGACCAGTATCGCCTGAGCCTGGACGAGGTCCGCGCCGCCGTGGCCAACCAGAACCGCAACGTGCCGGGCGGCGCGCTGAAGACCGCCCGCGGCGAAATCCTGGTGCGGACCCTGGGGGTGGCCGGAGGCGTGGCGGACGTGGAGCGCATGATTCTCCGGTCCACGGACACCGGGCATGCCCTCACGGTGGGCGACGTCGCCACGGTGCGCGACGCCTTCGAAGACCCCACGGTGTTGTCGCGTTACGGCGGCAGGCCTTCGATGAACCTCGTGGTCGTCAAGGAGGAGAGCGGCGATGCCATCAACGTCTCGGAGCGCGTCCGCGACTCCGTGGAGGAAATCCGCAAGACCCTGCCGGAAACCGTTTCCGTCGGGATATTCAATGACTTCTCGGTGTTCATCCGGAACCGTTTGGGGACCCTGGGCGAGAGCGGCGCCATCGGCCTGAGCATCGTGCTGGCGACGCTGTGCCTGTTCGTCCGCGGACGCATCGCCTTGTTGACCTCCCTCGGCATACCGTTCGCGGTGCTGGGCTGTCTGGTGCTGATGTCGGTCTTCGACTACAGCCTGAACATGATCTCCGCCTTCAGCCTGATCCTGGTCCTCGGTCTGCTGGTGGACGATGCCGTCATCGTGACCGAGAACGTATACCGTTACGTGGAGCAGGGTCTGCCGCCCAAGGAGGCGGCGCTGCAGGGCACCTACGAGGTCGCCTGGCCGGTGGTCACCACGGTGGTGACCACGGTGGCCGCGTTCGTCCCGTTCCTGCTGATCCCGGGCACCATCGGCTTCTTCATGGAGCCGCTCCCCATCGTCGTGACCTTCGCGCTGCTGCTCTCGCTGCTGGAGGTTTTGTTCATCCTGCCGTCGCACCTGTCGGACATCATCACGCCCGCGTACGCGAACAAGCTGCGGCGCGGCGAGCGCCTGTGGCTCACCCGACTGCGCCGGCGCGAGCGCCTGACCGGTCTCCGCCGCATGCACGTGCGCGGCCAGCACACCTGGCTGGCCACCCTGCGCGGGGCTTATGAGAAGCTTCTCGGAGTGGCGGTGCGCTGGCGCTACGTGGCGGTGAGCGTCATCGTGGCGGGCAGCGTGTTGCTGGCGGTGGCGGCCCAGTACCGGGTGCCCTTCGTGCTCTTCAAGGAGTTCGAATCGAGCCAGTTCTTCATCAACTTCGAGACGTCCGCCAACGCCAAGCTGGAAGACACCGAGGCCGTGGCCGTCCAGGCCGAGGAGATCGCGCTGGGGTTGCCGCCCGGCGAGCTCAAGTCCCTTTCCACCACCGTCGGCGTCGCCTTCCTGGACGTGAACCGGGTGGTGTGGGGAAGCAACGTCGGGCAGCTCACCCTGGAGCTGCGGGACGACCGCGATCGAAGCTCGGTCGAGGTCATCGAGGACCTCCGGGGGAAGATGCAGCGGATACCGGGCATCACCAAGCTCCAGTTCCTCAGTCTCCAGGCCGGGCCCGGAGGGCCGGACATCGAGGCGCGGGTCATCGGCGAGGACCTCGCGAGCCTCAGGCGGCTGACCGACGAGGTCAAGGCGTTCCTGGCGACCTTGCCCGGCGTACGGGACATCCGTGATGACGTGGTCTCCGGCAAGGAGGAGCTGCGCATCAGTCTCAAGCCGGAGGGCCGTACCCTGGGACTCGACGTGAGGAGCATCGCGCGCCAGGTGCAGCAGGGTTTCCAGGGGGTCGAGGCGTCGAGCATCCAGCGCGGCGACGAGGACGTGCCGATCGTCATCCGGTTTCCCGGAGACCGGCGCAGCCAGGTCGACACCGTGTCGCGCATGAAGCTCACGCTGCCCTCCGGCGAACGGGTCTTCCTGAGCGACGTGGCCGAGATCGGCACCGGCATCAGCGCGACCCAGATCAACCGGGACGACCAGAAGCGGGCGCTGAGCGTCCTGGCCGAGGTGGAGACGGGGACGACCACCGTGGTGGAGGTCACGGATGCCCTGAAGCGGCGGTTCGCCGACGCCGGCCGCCGCTACCCGGGGCAGCGGGTGGTGGTCAAGGGCGAACGGCAGGAGATGGAGGAGTCGCTGGGTGCCTTGCCGCAGATCTCCCTGATCACGTTGTTCGTCATCTATTTCGTGCTGGGTTCGCTGTTCAAGTCGTTCGTCCAACCGTTCATCGTCATGGCCGCGATCCCCTTCTCCCTGGGCGGCGTCGTGATCGGCCATCTCGTCATGGGCGAGAACCTGAGCTTCATGTCCCTCCTCGGCTTCATCGCCCTGGCGGGCGTCGTGGTCAACGATTCCCTGATCCTGGTGGACTTCATCAACCGCGGCCGGAGAAGCGGCACGCCGGCGTACGAGTCCATCATCCAGTCCGGAGTCGTGCGCCTGAGACCGGTCATGCTCACCACCGTCACCACCGTCGGCGGCCTCGTGCCCCTGGCCTTCTTCGCCACCGGCCAGGCCAGGTTCCTGTCGCCCATGGCCATCTCCGTGGTCTGGGGCCTGTCCTTCGCCACCGTTCTCACGCTGATCCTCACCCCCTGCCTCTACGCCATGCTGGACGACCTGAAGGCGATCGTCCGGCGCTGTTTCCGCTACCGGGCCATGCCGCCCGAGAGAGTCGCCGCGCCGGAAGAAGCCGGAATTTGACACGCTCCGGGGCGCTACCTATAAGTGATGGCATGCGCTGGCGAACGTCCTTCATACCCACGGTCAAGGAAGATCCCTCGGACGCGGAGGTGGTCAGCCACCGGCTGCTGGTGCGCGCCGGCATGATCCGGCAGGTGAGCCGCGGGGTGTACGACATCCTGCCGCTGGCGCTCCGCACCCTGCGCAAGATCGAGGCCATCGTGCGCGAGGAGATGAACCGGGCCGGCGCCCAGGAGCTGCTGATGCCCGTCACCTCCCCCGCCGAGCTGTGGCAGGACAGCGGCCGCTGGAACGTGTACGGCAAGGAGCTGCTGCGCTTCCAGGACCGCCACGAGCGCGACTTCTGCCTCGCCCCCACCCACGAGGAGGTCATCACCGACATCGTGCGCCGGGACGTGCGCTCCTACCGCGAGCTGCCCATGAACCTCTACCAGATCCAGACCAAGTTCCGGGACGAGGTGCGGCCGCGTTTCGGGCTCATGCGCGGGCGCGAGTTCATCATGAAGGACGCCTACAGCTTCCACCTGGACCGGGACGACGCCGAGCGCGAGTACCGCAACATGTACGACACCTACCGGCGCATCTTCACCCGCTGCGGCCTGAGCTTCCGCGCGGTGGAGGCCGATTCCGGCGCCATCGGCGGGAGCCTGTCCCACGAGTTCCAGGTGCTGGCGGAGTCGGGCGAGGACGCGCTCGCGGCGTGCGGCGCCTGCGACTACGCGGCCAACGTGCAGAAGGCGGAGTCGCGGCTGGCGCAAACCGAAGGCGGGGCGGACGGCGCCGACCCGGAGATGGTGGCCACTCCCGGACTCAAGACCGTCCCGGAAGTGTCCGAGTTCCTGAAGGTCCCGCCGGAGCGCTTCATCAAGACCATGATCTACCGCAAGCCCTCCGGGGGCCTGCTGGCGGTGCTGGTGCGCGGCGACCACGAGGTCAACGAGACCAAGCTGGGCAACCTGTTGGACACGATCGCGGTGGAAATGGCCGACGAGGACGAAGTGCAGCAGGCCGTGGGGGCGCCGCCGGGCTTCCTGGGACCCGTGAACCTGCCGCTGGAGGTGTGGGCGGACCACGCCGTCCAGGGCATGACCGGCGCGGTCATCGGCGCCAACCGGAGCGACGCTCACACCGTTCACGTGGACCAGGCACGGGATTTCACCCCCGCCCGCTTCGCGGACCTGCGCCTGGTGCGGGCCGGCGACCCGTGCGCGCGCTGCGACGAAGGCGTCATCGAGGAGCATCGCGGCATCGAGGTGGGCCACGTCTTCTACCTCGGGCGCAAGTACAGCGAAGCCATGAACGCCACCATCCTCGACTCCGAGGGGCAGGAGCGCGTCATGGAGATGGGCTGCTACGGCATCGGCGTCACCCGGCTCATGGCCGCCGCCATCGAGCAGAACAACGACGCCGACGGCATCATCTGGCCTTTGTCCATCGCGCCCTTCGCCGTCGAGCTGCTGCCCCTCAACTACAAGGAGGACGGCGTCCGGGAGGTCGCCGACCGCATCTACGACGGCCTGCGCGAGGCCGGCCGCGAGGTCCTGCTGGACGACCGCGACGAACGCCCCGGCGTCAAGTTCAAGGACGCCGACCTCGTGGGCATCCCCCTGCGCGTCACCATCGGCGCACGGGGCTTGGCCAAGGGGATCGTGGAACTGCGCCGGCGCAAGGACGGGGTCACCGAGGACATCCCGGTGGACGAGGCCGTGGCGCGCATTGGCGCGGCCCTGGAAGACGGACGGACATGACAACGGAATCGCAAGTCAGGAAGCGGCTCATCGTGGCCCTGGACCTGGCGGACCCGTCGAGGGCGAGGACCCTCGCGACCGTGCTGGCCCCGGAAGTCGGCATGTTCAAGGTCGGCAAGCAACTCTACGTGAGCGCCGGGCCGGACATCGTCCGCACCATCCACGAACTCGGCGGCGAGGTTTTCCTCGACCTGAAGTTCCACGACATCTCCAACACCGTGGCCGCCGCGGCCGTCGAGGCCGCCCGGCTCGGGGTCCGGCTGTTCAACGTCCATGCCTCCGGTGGCCCGGAGATGATGCGGCAGACCGCGGCGGCGGTGGAGAAGGTGTGTGGGGAAGAAGGCTTGCGGCGTCCCTCGGTGCTGGGGGTCACGGTCCTTACGAGCCTCGACGACTCGGACCTCGAGACGCTGGGGATCCAGGGCGGCGTGCGCGCCCAGGTCCTGCGGCTTGCGGGTATGGTGCGGGAGGCGGGCCTCGCGGGCGTCGTCTGCTCCGCCCAGGAGGCCGCGGACATCCGGCGCGCCTGCGGCGACGGCTTCCTGCTGGTGACGCCGGGCATCCGCCCCGCGGGCGAGCAGGCGGGCGATCAGAAGCGGATCATGACCCCCGGGGACGCGGTGCGCGCGGGCATCGACTACATCGTGGTGGGCAGGCCCATCACCGGCGCGGACGACCCGGCGGACGCTGCGCGGATGGTGGTGGCGGAGATGGCCGAGGCCGCCGGGTGACCAAGGGTCGCAACGCGCGGCTACAACGTTCACCACGGAAGTGTTAGGTTAGGAACCCATGGCCGTAGCCACCATCGAAGAAGCGCTGGAAGACATCCGTCAAGGCAGGATGGTCATCCTGATGGATGACGAGAACCGCGAGAACGAGGGCGACCTCACCATGGCCGCGGAACTGGTCACTCCCGAGGCCATCAACTTCATGGCCACCTGGGGACGGGGCCTGATCTGCCTTCCGCTCACCGAGGACAAGGTCGCGCAGCTCGGCCTCACCATGATGGTGCGCGACAACACGGCTCCTTACGGCACGGCCTTCACGGTCTCCATCGACGGCGTCAAGAACGTCACCACCGGCATTTCCGCCTCCGACCGCGCCGAGACCATCCTCGCCGCCATCGCGGACGACGCCAGCCCCGGAGACCTGTGCACTCCCGGCCACATCTTTCCCCTGCGCGCCAGGAACGGCGGCGTGCTCGTGCGCACCGGCCAGACCGAGGGCTCCGTGGACCTGTGCCGGCTGGCGGGACTCAAGCCCGCCGGCGTGATCTGCGAGATCATGAAGGACGACGGCACCATGGCGCGGCTGCCGGACCTCGAGGAGTTCGGCGAGAAGTACGACCTCAAGCTCTGCACCATCAAGGACCTCATCGAGTACCGGCTCAAGCACGACTCGCTGATCCACCGGGTCGCCTCCACGCGCCTGCCCACGCGCTACGGCGGCGAGTTCCGGGCGGTGGTGTACAACACCCACGTGGACGCCACCGAGCACCTGGCGCTCATCAAGGGAGAGATATCCGGGGACCGCGAGACCATGGTGCGCGTGTGCACCAAGTTCCTCCCGGGCGACGTCTTCGGTTTCGAGTTCTTCGACACCGGCTCCGTCATCAAGCAGTCCATGGAGCTGATCGCCAAGGAAGGCACCGGCGTCGTGCTCTACCTGCAGCCCGAAGGCAAGGGCCTGCGCACCGACGAGGCCGGAAAGCAGAGGAGCTTCCGCGACTTCGGCATCGGCGCCCAGATCCTCCGGGACATCGGAGTGCGCAAGCTTCGCCTCGTCACCAACAACCCCCGAAACCTCGTCGGCCTCTCCGGCTACGGCCTCGAAATCACCAGCTCCGTCTCCTTCACCACCCCGCCCAACACCATCGGCAGACCCGGCGCTGGCGGGTAGAATCCATCCCTGGCATGGGGTTCAGGCGTGGCCGTGTACTTGTTTGACTGGAGTTCACGGAAACTTCCGCCGCTTGAATGCGCACACGTCGGCAACGGTTGCCCGCAATGTTGCAAAAAAAGTTTGTGAAGAGCGATCCGAAGCAAGCCCCCCGAATCGTCATTCCCGCTTCCGCGGGAATGACGATTCCTACTGCGGGTTGGCAACGTTCTCTCTGCCAGTTGAAGGACACGGGCTTCCCGCGCTGCTTGGTCGGTTCGCTCAACGGCAAGAGGCCCTGCTTTCCCGTCGGCCGGTGCCTTGTTGTTCGTCATCGTGCACCCGCGCGCCGCATCGCGGCGCTGTTCGGTACACTCCGGCCTCGGCTTCCCTACTCGCGCGCTATGCCGGCGCGTCGACGGAATCCTTCCGCAAGTACCGGTGCACGGAGTTTCGCAGGCGCTTGAGGGCGTCGTCGATGGAGCGGAACATCTGCTCCTCCATCAGTTCGCCGTTGATCCAGTAGTCCAGGGACGGGGACTCGGTGAAGTTGATGTCCAGGAGCTTCTCGCCCGGGGGGTCGCCGGTGATGAGGATGCGGACGGAGTAGCCGGCGTCGATGACGAGGGCGCGGGAGTAGCGCGGGATGCGCAGGGCGTCCTTGATGTGGTTGAGGCGCTTGGTGGGGAACTCGCCGACGCCCAGGGATACGTGGACCCAGCGCTGGTCGTTGTTGCCCAGCTCGCGCAGGACCTGGCCGTTGATGTCGACGATGTTCTGGAGCGCGCGTTCCTGCCGGTAGTCCTTGAGCAGCTCGAAGGCCCAGCGCTCGATCACGCCCTTGGGTTCGCGCTCGGGGGCTTCCTGCCCGCGCCGGACGCCGGTGTCGATCCACCACTTGGTTTCCTGGATGGTGGGGTCGGGGCCGGTTCCCGCCGGTTCCGCGGCAGCGGCTTCTTCGGATGGGGGGGCGTCGCCGCCCGGGTTTTCGGGGTCGGCCAAGGAACTGTACCTGTACGATGCCTATACCTTGAACTCGTTCAGCGTGCTCGGGGCGAACAGGCTGTCCACCTCCAGCCGCTGCTTGATGAGTCCCTGCTCGTGGGCGTAGCCCACCAGCGTGTCGAGGACGTGGCGGTTGGGCTCCAGCCCGTAGGCCCAGGGGTCGGGCCCGAGGACCTCCTTTTCTTTTTCCATCTGCTCGATGGACCAAGCCATCATGTACTTGAGCGCGGAGTACTCGTACATGGCCTCGGCGCACAGCCGCTTGGACTCGCAGAAGGCCTTGTAGAGATTCTGGGCCACCCAGGGATGGCGCTCGTACACGTCCTCCCGGAAGACCACGGTGTGCATGATGGGGAAGATGCCGGTCTTGCGGAAGTACGCCTCCTCCACCGCGCGAAAGTCCGGGAACAGGCGCGCCACCCCGGGGGAGCGGCGCACGAAGGGCGACGGCATGTGCGCGGAGATCAGTGCGTCGATGTCGCCGTTCTCGAGCATGGAGGAGAGCGTCTGCTCCGGGCCGATGGGGGTGATGGAGAGAGTCTCCGGGAGGTCCGGGCGGAGCTTCTCCTCACGGCCGGGGGTCTCTTCCCCGCCGGTGAACCAGTGGACCTTCTCGAGTTCCACGCCGTACTCGTGTTGCAAGAGGCCGCGTTGCCAGATGGCCGCGGTCATCTGGTACTCGGGGACGCCGATGCGCTTGCCCGTGAGGTCGCCGGGGTCCTTGATGCCCGAGCCGGTGTGGATGTAGATGCCGGAGTGGCGGAACGCGCGGGAGGGAAATACCGGAATCGCCACGAAGCGCGGCGTGCCCTTGTCCTTGGACATCATGTACGAGCCCATGGACATCTCGGCGGCGTCGAAGTCCTGGTAGCGCAGCATGCGCCAGAAGGTCTCCTCGACACGGAACGGCAGATAGGTCAGATCCACCCCCTCCACCGGCACGCGGCCCTCCTGCAAGGGGCGCGTGCGGTCATAGTCCCAACAGGCGACGGTGATGCGGACACTTGCCATGGTGCGGCTCTCTTTCCTTGCGTCGGAGTCCTTGCGTCGGAGGGTTTCGCCGGACCCGGCACCGGCACGCGGTAACCGGGCGTTCGGTTGCCGGGTAGCGTAACAGGAATGGTGCGGCAGTGTAAGCGCGCCCCGTGGCCGGCCCGCGCCGCGTGGTTTGACCGGAAGGGGCTTTTGTGTATATAGTGGCCGTCTGAAAAAGGTCATTGATTTCTTTAGCTTACCCAAGGAAAAAATGCTTTTCGACTTCGCCAGCGTCCTTTGCTTCACGTTGTTGGGAGCCGCCTTCGTCTGGGTCAACCTGTTGATCGGGCGCCTGCTGAGGCCTTCCAACCCGCAGCTCCGCAAGCTCATGACCTACGAGTGCGGCGAGCCCGCGTCCGGGAGCGCCTGGGTCAACTTCAACGTACGGTTCTACTTCATCGCCCTCATCTTCATCATTTTCGAGGTGGAGATCGCCTTCATCTTCCCGGTGGCGGTGGTGTTCCGCGAGTGGCTCCAGAACGACGCGGGGCTCTTCGCCTTCGCGGCCATCGCCGTATTCACCCTCATCGTGTTCCTGGGGCTCATCTACGACTGGTGCAAGGGCGACCTGGAGTGGGTGAAGAACTGACCCCTTGTCTCCGGCGGGTAGCGACGACATGACGGCAAAAGAGATATACGAGCGCGTCCGGGAACTGTGCCCGGACGGCGTGGGCGGGTTCGACGAGGAGGTTCCGGAGCCGTTCTTCAAGGTCGAGCCGGCGCGCGTCCTGGATGTGTGCCAGGCCTTGCGGGACGACGACGCCCTCAAGTTCCACGTGCTCTCGGACCTGACGGCCGTGGACCTGCCGAAAGAGAACGTCATCCAGGTGGTCTACCACCTGTATTCCTACGACTCGAAGCAGCAGATCGTGCTCAAGGCCGACGTCGACCGGGACGCGCCGCGCATCGCCACGGTGGAGGAGGTCTGGAAGGTCGCCAACTGGTTCGAGCGGGAGGTGTTCGACCTGTTCGGAGTCCTGTTCGAGGGGCACTCGGACCTGCGCAGGATCCTGCTGCCCGAGGACTGGGTGGGCTATCCCCTGCGCAAGGACTTCGTCGAGCAGGAAGAGTACGACGGCATCAGCACCGAGCGAGCGCCGCTGGTTCCGGAGAACCTGCGGTAGGTCCTTCGACTTCGCGACGCTACGCCTGGCCTGAGCTTGACGAAGGGCCGGGACGAACGGAGAAAAGGCCATCATGAGTGAAGCCGCCGGCAGCACGGGCCTGCACACCGAAGACATGACCCTGAACGTGGGGCCGCAGCATCCCAGCACCCACGGGGTGCTCCGGTTCGTGGTCAAGACCGACGGCGAGGTCATCAACGAAGCCATCCCGGACGTGGGCTACCTGCACCGCTCCATCGAGAAGATCGGCGAGAAGTGCACGTGGCACGGCTACGTGCCCTACACCGACCGGGCCGACTATCTCGCCGCCATGTTCGCCAACCAGGGCTTCTGCATGGCCGCGGAACGGCTGGGCGGGGTCGAGGTGCCGCCGCGCGGCGAGTACTGCCGCGTCATCGCCTGCGAGCTCAACCGCGTCGCCAGCCACCTGATCGCGGTGGGCACGTTCGGCCAGGACATCGGCGCCATCACCCCGTTCCTGCACGCACTGCGCGAGCGCGAGTCCATCAACGACCTGATGGAGGAGATCTGCGGCGCGCGCCTCACCTACAATTACCTGCGCATCGGCGGCGTCGGCTACGACATCAAGCCCGAGACCTGCGGCCGCATCGCCGCGTTCCTGGACCACTTCGAGCCCATCGTCGACGAGTACAACCGGCTCCTGTCCAACAACAAGATCTTCATCGAGCGGTTGGCCAACGTCGCGGTGATCTCGAAGGAGGACGCGTTCCAGTACAACCTGGTGGGGCCCAACCTGCGGGCGTCCGGGGTGCAGTGGGACATCCGCCGGGACATCCCCTACTCGGTCTACCCGGAGCTGGACTTCGAGGTGCCGGTGGGCCGGGGCGAGCGTGGCACACAGGGCGATTCCTACGACCGCTACTACGTGCGCATCCGGGAGCTGCTGGAGAGCTGCCGGATCCTGCGGCAGTGCCTCGACAAGATGCCCGACGGTCCGGCCGTCGCCAAGGTCGCGCGCAAGTTCAAGCCGCCCGCGGGCGAGACCTACGTGCGCATCGAGGCGCCGCGCGGGGACATGGGCTACTACGTGGTCAGCGACGGCAGCGAGTATCCCTACCGGGTGCGCATCCGCACCGGCTCCTTCACCGCCATGAGCATCATCGACAAGATCAGTCCGGGGATCATGGTGGCGGACCTCATCGCGCTGATCGCCAGCCTCGACGTGGACGCTCCGGAGATCGACCGATAGACAGGACGCTGAGGCCGCAGAGATGGAATTCACCGTTCAAGACCTGATACAGGCGCTGCTGCCGGGGGCCATCCCGGCGCCCGTGGGCTACGCGCTGGCCGCGATCCTGGTGGCCTTCGCCGTGCTGTCGGCCTTCGTGGCGCCGCTGGCCGGGGTGACGAGCTGGCTCGAGCGGCGCGTGTGGGCGCGCATGCAGTCCCGCGTCGGCCCCAACCGGGTCGGGCCGCAGGGCATCCTCCAGTGGCTCGCCGACGGCGTCAAGAACATCCAGAAAGAGGACATCATCCCGGCGTCGGCCGACAGGAAGCTCTTCCTGCTGGCGCCGTACATCGTCTTCGCCGGGTTCATCGGGGCCTTCGTGGTCATCCCGTTCGGCAGTTGGCTGATCCCCGCCGACTTGAACATCGGCATCCTCTACCTGCTGGCCATCACCTCGCTCGCGGTGGTGGGCATCCTGATGGCGGGCTGGTCGTCCAACAACAAGTGGTCGCTCTTGGGCGGCATGCGCTCGGCCGCGCAGATCGTCAGCTACGAGATCCCCGCCGGGCTGTCGGTGCTGACGGTGATCTTCCTGTCCGGCACCCTGAGCATGCAGGGGATCATCCAGGCCCAGGGATGGGCGCCGCAGGACTGGTTCATCTTCTACCATCCCTTCACGCTGGTGGCCTTCTTCATGTTCTTCACCGCCGCGCTGGCCGAGGGCAACCGCACGCCCTTCGACATCCCCGAAGCCGAATCGGAGCTGGTGGCGGGCTACGTGACCGAGTACAGCGGCATGCGCTTCCTGTTCTTCTTCTTCGCGGAGTGGGGCAACCTGTACGTCATCGGCGCCATCACGACGACCCTGTTCCTCGGCGGGTGGCAGATCCCCGCGACCATTTTCGGCGTGACCATGGCCGAGCATCCGGTGGCCAAGGGCGTGCTGGAGTTCACGGTCTTCTTCGTCAAGTCGTACCTGTGGGTCCTCGTGGCCATGTGGATCCGCGGCACCCTGCCGCGGGTGCGCGTGGACCAGCTCATGGCCATGTGCTGGAAATACATGGTGCCCATCGCGTTCGTGTGCCTGTTCGGCACCATCGTGCTGCTGGTGATCTGGCCCGAGGGGAATCCCGCGCTGAGCCTGGCGACCCTGGGCTTCACGGTGCTGGTCCTCGTTTATTTCATGTGGCGTGTGGTCTACCAGATCATGCACTCGCGCCCCGAGCTCTACCTCAAGCCCTACGTATAAGGGACCAACGCGGGGAAACGTCATGAGCGAAGTCATCGCATACTTCCAGAACATCAAGGACACGGTGAGCAGCATCTTCGAGGGCATGTCCATCACCTTCTCGCACTTCGTGCGCAAGCCCTCCACGGTGCAGTATCCCGACCGCATCGCGCAGCAGGTGCAGGACACGCTGCCGCTGCGCTACCGCGGCATCCTCGAGGTCGACATGGACATCTGCACCGGGTGCCTGGCGTGCGAGCGGGTGTGCCCGATCAACTGCATCGCCATCGGCATCGAGCGGAACACCGAGACGAACCAACGCGACTTCACCCTGTTTGACATCGACATATGCAAGTGCATGTATTGTGGGCTGTGCATGGAGGCCTGCCCCACGGGATCCATTCGCCACACGCAAGAGTTCGAGGGCGCCTGCAACAATCCCGCCGGTCTGGTGCGCCATTTCGTGACCGAGAGTGTGCCCCTGTACAAGCCGAAGAAGGGCGGCGAGACAGAATCCCGGATGGTCCAGAAGGTGGATATCGGAAAGAGGTACATGGACGAGATAGCCGAACCGGAGAACTGACGGCCACGAAGTCGGATCCGCGAGGCTTGATCGCCGAAAGGCTGCCGTTCCCGCCGCCGCGGTGCACCATACTACCGGCCCCATTCGTTTACCGCGGGCCGATCGACTCCCATCACAAGGCTGATTTGATCATGGAGATTCCCATAAACGTCCTCGTATTTTACCTGGTTGCGCTGGTGGTGGTGGGGTCCGCGTGCATCGTGGCGTTCTCGCGCAACATCGTGCACTCGGCGTTCTCGCTGCTGGGCACCTTCGGCGGGGTGGCCGCGCTCTACGTGTTCCTGGGCGCGGACTTCGTGGCGGCGGTGCAGGTATTGATCTACGTGGGCGGCATTCTCGTGCTGATCCTGTTCGCGGTGATGCTGACCCACCGGATCAGCGATATCGACATCACCAACCGGACCGTGGGACGCATCCCCGGGCTGGTGGCGGGCGCGGTCTTCCTCGGCATCCTCGTCTACGCCATCGCAGGGACCGATTGGGCGAAGGCCAAGGAAGTGGCTTTCGAGCCCACCACGGCGGTCATCGGCAACCTCTTCCTGGGCGAGTACCTGCTGCCGTTCCAGATCGCCGCGGTGGTGCTGCTGGTGGCCCTCATCGGCGCCATCACGCTGTCGCGCAAGGAAATCAAGGAATAGAGTCTCGCGAGATGGCTGAATACGTTGCATTGCTGGCGGGCGTCGGACTGAAGCACTACTTGGTGGTGTCCGGCATCCTGTTCGCGCTGGGCATCTACATCGTTCTCACGCGGCGCAACGCCATCAGCATCCTGCTGGGGGTCGAGCTCATCCTCAACTCCGCCGGGCTGAACTACGTGGCGTTCTCGCACTTCAGCACCGGTCAGGTGGACGGGCAGATCTACACGGTGTTCATCATCATGCTGGCCGCTTCGGAAGCAGCCATCGGTCTGGCCATCGTCCTCGCCATCTATCAGCTCTTCGCCACCATCGATGTCGAGGCCACCGAGACGCTCAAGGATTAGTTAGCCGCGCCATGGATCACCCCGTTCAAACCGATTTTCTGCGTTGGATCGTGCTGTTCCCGCTGCTGGGCGCGGCGGTGAACGGTCTGCTGGGCGCCCGCATTCAGGAGAACTGGGGCAAGCGGGCGGTGGCGTTCATCGCCTGCGCTCCGGTGACCCTGTCCTTCCTGTTCTCGCTCTGGGCCTTCGGCCGTCTGCTCGGGCTTCCGGCCAAGGAGCGTTTCCTGATCGACGCGTTCTACACCTGGATCCCCATGGGCTCGTTCAGCGTGGACGTGGCCTTCTGGGTGGACCCCCTGTCGGCGATCATGATCCTGGTGGTGAGCGGCATCGGCGGCCTGATCCACTTCTACTCCATCGGCTACATGCACGAGGACCGCTCCTTGTGGCGCTACTTCGCCTACCTGAACCTGTTCACCTTCTCGATGCTGCTGCTGGTGACGGGCGACAACCTGCTGCTCATGTTCGTGGGTTGGGAAGGCGTGGGGCTGTGCTCCTGGGCGCTCATCGGCTTCTGGTACAACGACCACACCAACACGCGCGCCGGCAACAAGGCCTTCATCGTCAACCGGATAGGCGACTTCGGCTTCGTGCTCGGCATCTTCCTGCTCTACTGGACCCTGGTCGGGCAGGGCCAGGGCACCCTGGCGTTCCGCGAGATCCAGGAGCACGTGGGCCTGTTGGCCAACGTGGAACTCTGGGGCATCGGCGTGGCGACGCTGGTGACGTTCCTGCTGTTCATCGGCGCCACCGGCAAGTCGGCGCAGATCCCGCTCTACGTCTGGCTCCCCGACGCCATGCAGGGCCCCACCCCGGTGAGCGCGCTGATCCACGCCGCCACCATGGTGACGGCCGGGGTCTACATGATCGCGCGCCTCAACGAGCTGTTCTCGGCCGCTCCCGCGACCCTGGGGCTCATCGCCGTCATCGGCGCGGCCACCGCGCTGTTCGCCGCCACCATCGCGGTGACCCAGAACGACATCAAGCGGGTGCTGGCCTACTCGACCATCAGCCAGCTCGGCTACATGTTCCTGGCCATGGGCGTGGCCGCCTACACGGCCGGCGTCTTCCACCTGCTCACCCACGCGTTCTTCAAGGCGTGCCTCTTCCTGGGCTCCGGCAGCATCATCCACGCCATGCAGGGCGAGCAGGACATGCGCCACATGGGCGGCCTGCGCAAGGCCATGCCGGCGACCTTCTGGACCTTTACCATCGGCGTCCTGGCCATCGCCGGGACGCCGTTCCTGGCCGGTTTCTTCTCCAAGGACGCGATCCTGTGGCAGGCCTGGGCGAGCCACAACGAGGTGCTGTGGGGCGTGGCCGTGTTCGTGGCGGGCCTGACCGCCTTCTACATGTTCCGCCAGTTCTTCATGGTGTTCTTCGGTGAGTGCCGCGCCGACCATCACGTGCGCGACCACCTGCACGAGTCCCCGAAGATCATGACGTATCCGCTGTGGATCCTCGCCGCGGGTTCCGTCGTCGTGGGCTATATCGGGCTGCCGCCGTTCATGGGGGTGAACCTGCTGGACGGCTGGCTCGATCCGGTCATCCACCTGCCGCACGGCGAACACCATTCCGTGGCGGAAGAGGTGGGCGTCATGAGCGTGTCCATCGCCGCTGCGGCCGCGGGCGTGGCCATCGCCTGGTTCCTCTACTACCTGCGTACCCCGTCACGGGACGACTCCCCGGAAGCCAAGGGGCCCGCCTACCGCCTGCTCTACAACAAGTACTACGTGGACGAGGTCTACCAGTTCGTCTTCGTGGGCGGCACGCTGCTGCTGGCGCGCATCGGGGCGGCCTTCGACCGTTACATCATCGACACCATCGTGGACGGATCGGCCAAGGTCACCATCCTCATCTCCTGGTTCAACGGCCTGTTAGACAAGTACGTCGTCGACATGCTGGTCAACGCCGTGGCCAACGTGACCTTCGCGGTGGGCAACAACTTCCGGCGGGTCCAGACCGGGAACATCAACAGCTACCTCTACGTGGTGGTGGGAGCCGTTGTGGTCGCCCTGATCGTCAAGCTGCGCTACTGGAGCTGAGGAACGGGCGGCGCCGCCGGAGTTGATTCAGAAGGAGAGACGCGAAAATGACCGAACACGTGCTGAGCTACATGGTCTTCTTCCCCCTGGCCGGGATGTTGATCGTGCTGTGCCTGCCCAGGGATCGTCATGATCTCATTCGCTGGGTTTCGGCCGCGGCCACGGTGCCGCCGCTCCTCCTGGGGATCTGGCTCTACGCCAACTTCGACACCACTACCACCGGCATGCAGTTCGTGGAGCGGGCCGCGTGGATCCCGGCGTTCAACATCGAGTACTACGTGGGCGTGGACGGCCTCAGCGTCTCCATGCTGCTGCTGACCGCGCTGCTGTCCTTTCTCTGCATCTTCGCGTCCTGGAACATCGACAAGGGGGTCAAGGGTTACTTCGCGCTGTTCCTGCTGCTGGACACCGGCATGACCGGCGTGTTCGTGGCGCTGGACTTCGTGCTCTTCTACGTCTTCTGGGAAGTCATGCTGCTTCCCATGTACTTCCTCATCGGCATCTGGGGCGGCCCGCGCAAGGAATACGCCGCCATCAAGTTCTTCCTCTACACGCTGCTGGGCAGCGTGCTCATGCTGGTGGCCATCCTGGCGCTCTACTTCTACGCCGAGCCCAACACCTTCGACATGACCAAGCTCATGGACCGGAGCAGCCTCTTCAGCACCGAGCCCCTGGGCATGTGGCCCTTCAACGTGTGGGGCTGGGGCTTCCAGCACGTGGTGTGGATGGCCCTGTTCATCGGCTTCGCCATCAAGATCCCGGCCTTCCCGTTCCACACCTGGCTGCCCGACGCCCACGTGGAGGCGCCCACCGCCATCTCCGTGATCCTGGCGGGCATCCTCCTCAAGATGGGCACCTACGGCATCCTGCGCATCAACTACCCGATGCTGCCGGAGGCCACCGCCGACCTGGCGTTCTGGTTCCTCGCGGCCCTGGG
The DNA here is from genome assembly GCA_964519455.1 of uncultured Syntrophobacterales bacterium. GTDB lineage: Bacteria > Desulfobacterota > Binatia > UBA9968 > JAJDTQ01 > JAJDTQ01. The sequence continues at coordinate 96,428 of CAZFIU010000005.1, forward strand.
CGCCTGGAACATCATCTACGGCGGTCTGTGCGCCATGGCCCAGACCGACATGAAGAAGCTCGTCGCGTACTCCAGCGTGAGCCACATGGGCTACGTCATGCTGGGGATGGCGGCCTTCAACACCCAGGGCATCAACGGCGCGGTGCTGCAGATGTTCAACCACGGCACCATCACCGCCATGCTCTTCCTGCTGGTGGGCGTCATTTACGACCGCGCCCATCACCGGGACATCGACGGCTTCGGCGGCCTCGCCAGCATCATGCCGGTGTACGCGGGCTTCACCGCGCTGGCGTTCTTCGCCTCCATGGGCCTGCCGGGGCTTTCGGGCTTCGTATCCGAGGTGCTGGTGCTGCTCGGCGCCTGGCCCAGGTACCATGCGCTCACCATCGTCGCGGCCCTCGGCATCGTCATCACCGCGGGCTACATGCTGTGGATGATGCAGCGGGTCTATCTCGGCCCGCCCAACGAGAAGTACCGCTCGCTGCCCGAGATCAACGGCCGCGAGATCTTCACGCTGTTCCCGCTGGGGGTGATCGTGGTCATCGTCGGCGTCTATCCCCGGGTGGTGCTGGACCTGCTCCAGGCCTCGCTCAACAACATCAACCAGATGGTGATCTCGCACCTGTCGTAGCGCCATGGATCTCGGTAACGTCGCAAGCCTGAGTCTGTTCTACCCGGAGATCGTTCTGGCGGGGACCATCATCCTGCTGACGATCCTGGACCTGGTGGTGGCCAACAAGCGCGCCATGGCGTACCTGGGGCTCATCGGATGCCTCGTCGCCCTGGGCGCCACCGTGGAGCTCTACGGCACGGAGCCCACGCTCCTGTTCCACCGCATGGTGGCGCTGGACAACTTCAGCCTGTTCTTCAAGGTGGTCACCCTGGCGGCGCTGGTGGGCGCCATCTGGATGTCCATCGGCTCGGGCGAGGTGCGCCAGTTGCACCTGGGCGAGTACTACATCGTGCTGCTGACCTGCGGCTTCGGCATGTTCTTCATGGCCTCGGCCAACAACCTGCTGATGGCCTATCTCGGTCTCGAGCTGGTGAGCCTGACCTCCTACATCCTCACCGGCATGCTGCCGCACAACCGGCGCTCGGCGGAAGCCGCGCTCAAGTACCTCATCTACGGCGGCGTCGCCTCCGGCACCATGATCTACGGCATGAGCTGGGTGTTCGGCATGGCCGGGAGCCTCGACTACGCCGCCATCAACGCGGCCATGGGCGAGGCCGGCGGCAACCAGGTCGCCCTCTTCATGGCCTTCGTCTTCATCCTCGCCGGGTTCGGCTACAAGATGGCCTTCGCGCCCTTCCACATGTGGTCGCCGGACGTGTACCAGGGGGCGCCCACGCCCTTCACCGGCTTCCTCTCGGTGGCCTCCAACGCCGCCGGCGTGGCCATCCTGATCCGTTTCTTCTACCCCGCGGTGTCCACCCTGGGGCAGGAGGGCTCGTGGGCGTTCCAGGCGTTCCCCGCGCTCCAGTGGACCGACCTGCTGGTGGCCCTCAGCATCATCACCATGACCTGGGGCAACCTCTCCGCCTTGAACCAGCGCAACGTCAAGCGCCTGCTGGCCTATTCCGGCATCGCCCACGCCGGCTACATCATGATGGGGCTGGTGGTGCTGAACAACGACGGGCTGAACGCCATGCTGTTCTACGTGGTGGTCTACCTGATCATGAACCTGGGCGCGTTCCTGGTGGTCATGATCGTGGCCAACGCCACCGGACGCGAGGACATGGACGCGTACCGCGGCCTGGCCTGGCGCGGCGCGGCCTTTCCGGCCGTGTGCATGATGGTGTTCCTGGCCTCCCTCACCGGGCTCCCGCCCCTGGCGGGCTTCATCGGCAAGTTCCTGCTCGTGGCCGCCATCATCGACGGCCAGTTCTACCTCCTGGCCGTGGTGGCCATGATCAACACGGTCATCTCGCTCTACTATTACTGGCGCATCGTCAAGACCATGTTCCTGGACGAACCCGCGCCCGAGGACGGCCCCGTGGCCGCCACCGCCAGCGCCATGCCGCTGCTCGGCGCCCTCGCCGTGCTGACCGTGGTGTTGGGAGTGTACTGGGCGCCGCTGCTCGACTACACCACCGGCTCGCTGGGCTTCTTCATGCAATAGGCGGGTTCGACAACCCCTCCCCCAATCGTCATTCCCGCGAAACAGGCTGTGTCGAAACCCCATCTGAGAGAGGCAATAACCCCCAGAAACGTCATTCCCGCGGAAGAGCGGCGGGGAGGGAAAGAGTGGGGGGTGGGGGGGGGGGGGGGGGGGGGGGGGGGGG
>CAZFIU010000006.1:0-96184 GCA_964519455.1 uncultured Syntrophobacterales bacterium
GGTCGCTGCCGGTCAGGGTTTCCTCAATGTCGAAATCGATTCCGGACATGGCCGTGTCCTCCTTGGCTGCTTGCCTTGCCCGGAATGCGTGAGGGAGACCGTCTCCCTCCCCCTCCCGGGCCTTCGCCCGGTGGACGCCTTTCTCCGGCTCTATGGAGCGGACCGGGACCGGCGGATGGCCAGCAGGCGTTCGCAGGCAGCACGCGGAGTCATCGAGCCCAGGTTGAGCACGGGGATGCTGGCGTCGGTGGCAATGCGGATCGCCATTCCGGTGCCGCCTGTGATCGCTCCTCCCGGCGTCCAGGCCACGACGGCATCGACGGGACGGCCGAGACCGACGCCCACGATCGCCGCGTTCCTGGCGTGGAGCTTGCGGACGGCGAGCGAGCATCGGTCCCAGGCGGGATGCAGGCGGGCGGCGATGGCCATGCAGGATTCGAGATCGGACGGCGACGGCACCCGGCAGTCCGGCCCCGCGCACCCGTTGTAGCCGGACCAGGGCAGATAGAGCGTCCGCTGGCCGGCTGGCGCGCCTTCGGCAAACGCACTGTCGGCCCCTGCCGCGCCGCCGCTGTTCAGATGCCATCCTTGCCGCGCCAGCCAGCCGGCCATTACGGTCATGGCGTTCAGAACTTCGGGCGGCGTGGCGCGGGCTCCGATGCCGGCGTAGATCAATGTGGCCATGTCAGGGTCCTCCCCGGTAGGTGGTTCGAGCCGCCTCTCTCTGCGCGCGGCTCTCGCCCTCCCCCTGGCTGTCCTCGAACGCGGGCCGGCAGGACGTCCGGGCGGACCTGAGACGGCGCCGGGATTCGGGCGGGTGATGTGGGGAAACCGGGAAATGGATGGCGCGGCGAAAACTCCGGCTGCCAGCGCCGCCGTGGGCGGCTATTCGCAGACGGTCCCGTCGCCGTCCCGGTCATACATGAAGGGGTATGCCGGGTGGCCGCGGCGGACCGGGGCGATCCCGTGGCGGCGCGCTTCCTTGCAAGTGATCCGGCCGTTGCCGTTGTCGTCCCAACGCCGAAGGGCATCCCTGGAAGGCGGACGGCGAACCCGGGACGGAGGGCGATGAACCCGGGACGGAGGGTTTGGCGTGGACGGCCGGCTCACGAAGACCATCTGCGTGGAGCCGCAGCCGGAGAGCACCCGCTCCAGGGCGGCCGCTTCCCGGCGGTCTATGGTGAGCCGGTACTTGCGGCGGACGTCCAGGACCCGGCCGGCGAACCAGCAGCGGTTCTTCGGGGGCAGCCACTCGGCGGCGTCATGAGCGCATTTTCCCTTTCGTCCACACCGATTGACCGCCGGCGCCGCGAGAGTGAGGTTCAGGAGGTCGCGGGCAAAGGTTCTCTTCGTGGCGGAATCCGCTCTGCAAAGTCCGCTGTCGTGCGCCTCGGACCTGGCGACGATGTGCTCGATGTCCGTCTTGCGACGGCTGGAGAAGTAGCGGCCGGTGTACGGGCCGTAGATCCTGCCTCCCATTCCGTCGATGATCCGCAGCTCGACGGCCTGCGGATAGGGATAGTCTTCGGAGCGGTACGGCGCGCAACGGTGCTCCGGGACGACGACCAGACCCCGCCACGACTCGGCAGCGCCCGAACCATGCGCCGCAACGCCCAGGCCGAGGCAAACGGCGAACAGACCGCAACGGAAAACAGCCCGGTTTCGATTCATGGCGCCGCCTTCATGATGAGGTGATCCCGGCCCGCGGCGCGGGACGGCGGCAGGAACGGGAGGCGTTCGGGGCAGTCGATCCTGCCGCCGAGGTCCTGTCTAGCACGTCCTGCCGTCGGGGTTGAGCCGCCGGCCCGCATCCGGTTCAGTGCAGGGAGCCGTTGTCGCTCTCCGGAGCCCAAGTGCGCATGGAGCGGCCGGCGAGGGCGATCCAGTCTTCTCTTGAATGTCCGAGCCTGGCGTTCAGGCGGTCGCACAGCCGCTCGGCATCGGCGACAGTCAAGGCGACGAGGGCCGTGGGCACGTAGCCGTCCATGTCTTCGAAGACGATGCGGATCTGTTGGGGCTCGTCGCCCAGGTGGTAGCTTGGGCAGAACGCGTAGTTCGGGTCGTCGGGCAGGTTCTGTGCAGTCATATCGTTGCTCTCCTTCAGTTGATGAAGCCCTCCGCCGGCCGGCCGGCGGTACGTACCCCCGGCGGGCTCGGAGCGGGCGTGGACGGCGGGCCGGCCATACGGATGACGCGACGGGCTCAGGCGGTGAGGGGCCAGCGTTCGAGGACGCGATCGAGCAGCTCGGGACGGGGAGCGAAGATGCGGGTTCGCCAGGAGATGATCTCGACGGTGCAGCCCATACGCTTCAGGACCTCGGTGTCGGAGTCCGTGGGTCCCTCGATCTCGACCCGGTCGGCGCCCATGATGCGGCGGCGCGCGAGGCGCCAGCCGTTGGCGAGCGAGAGCGCCGCGCCGCGTCCCATGACCTGGTCGAAGGCTTCGGCGCCGGTCATGACGGGACCGCCCGCAAGGCCGAAGGCCGAACGCACGGCGCGGACCTGCCCGACGTCGAGCACGCGCCCGATCAGCGCCTCGCCATCGTCTGTCCTGAGACGCCGTACCCGCATGGCCTCCGCGGGCAGGCGGTCCCAGACCGGCAGCAACAGCCCGGCGGCTAGCCAGAACCGCGATTCCTTGTGCGACGGCAGGCCGGCGATCTCCCGTTCCCAGAGCGCGCGCCATTCGGCTTCAGATGCCTTCCGCCAGTTCGAGGCTTCGAGTTCGGCGGTCGCCATCAGGTCCCGCGCCGCGGGACGCAGGAGCCGCACGCGCTCCTGCACGCCGCCGTCGTCGAACATGCGGGACGTCGCCGGAAGCACGACCGCGGCGCGGTCCGATCTGTCGTTGACCACCAGGACCGGGCCGTGGTCCGTCTGCGCACCGATCCGGAGCGCTTCGTCAGCGGAGGTGGGCTCCATCCTGTCGCGTCGCACGATCTCGACCAGCTCGGTGGCGGCTCCGGCGCCGGGATGCTCGTACAGCGTCTCCCGGCCGGCGGCGGTCAGGGAGTCGGCCCGCACGGTCTCGACCCCGACCTCGTAGGTGCCGGCGTCGATGGCCTGCTCGATGCCCGCGGCGATGCGGTCCTCCAGTTCCGCGAAGAGCTGGTTCTGCTCGGCGATGGGCAGGGCCAACAGGCGATTGAGGAAGCGCGACATCGGCGGCAAGTCCTCCTTGAGCGTGCCGTCCCAGGTGAGCTTCAGGCCGGTGGCGTCCTCAAAGCGTCCCAGGGGCCAGCCGGCGATCTCGCCGCGCCAGAGCGCCAGGTAGAACCGCCTCAGGGCCGCCCTGGCGTAGACGCTCTCGAGGTTGTCGCTCTCGCGGAACAGCGTTGCGTTGCTGCCGCCCATGGCGGTCTGGGAATCGCGCTGGCCTCGGGTGATGGCGCCCAGGCTGTCCAGGCGCCGGGCGATGGTGGCGATGAACCTGCGCTCGCCCTTCACGTCCGTGGTGACGGGCCGGAACAGAGGAGCCGATGCCTGGTGCGTGCGGTGGGTGCGGCCCAGCCCCTGGATCGCCTGGTCCGCGCGCCAGCCCGGCTCCAGCAGGTAGTGGACCCGGCGCTCGGTGTTGGGTGAAGAGAGGTCCGCGTGGTAGCTTCGCCCGGTGCCGCCGGCCATGGAGAACACCAGGATGCGCTTGGTCCCGTCCATGAAAGCAGCCGTTTCTACGAGGTTGGCGGAGACCGGCCGGCCGCGGAGCGCCAGGCGCTCGCCGCCTCCGTCCGTGATCCTGAGCACACGCCGCGAGCGGCCCGTGACTTCCGCCACGGCCTCGTGGCCGAAGTGCTGGACTACCTGGTCCAGGGCCGAGGGCACCGGCGGCAGGGAGGCGAGCTTCTCGATCAGCGCGTCGCGCTGCGCGAGCGCCTCCCGGCACAGGACCGGACGGCCTTCGGCGTCCGTGGCCGGGCGGCTCATGAGGTTTCCGTCGCCGTCGGTGTAGGGTTCCTGGAGTTGGACCGGAAATGCGTGGGCCAGGAAGTCGAGGACGGCCTCCCGGGGTGTCAGGTCGATGCCCAGGTCGTCCCATTCCGAGGCCGGTATCTCGGCGATGCGCCGCTCCATCAAGGCCTCGCCCGTGGACACGAGCTGGATCACGGCCGAGCGGCCGGCGTCAAGATCGGCCTCGATCGCGCGGATCAACGAGGGGCACTTCATGGCCGTCAGGAGATGCCCGAAGAAGCGCTGCTTCGTGCTCTCGAATGCGCTCAGCGCGGCGGATTTGGCGTTCCTGTTGAGGGTCGATTTCTCCTGCATGATGCCCGTGGCCTCCAGCGCGGCCTCGATGTTGGCGTGGATGACCTTGAAGGCGCCGGCATAAGAGTCGTAGATGCGCCGTTGCTCGTCCGAGAGCTCGTGCACGAGGATGTCCACCTCGACGCCGTCGTAGGCAAGCGCGCGCGCCTGGTAGAGACCCAGGGCCTTCAGGTCTCTCGCCACCACTTCCATGGCGGCGACCCCGCCCGCTTCCATGGCCGACACGAAGTCGGTCCGGCTCTCGAACGGCGTCTCGGTTGCGCCCCAGAGCCCGAGACGGCCGGCATAGGCCAGTCCCTGCACGGTGGTGGCGCCGGTGGCGGACACGTAGGTGATGCGCGCGTCCGGCAACGCGTTCTGGAGCCTGAGGCCGGCGCGGCCCTGGGCCGAGGGCTTCACGTCGCCGCGCTCGCCCTTGCCGCCGGCGGCGTTGGCCATGGCGTGGGCCTCGTCGAAGACGATGGCGCCGTCGAAGGCGTGGCGCTGGTCCTCGTCGGTCCCTCCGGCAAGCCAGCCTACGATCTGGTCGAGCCGTGAGGCGCGGCCCTGGCGGGACGGCGAGCGCAGCGTGGCGTAGGTGGCGAAGAGGATGCCGGCGGAGTGCGGGATCTCCTGCCCCTGGCGGAAGTCGCCGAGCGGGATCACGTCGTCGTCGCGTCCGCCCAGCGCCGTCCAGTCCCGGCGCGCGTCTTCCAGGAGCTTGTCCGATTGACTGAGCCAAAGCGCGCGCTTCCGTCCGCGGAGCCAGTTGTCGAGGATGATGGCCGCCACCTGGCGCCCCTTGCCGCAGCCCGTGCCGTCGCCCAGCATCCAGCCCCGGCGGAAGCGGACCGGCGCCGACAGCATTTCGCCGTCGTCGGTGAAGTCGACGTCGTCCCGATCATCCTCGCGGCAGCGCTGTACGGTCTCCCAGCCGGAACCGATCCGGCAGCTCCCCGCGAGGTGGCCTTCGTGGGCCTGGCCCGCCAGCACCACGCTTTCGAGCTGGGCGTCGGACAGGAGGCCGTCCGTGACGACGCGTTCCGGCAGCATGGGGCGGTAGGACGGCGCCGGATGGGGGACGGCTGCCATTGCCGCGGACTGCACCAGGGGCGTCGGATGCGCGACGGCGCCCGGAACTTGGACGGCGCCGGGCCGCCAGGGCTCGTAGGACCCGGAGGCGGTAGCGCCGGCGTCCGGGGTGCAATCCACCGGGCCGGTCTCGACCGACAACTCGGACACCGCTCCCCAGTCGTGGGCAGGCTTGGACGCGGGCGTCGCAGTTTTCGACGCAGTCTCTCGCTTGGGCGAGCGCGGCGAAGCCGCGTTGCCGAAGAGGTCCCGGACGGGCTTGGCTTCGGCGGCGCGGACTTCCACGGGCATGCGGGGCGGAACCCGGGCGATGACGGCGTCGAGCAGCTCTGCGGCAGTCTCAGCGCGTGCGCCGGGATCGATGTCGACACCGGGCCGGCTCGCACGGTCGAGCACGGTGAGCCGGGTGTCGAAGCCCGTGCCCCGGCGCGCGTAGACGCGGCCGTCGACGGCCATGGTGAAGGCGACGCGGGCGGGCGGGTCGAGGCGGCCGAAGACGCTGTTCCAGTCGGAATCGCCCGGAACGCAGTTGGCAGAGGTGACGGCCGCGAGCCGGCCGCCCGGCGGCAGCATGGAGAACGCCGAGCGCAGGTGACGGAGGTCGGCGTCGTGGCGGATGCGGTGGACGCCCGGTGTCGCGGAGAACGGCGGGTTCATGATGACGACGGTAGGCCGGGCGCCGGGCAGGCGGTCGGCGACGTTCTCCGCGTTCACGCTGGTGACCAGGGTTTCGGGGAACAAGCGGCACAGGAGGGCGCGGCGGACGTCCGCGATCTCGTTCAGGTGGAGATACCCCGCCGCCCGGCTGCCGAGCGCGCATTCCGCCATCACCGCCAGCATGCCCGTGCCCGCGGACGGCTCCAGCACGACATCGCCGGGCCGGATCGCCGCGGCCTGGAGCGCCGCGTAGGCGAGCGGCAGTGGCGTCGAGAACTGCTGGAGGCGCACCTGCTCTTCCGAGCGCTTCGTGTGGGACGGCTCCAGCGCGGCCACGGCTTCGAGCATCCTGAGCATGGCGGCGGGTCCGTCCGGACCGGCCCCGGCGTGGCGGCGCATGGCGCGGCCGTGGCGGCGGATGAACAGCACGACCGCGGCCTCGGCGGCCTCGTAGGCGTCCTTCCAGACCCAGGCGCCACGGGCGTCCGTGGCGCCGAAGGCGCGCGTCATGGTGTCCCGCAGGGTCGCGGCGTCGAGCGGCCGGCCGGCCTCCAGGACCGGCAACAGGGTTGTGGCGGCGGTGTAGAGCGCGTCATGTGCGGAAGGCTCGGAGCCCGTGACGGCGGGGACGGAAGGAAGGGTGCGGGGAACGGGAAGGCGCGCGGACGCGTCCTGCGCCGTAAGGGCGTCGAGCATGGGTCTCTCCCTCCTGGATCTAATTGCGTGAGAGTGCCGGGGCGCGGCGCGGGATGAAGGAAAACCTCCCGCGCCGCGCCCGCGGCCTGACTTCGACCGGCTGTCCGGCCTCCTCGCGGCGGGGAGCGGACGTGTGGAGGGTCAGGCGGGGGCCGTGGCGGGCTTGGATGCGTTCCGCCGTTCGGCCGCGCGGGCGCGGCAGGCGTCCATCAGCCGGCGGTATTCGCCGGGATCGAGATCGGAATTGCCCTGGACGAGGAAGGCCAGCTGCGTGGTCATAAGGCGGACCGCGGGGTCCTCCTGCTGGTTGCCGCCCTCGCGGATCACCTGCGTGCATGCCTGGTGGATGGCGAGCGCCACGCCGGACGGATTCGCCGCGCCCGGATCGACGATGGCGAGCGCGTCCTTGTGGCGGTCGTAGCCTTCGGGAAGGTCGGGGAAGCTCATCGGCTTGTCCTCCTTACGCGGGCCAGGAGGCTTTCCACGGTGCCGGCATCGGCGCCGCAGGCTTCGCCCCAGCCGCGGATGTTCGTCTCGAAGTCGTCGAGCGACCCGAGATGCTGGTCGAACAGCGGGTCTTGGTCGGTCGCGGCCAGCACGCAGTTGCCGGAGACGGCGATGCCCGTGATGGCCGGCTTGGTCATGGGTTCGAGTTCCAAGAGGCAGCAAAGAAATGCGCTGAACATGGGTGAGAGGCCTTGGCCGCGGCGCGGGTCCATCGGGTGCATGGCCGGCGGCGGGCCGGCGGGACGCTGACTGGTCATAACAGGCCCTCCCGGCTGAAGCTGAAGAAACGGTCGTGCCCGCAGACGACGTGGTCATGGACCCGGACTCCCAGGACCTCGCCCACCTGCCTGAGCCGGTGGGTGATCTCCACGTCCTCACGCGAGGGCGAGGGATCGCCGCTCGGGTGGTTGTGGACGAAGAGGACCCCGGCCGCGGACTCGCGAATGACCGGGTTGAAGACCTCTCGGGGGTGAACCACGGAAGCCGTTAGGCTGCCGGTGGAGACCCGGTGATGACGGATCAGCCTGTTCCGGTTGTTCATCATCAGCACGTCGAAGTGTTCGCGGTATTCGTTCACGTACCGCGCCCGCATGTAGCGGTAGGCCTCCTCGGGACTGCTGACCAACGGAGTGTCTTCGTGCCGGCAGGCTTCGGCTTCGAGCAGTTGCCGGCCCAGCTCGAACGCGGCCTGGACCCTCCCGGCCTGCGCTGCGGTGAGGCCGTGGCGCCGCAGTTCCCGGAGCGTCATCGAGTCGAGGTCGAGCAGGGAAAGGCCGGCGACCTTGGCTGTCCCGTTCGCGCCGATCAATGTCTCTATTGGGTTCCGGAACTCCATGGCGTCCTCTTTCCCGGCCGGAGTCGTCCGATCCGGCCTCTGGCCCCGCCGGGGGATCAGTCAGTGCAAAATGAGTGCCGGGGAACCGCTTCCCGGCGCACGTGTCGCAGCGGGGTCGTGGCTGTGGGGGCGGTTCACGCATCGGGGCATCGGCAAACCCCGGTTCCGGGGCGCCCGGGCCGGGGTCGGCTGATGCAAGGACGATCCCGGCGTCCTCAAGACCGGCGACCGTGACGAGCCGGGTTTCCGTCCCGGCGGAGTCGGGAATCTGACGACGGCGTGTGATCGTTGACGGGCTCCGGCCGCCGCAAACGCGCAGCGGCGGCCGTCCGGCTCAGGTTGCGGTGTCGGCGGGATCGCCCAAGACGACCCGGATGTCCGGGCGGGTGATGAAGATCTCCACCTTGCGGTTGCGTGGAACGAGCCAGAAGAGCTCCCGTCGGACGGTTTCGGTGATGGAGATCTCCAGCGCCGAATCCTCGCTGCACAGGAGCCTTGTGGCGATGTGGAGCGCCTCTTCGTCGAACCGCGCGGCCTGGGTCTCGCGGCTGTCGGCGTCGACGTCGTCGGAGAACGAGAAGAAGGAGAAGCGCAACAGCTCCGCGAGCCGGCGCGGTTCCAGGGCGCTGCCCGCGGTGACCAGCGGCAGCGCGTGGCAGACCCAGTCCCAGGCTTCGCCCGCGAAGGCGAGATCGGCGGGGAGATCGAGCGTCCGGCTCCGGCCGCGGGAGGTTTCGATTGCAAGCGCCATGCGGATGGCGGCGGGACGCGGCGCCAGCGGGGCGGCAGTGGCTTCCGTCCGCTCGGGCACGGGAAACTCGTGGAGCGGCCACGTCTTGCCGTCGCCGGCGGTGACTTCGGTGTCGATGCCCGTGACGCGATCGAGCCGGTCGTACCAGCCGTAGCCTTCGAGGCGCTTGTCGGCCTCGAAGAGCCTCTCCGCCATGTCGGCGCGCTCTACGGCGCGCCACAGCGCCTGGGCCTCGGGAGGATCGGGATCGCAGGCCATGACCAGCGCATCGGGGCTGGCTGGCGCGGGCTTGGGCGGGTCCCGCCAATCGTCGATGTCGGCGATGGCGGGGCGCCAGGGGTGAAGGACCGGCGGCGGGGGCGTTAGGTTAATGCCTGCGTCGCGGGCCCGGCTCCAGTCGGCAAAGGCGGGCCGCGGGTCGGAGTCGGCGGCCATGGCGCGGTAGACCGCCAGGCGCGCCGCCTCGCGCACCTCAGCCAGAAACGCGTTCTCCACGGCTTCCCGGCGCGCCGGCAGCAGCAGTTCGAGGCCGGGGCAGTCCACGACGTCCGCGCGGACGGACCAGATGCCGCGGTGAACGGTCTCGACCGTGGGCAACTGGACGGGCACGGTCAGCCCGAAGAAGTTGAGATCGGGCTCGAGGTAGCCGCGCCCGCGGTCCCGGTAGACGCCGAAGGTAAGGCCGTTCCAGTCCTCGGCGTGGATGGCGCCGTCGAGGAAGGCCTTGCGTTCGAGCGTCTCGCCTTCGAACGTGACCGGCAGCGGGTAGTGGCGCGCCGCACTGGCGACCGCGGCGCGGATCATGTCGGTGGACTCGGTGGCCTCGAACTGCACGGCGGCGCCGGATGGATAGGGGGCGCTGTCGTCGTAGCGGACCTGGGCGTCGCTCCGGCCCATGAAGTGTTCGGGCTCAAGATCGACCGACCAGCCATGTCCGACGTGGCCGTCCGTCGTGCATGCCCGCGAGGCGATCCGGCAACCGCGGTGCGCGAGGCTGAGAATACCCATGCCCGCGGCGTCCTCACGGGCCACCAGGTCGTCGCTCCAGCCGTTCTCGCCGAAGCTCAGCAGGACGGCGGGGTCCTCGATGCCGGCGCCGTCGTCGGTGACGGTCACGGTCAGGCATGTTTCGGACGGCTCGGGGGCGCAGTCGGCGGGCTGGCCAACGGGTGCGGCGACGGTGACGCGGACGCGGGTGGCGCCGGCCCGCCGGGCGTTCTGAAGAGTCTCGGTGAAGATGTCGTAGAGAGTGGATGCAAAGAACCTCGTGACGCGCTTGAGCGCGCTGTCGTGGACCCGGGCGCGGATGGTCGCGCCGGGCGGATTGGCGGCGTGTGTCATGCGGAGCCTCCATTGGGATGAGAAAACAAAACGCCCCGCCCGGCGGTGTGCGGGGCGGGGCGTTCCCGGGCCAAAGGGCGGTTCAGGCGTTGCGCAGGAACTCGGGGAGACCGGGCCCGTTGCCGTGGTCATGGCCGTTGACCATGCCGGCATGGCTGTCGATCGCCTCCGGGCTGCCGTTGGCGGTGGGGACCGCGTCTGGCGTCTCGACGGCGTCGACGCTCTCCAGGGGACCGGCCGCGGAGTCAGGCTCCTTGGCGTCCGCCGTCGGCTCCGCACCGGGGTCCTCGACGCCTGAGCGGCCCGCATCGAACGCCGCGAAGCCAGGAGGCGTCCAGGCGAGAGCGGCTGCGTGAGCGTCCGCCGTGACCCCGAGCGGAGGGTTGCCGGCCGCGAAAGCCTCTTCCATGGCCTTGGCGATCGCGGGCTTCTTGCTCTTGGCCCGGGCCGAGGCCCATGCCGGTCCCAGGGTCTCCCTGGCGATGTCCAGGATGCGAGCCTTGTTGATGCGCGACCACAGCATGTCCGCGGTGGGACGCACATGGGCCGCGAAGTCGATGTCGAGCCGGGCAACGGTGGCTTCCAGCTCGGGACGCGCCTGGGGCTCGAAGGCCAACTGGCCCTGCACCGTGCGCGCCACCGAGGCCGCGAAGAGCCGCTGCTTGTCCGTCTCCGGCAACGCCCGGAGCGCGGCGAAGGACTCGCCGTCGTCCTTGGCGGTCAGCCAGTCCAGCGGCAGGTCGGAGCGGTCGGGGAGCATGGCCTCGCCCGGGCTCCAGGAACCGAAGTCCTCGTCGTTCACGCGCATCGTCGGCCGGTCGGGGGTCTCCCGGATCGCGATGTCGAGCGCATGGGCACGGTCCCGATGGGTGAACAGGGCGCGGCCTAGCTGGAACAGCATGAGATCGAAGGCGGCCTCGAAGTCGTTCCCGAGGTGCGCCTTGACCAGTGCCGTGCGGATCGAGCGGAGGTCGTCCGAAAGGCCGATGCCGACGCCGGCCTCCTTGCGCGCCTGGGCCTCCGGATCGGGAGGCGAAGCGATGGGCTCGGAGATCGCGGGGCTCTGGAACGAGTGGACGTCGTCGTCGCCGCCGTTGCCGTCACCGGCATTGCCGCTGTCGCCGGAATCGGCCGGCTTCGGCATGTCCTCGGGACGGACCAGGCCCCCGATGACCTGGAGCTCGCCGTTCCGGTCGATGGTGGCGATGGCGCCGGCGATCGCGTAGTCCTCTGCCCGGAAGGTCGCCCGGGCTTCGATCGCCGCGTGAATCTCGCCCGTCCGGGTCTCAATGGCCCAGCCCTCTTCTTCGAGCTCCTCGGTCCACTCGTCCTCGTCGAGGTTGGTGAGTTCGTCCTCGCGGGTGCGCAGACGATCGAGCTCGGCCGTCTCCTCGTCGGTCGGCTCCGCCGGCTGCGGAGTGATGCGCCCGTAACGCGCGACATCCATCCAGTCGACCTCCGGCACGGCGGTTGCCCAGCGCCAGCGGGTCTTGAGGTCCTTCACGGTCTCGCCGAGCTTCTCCACGGCGAGCTTCTGCAGGAGCACGGGGTCCTCGAACCAGATCCCGCTCTCGTCCTCCGCGGCGAAGAGATCCCGCAATACCGGTCCGCCCGCGGCCTCGTAGTCCTCGATGCCGACGAAGCGGGCCAGGCCGGAGTTCGCCTGGATGCGCTCCTCGGTCAGCAGGCGTTTCACCTGCCACGCGGCCGGGCGGTGGCCCTGGTCCGCCGCCTGCTCCCAGACCGCCATCTGGCGGGCGTGATCGGTGGTGACGGTGAAAGCCTTGAGCGTCTCCAGGTCGATGTCGCCAGCCCGGTAGGCGTTGAGCAGCTCGGGCGCGGCGTTGCCGAGCCGGAGGCGCTGTTCGACCAGGCGCTCGGACGTGCCGAACCGCGCGGCGATGGCCGCCGCGGTCACGCCGGATTCGGCGAGTTTCCTGAACGCGATCACCTGGTCGGCTGGATGCATGGCGATGCGTATGACGTTCTCGGCGAGGGACAGCTCCGCGGGCGCGGCGTCGCCGTCCACGACCAGGCAGGGCACCGGGTGGGCGGCGTCGAGCACGCCGTCGGCGGCGAGCGCCTTCAGGGCCGCGAGGCGGCGGCCGCCCGCGACCACGGCGTAGCCGCCGTCCGGGCCTTCGCTCCGGACGACGAGGTTTTCGAGAAGCCCGTGGGCCGCGATGGAGGCCTTGATCTCGGCCTCGGCGGCCGCGTCGGGCGGCGTCTTGCGCACGTTCTCCGGCGCGATGGACAGCCGGTCGAGCGGGACCTCGCGGATCGCCGGCTCGTGGATGGAAGAGGTATGGTTCATGTGGTTCCTCCTTGCATTAGGTTGGTGGGCGCGGCCGCGGCTCTCTCTGGCCTTGTCCGCCCGCCCGAGTCCGGGTCAGGCTCCGTCTCCGGGCGGCGTTCGTCCGGCGACGGGGTGATTCATGGCCTGGCGCGGCCTTCGGCGCGGGGCTGTTCGGACAGGTTGAGGGTTGCGGCGGCAGGCTCGACTGGAATGCCGGTGAGCTTCGGAAGCGGAACGCCCGATGGAGACAGGGTGTGGCCTATGCGCTTTTCAAGCTCTGCGTATCGGCGATAGAGCGAAGGGCGGAGTTCGGCGGCGCGGCGTGCATCGGAACGAGATGAGAAAATACAGAAGCTGCAAGAGCACCTCGAGATCCCCTGTGCATAGACCCAGTGCGGCGACTGGCCGGCTTTGCGGATGATCCGGAAGACATCGTCAACGGTCAGGTCGAAGATCGGCAGCCAGTCAAACCATTCCCGGCCGGCCCGGGAGTTGCGGTCGCTGCGTTTCCAGGGAATGCGCCTGGCGCGGTCGGCGCTCTCGTCGCGTCGCAGTCCCATGGCGCTGACCAGGCGGCCCTCGAAGCGGGGATGGGCCTTCAGGTAGCGGCGAAGTTCGCGCTCGATCGGGCCCCGTTTCTGGCCGGCCGTACACCAGCGCTGCCTTATTCCGGGCCATTTTCCTCGCTCCTCGACCTGATCGAGCAAGGTCTTTCCCGACGCCACGCGTGCGAATATCAGCGGAACACCCGCGGGCATGGTGTTCTGGATGTGCTCGACGGTGCCCGGCCACTCGACCTCTCCGAGGGGCGCATGAACCACCACCAGCTGACCGCGGGGGACGATCCGGGCGAGCAGGATCGTCATGGCTTGGCTGTCCTTGCCCCCTGAGCAGTTCAGGGCCACGAGCGCGCCGCGGTCGATCATGTCGCGGCATTCGGGCGGGACGTGGAGACCGGCGGCGCGCCGGCGGCCGCTCATGCCTCCCTCCCGTCATGGTCGGTCAGGGTCATCGCCCCGGTGGGGCAGATGAAGAGCGGGCTGATGAGGTATTCCGGCTCGCCCCCGGCTTCAGCGGGAGGAGTGACGTTGACGGCGGCGATGGCCGCGGTTGGTTCGCCGTCAACGAAGCAACTGACGAGGCAGAAGTTCTGGAACCGGCCGCTGGTCAGGGCCTCGAACGCACGGCGGTGATCGGCAGTGATGTTCGTGTCGGGCATGGCGGCGACCTCCTTGGCGGTGGCGTTGGGGAGCCCGGCCTCGGACCGCCGGGATTCGCCCCGCCCGGCTGGCCACCACCTCCCGGCGGCGGGCGGCGCGCCGGTGGAGGCTGAAGCATCCGGGGCCGGTGGACGGCACGGTCGCCGCGAGCCGGATCAGCGAAGGTGATCGTCGTCGTGGAGCAACTCTTCTTCCATTTCGTGAAACGAGGAATAGCGGCCTGTCCTCAACGCCCATTCGTGGATCTCGCCGTCGTCTTCCGGCAACTCGTAGCCGGAGAAGGCGGACCAATCCCTGTAACGGAACCCCCGCCACAGGGCGCCCGCGAAACTTGAAATGAAGGTCCAGGCGATCACCGCCATCCAGAGCGGGCCGATGTGCTCCGCGCCCGCGTCGAGCGCGAGGGAGGCGGCCGTGCACGTGGCGGCGAGGGCGAGCCCGCCGAGCACGAAGGCGCGGGCGCGCCAGGTGGTGGCCGGGCGCGCGATGCGGCCCGGGGCTGGGCTTCCTTCCTGCGCTGTACATGTTCTCTTCATGGTTCATGCCCTCCACTCCGCCGGCGGGCTCGGCCCGGCAGAAGAGCGCCTCTGCCGGACATCAGTCGCCGATGGTGATGCGGTCGCCCCAGGGCTGGCCGTTCGCCACCGATGACGACTCCGAATGGTCGACCCAGATGACGGGAAAAACCGGCTCGGCCTCCGGGTAGCTGGAGCACTCCATGTCGGTGAAGTAGAGGCACACGCTTGGCTGTATCCCCTGCTCGGCGAGCCACTCGAAGCCCGGACGGAAGTCGGTGCCGCCCCGGCCCTTGATCGTGATCTCGTCGGGGAGGTCGTCGGCCGAGTACTCGGCCGCGTCCCGCAGCGCCGCGTCCACCTGGAGCACGAAGACTCGTTCCGGCCTGATCT
Source organism: uncultured Syntrophobacterales bacterium (assembly GCA_964519455.1). GTDB lineage: Bacteria > Desulfobacterota > Binatia > UBA9968 > JAJDTQ01 > JAJDTQ01. Next base: position 14,546 of record CAZFIU010000006.1, read on the forward strand.
CGGCGGCGATCTCGCGGAGCTCCGCCCAGAACCCGGCAAGGGTCTGGGCCGGGAGCGATCCCGAGGTGTCGATGATGACAGCGATGGAGTCGATGCCCTCGGAGCGGATCGAGGGGAGGTAGAGGCCCGAGTCGATGAAGCGGCGGTTGGGAACGCTCCAACTGTAGTCGCGGCTGGCGGCGTCGGTCATGTAGCGGCGCAGGAGCGTCCGCCAGTCGAGTGTGCTGGCGTGGGCGTTCCGGACAGTCTCCGCGACGCCTCCCGGCGCCTTGCCCTCGGCCCTGGCGATGCTGAGGGCCTGGTGCATGGCTTCGTCCCATGCCTGCTCCTCGGCGGCCGTGTCCACGGGCGCCTCGCCGGAACCGGAGTCGCTGTCCCCGCGGGCGTCGGCGTCCATGACCTCTCCGGTGCCGGAGGGGTCGTGGCTCGGCGGCGCGCCGGAGGCCCCGTCCTCACCCTGGCTGTTCCCGTCGCCGCTGTCGCCCTGGTCGGCGGGATCGGACGGATCTCCGGACTCATCGCCGTCGCCGCCGGGAGGCGGCTGGCCGGCCGCGCCCGCGCCGTTGGCGCCACCTTCGGCTGGATCGCCGTCATCGTTTGGATCGCTGTCCCCGGGTTTCGGCAGGCGGTCGTACGCCTGCTCCACGCTCAGGTCCTCCCAGGCCTCGGCTTCGGGCGGGAGCGTAAAGCCGGCATCGCGCAAGAGCGCGTGGGTGACGAGCTGCGAGGCCGTCTGCCAGCGTTCCGGATCCCGCTCTCCCCGGCGGGTGTGATGCTTGAGTGCGCACGCCATCACCACCCGCGCCATGGCGGTCTCGATCAGGTGCGCGTCGGTCTCCGCCACCCAGCCGGGCGAGTAGCGGATCTCCTGTCCGTCGCTGGCGAGCGTCTTTCGCGTGGGGTCGGCGCGGAGCGGGAGCCTCAGCACCAGGCTCCCGAAGAAGGGCTGCTTCCGCAGGAGTTCCGTCACGCAGTCGCTCATGCGGAGCGCCGATTCGCCGAGCACGTTCGCGGCCATCACGCCACCTCCCGGGCCGGTTCGGGTTGCGGCGCCGGGAAGTAGCCCGCGAACTGTTCCATGAGCGCGTCGGCGTCGCGCTTCACCCGCGCCCGGACAACGGGGTCGAAGGTCCCGGACGGACGGAGCGAATCCGGCTCCACGCCGGCGATCCTGTCCTTCACCTGCTCGCAGAGGCGAGCGAGCCTGTGGTCGCCGAAGATGTTGAGGCGGGGGACCACGTCGACGAGGTCTCGGATGTTGGAGATCATGGTGTCCCGGAACACCAGGGGCTTGCCGTTGTCGTCCTCGGTCAGACGCTCTGAAACCCGCTCCACCGCTTCAGCCAGGCGCCGGTAGAGGTCCCCCACCGCGTCGTGGAGCTGCTCCTCGATGTGGAGTTCGATGTCGCGCTTCACCCGCTCGGTGTCGTCCGAGGCGAGCCTGGCGATGAAGTGGTCGGCGTCCGGGACCGGCGTGATGCGGTAGCGGATGGAGAACCTGTCCCGGAGCTGGTCCTTCGAGGGATAGTCCTCGATCCGGAAGAGCTTGCCCAGGTCGATCCGGGCCTGCTCCACGTAGTGATCGAAATCCTCGATGAAGCGGGCGCGTTGGCGCACCAGGCGCTCCCGGAGCCCGTCCATGACCTCGGTGTAGCGCTCGTAGTTGGCTACGGTGAGAAGCCGCGAGCCCTTGTCGTCCCAGGGCAGGGACTGGGCGTAGTGCTGTGTGCGGCTCTCGTTCATGACGGCGTTGAGCGGCGCCAGGGCCGCCTTGGGGAGAAGCCGCTTGTTGTACCGGCCGGCGCTCGTGCTGGCGTCGTGCTGGACGGCGACGTGGTCGCTGGCCTCGCGGTCGTAGAGCCGGCCGGACCAGGCGCTGATGCGCAGGCCGACCAGCATGGCGTCTCTGCTGAGGTCCATGATGCGTACCTCCTCTTGTAGGGTCACCTGAGGGTCCACAGGGGGACCTGGATCGCGGCGGCGAGCTTGCGCCTGGCGGCGTCGCGGCTGCGGGCCCTCACCGTGTACTGACGTGAGGGGGCGTCGCCCGCCGGATAGTGTGCGATTCTCCAGTGCATGGCCTTCTCCCTCACTGTGTCCTGGCGGCTGCCCAGCGGATGAAGGCGGGCGAGCGCTGGAGCCCAGGGTCGCGGCGCACGCACGCGCCTACCAGCGACTCTCCCACCTCCCTCCTGAGCCGCTCCGCGAAGGTGACGATGGCGTCCATGGTGACGTCTGTCGCAAGACGGTAGAGAGAGCCGCAGAGCGCCATCAGCGCGCTGGCGTTCTCCGGGATGTCGGCGTTGGAGGGATCGTTCAGGACCGCCCTCGGATGGGGCAACTCGCGCCAGACGTTCAGGAACGCCGAGAACTCCACCGCCGCGGCCTCGCCCACGGTCCCCCGGAAAAGCGCCCGCTCCGTCGCCGGATCGAGTCCGTTCCGGTGCTTGACGATGTTGGACGTGAACTCCCATGTCCTGGGACACGCGTAGGCGCGTTCCTTCGACTGCGGGTCGAACTGGTGCAGGAGGTCCGGTCTGTATGTGACGAAGTAGAGAACTTCGGCAGCGATGCCGTTGGCGGCGCCCCAGTTGAGCCAGTCGTCCGCGTCGACACGGATATCGAGGTGAATGAATCGCGAGGCCAGGGGCGTCGGCATGCGGTGGACGACGCCGCGGTCGGTTTCCCGGTTGCCGCAGGCAATGAGCGAGGCTCCCTCGGGAAGCTCGTACTCGCCGACCTTTCGGTCGAGCACCAACTGATAAAGGGCCGCCTGCACGAGCGGGACAGCGGAGGGCAGCTCCTCGATGTTGATGAGCCAGCGGCCGGTATCGTCTGAGGGGGGCAGGAATGCGGGCGGCGCCCAGCGGGTGCGGCCGTCGGTGTCGCGCCAGGGGATGCCGCGGAGATCGACGGGGTCGAGCAGGAGAGCCCGGACGTCGACGTACTGGCGGTTCGTGGCCGCGGCCACCTGTTGGGCGATCTGGCTCTTGGCCGCGCCGGGCGGCCCGAAGACGATGGCCGGCTGGCGGGCCTCGACCAGGAGCGCAAGCACCTCTGCGAGCTCGCTGGGGCGAAGCGTGTAGTCCGCGGAAATGTTGTCGGGAAAGGGCATGGGCGTCCTCCGTGGCGGAAAAATGGCACGGACGGACGCCCTCCAAGCGCCCGTCCGCGCCCGACGGAGGTCCCCTCCACCTTTTCATGCGTAAAACGCACGGCACGGATCGCAGGGGGTGCGCGGGGCAAGGCATGGGCCGATGCTCCTTCGGCGTCCCGATTGCCGGCTCCGCGCCGAATCGGATAGGCTGTAGACTTCCCCGAGAAACTTGCAGGCGGGACCAACGATTGCGCGGGACGCGGACGCGCTTTGTCGCGCCGAGGTTGCGGCGCGGGCATGTGAGAAAGAGGAGGAGAAATGGCTGCGGACCTGAAAGTCAGCGTGAAGAGAGAGATCGAACGGTTGAAGAAGGAACTCGCCGCGGCCACGGAGCGAGTCGCCGCGTTGCGGGAGGAGATCAAGAGGCACGAGCTGGTCCATGACATGCTCGATGGACGAATGACCGGCAAGGGATCCCGACGGGGCCGTCGTCCCGTGGTTGGAGCGTTGAAACGGGGGCCGCGCGGCGCGATGATCGACTGGACGGCGGTTCTCGCGACACTGCCCGAACGGTTCACGCTGGATTCCCTGCTCGCCCACGAGACAGCGGGCGGGAAGACCCGAGCATATCTCCGGCAGGTGGTCTCGCGGTGGTCCAAGGAAGGACGGGTCAGGCGCACCGGCCGGGGCATGTACGAGAAGACCTGATTCGGAAAACAACCGGACGGGACCGGCGGAGCCGGGTCTCGGCTCGCCCGTTCGCACCGGCTGGTCTCAACGGTGCGCATCCGCGCATTGCCGCTGCCCGGACCTAGCCCGTCGGAAACGACTCGCCTTTCAACGGCCGGTCGGCTACCTTGAGAGTTTCTCTACGTTTTCCACAAAGGCCGCAAGCCACGGAAGGACGAAATCAGATGGCGACAACCGCAAACCCCAAGATCACGGCGCTCAAGGAGGCCATGACCAAGACGCAGCTCCTGGAAGCCCTGTCCGAATCGACCGGGCTTCAAAGGAAAGACGTGGCCTCGGTGCTCGACCAGCTCGGAGCGGTCATCGAGCGCCACGTCAGGAAACGCGCGGTGGGAACGTTCACGCTTCCCGGCCTTTTGAAGATCAAGGTGGTGCGCAAGCCCGCGACCAAAGCGCGCAAGATGATGTCGCCCTTCACCGGCCAGGAGATCACGGTGGCCGCCAAGCCCGCCTCGCGGGCGGTGAAGGTCCAGCCCCTGAGTGGGCTCAAGCGCATGACGGAGTAGGCCCAGGAACGGCGGGAAGAGAGCACAGTTGCGCTGTTCGGAAAGGTGGCGCGCGGCGGGATGCAGCCAACGCGCGCAGTACGCGCAAGCGCCGGCCGTTCGGCGCCCTGACCTTCGGGAACGCTTGCGGGGAGCCCGGCGATGAACAAGTCGGACATCGTAGGCCGCGTGGCGGGCAGGATGGGGCTCGGCAAGTCCGCCGCCGAGAGCGCGGTCGACACCGTGCTCGGGGCAATCGCCGAGGCGCTGGCCAGGGAAGAGACGGTGAGGATTGCCGGATTCGGCACGTTCTCGACGAGGCGCCGCAACGCGCGCGCCGGGCGCAATCCGCGCACCGGGGAGCGGTTGGCGGTGGCGGCGTCGAAGTCGCCCTGGTTCAAGGCGGGCAAGTGGCTCCGCGATGCGGTGAACGCGGGCTGGACACCGCCGGCCGCGGAGCGAGGGCACGACCGGGAGGCGGGACGGCGCGCCGATGGAAAGGCCTTCGGGAGACTGGACGTGTCGGACTGGCCCGGCGGCGTGGAGCCGGTGTGGACGCTGCTCGATGCGGAAAGCGCCGGGGCGCTAGGCGCCGAGCCGGTGGCGGACAATGGCGCCGTGCGTCTTGCCGGCGACCTCTCCGAGGAGGAGCTGGCCGGGTCCGCATTCGCCCGCAACGCCCTTGTCCTGCTCGGCGAAGCGGATCGATGGGACCCGCTGTGGACGGGGACGCACGGCAACCTCAAGATGACGGACGTGACGCGGTTGCGCGCCTTGATGTCCTGGCCGGGCATGGAGGCGACGGAGCAGCTCCGGGCGGGGAAGACCTATCGCGAGCAGGCGGTGGGGGAGCTGCACCTTTTGCGCCAGGTGGTGGAGAGGGCGGGGCTCTTGAGCGCGTCCGCTCTGTGGTTCGAGCTGACGCCGCGGGGGCGCGCGATGCTCGAGCCCGGCGCTCGGGGCGCGCTTCAGGCGTTGCTGTTCCGCCAGGCGTTCTGGCACATGGATCTGTCGAAATACGTGAGCGGCCGTCCGCGCGGCCTGCCCGGGTGGTGGCCGCAGGGGGATATCGGCATCGTTCTGTGGTCGCTGTCCGAGGTCGGTAACGAATGGCGGAACACGCACACGCTCACCACGCTGTGCGCGGTGCCGGACGAGGAAATTGCAACGGCCCGGTGGCCTGCGGCGGCGACGATGTTCGCCCGGCACATCCTCGATCCGTTGCGTTGGTTCGGACTGGTGGAATGCAGCCTCGCGGAGCTTCCGCGCGAATTGCTGTGGCGCAAGACCGCGCTGTTCGACCGGTTCCTGTCGTTCGACGTGCGGCTGGTGGACGGCGGCGCGGCGGGGCACTAGCGGGAACCGTTCGTGCCCACCGTAGGAGCTTGAGCCAGCGAATTGGTGAGCAGGGCTGTTACGCTGCGAACGGCAACCAAGGAGGGACAGAGCATGAAAAGGATGGTAGCAACGCTCACGATGTGCGGGCTGATTTTAGGAGCAGGATCTTCGACTGCTCAAAACGTTCCTGATACACAGCAATACGGAGCCTTCAGCGGCCCAATTATCACGAAATGGCTGGAACATGCTGGCCCTGACCGAAACATGCTGATTGTCGAGCCGATCACCTTCCAAGACAAAGAAGGTACGAAGTGGCACGTTCCTAAAGGCGCCATCATTGACGGCGCATCAATCCCGCGGTTCCTTTGGACTTTTTTTGGCCCCCCTTTTGTAGGAGACTACAGACGGGCATCAGTCATACATGACTATTTCTGTGATACGAAATCAAAACCCTCGGAAGAGGTACACCGGATGTTCTACCTCGGCGCACGTGCGGGCGGTGTCTCTCACAGGACAGCAAAGTCTATGTATGCGTTAATTCGAAAATGGGGGCCAAAGTGGATCATAACGGTCGGCTTTGACGGGCAAGTACAAACAGTACCCATTCCAACTCCACGAGCATCAGAGAAGGAGATTGCCGCCTTGTTGCAATGGATAGACTCCAAGGAACCGACCCTTGACGAAATTGATGAGTATGTCGACCGCGGTTCACGGAAGCGTTGAGCACGCTTCGTCCTGTAGGGGCCTAGCGAGTCCCAACTGCGGTTCCAACCGAGCGGTTTCGCCGAGGATGTAGTCTATGACCTGTAAAGTCATCTTAGCCTTTTGTGAATCAATCCGGCGCTTGGCGCTGATGCAAACTTCTCTTAACGCGGCCGTAACTCTCCGACATTCCCCGAAAGCGCACCACTTGACGACCCGATTTCGAGCGAGCTTCCAAGCACTCTTTGGACGGTCCGCTGTATGACGCAACAGAGCAGACACTGGAGACGGTACGTTGTCAATTTTTCGCAACAGCAACTCAAACAACCGCCAATAGTGTGTCGAAACAGTAAGCGCCTCTGGCGAGAGCTTCCCCATACTGGCAGCCAATCTACCCCAGTGAAATAATCGTTTCATTCGGAGGACAGATCCCTTGATTGAAGCAAAAGACTTCTCATTGACAAATTCTTGAGAGGCGATTAGACCCATGGCGAAAACGATACCTACCATCGCGCTGACCTGAGCACGTGGGTTGGAGCCCGTCTCTAGCGTCAACATTGAGAACGCGAAACGGTCGGCGTTGAGTTCTTCAGCAAACTCCGATTCGCTAGATTGAACATCAAATCTCCAGACGGGACTAGCATCCAGCTTGAGGACCAAGTGGCCGAGTTCGTGGTAATAAATGAAACGGGTTCCAAGAATCACGGCCGGTCGCCAAACCTTCTCTGGGCCGTCAAGATAGGATGTCTCCTTCAGCATGCCAAGTAATTGGGCAAGGCGGCGAACCGCCTCTGATCCTCGACTGGCATTGAAACTCATCTTTGCGGAGGGATCGGCGGATTCGGGCAAGACAAGCGGATGGTTTACTAACTCTAACAACTGAGACAGATACGCTGGGGTAGCATCGAAGATCCCGATGACACGGTGAGACCCTGTCGTACTGAACGCGAGCCCTAGACTACGAGCTGCAACGGTGCCAGCCACAGCTTCCTTGAGTTCAATCGGCCAAGCTTCTCTCGTTACGTTTTCATGCAACGTCCGTAACCAATCGACACGTAGGTTTAGCCGTCCAACTGCCCATGACGGGACCACGTTCCACTCCTTGAGCACTGAAAGTAGCTCCTGGGGCATCTCCTCCTTCTGCCGAAGTGCGTCGAGGACTCTTTCGTTAGCCATCGACATGGAAGCGGGAACCTCTTCGTCAAGACAGATGACCAAGCCGGTCAGAACCGAGACACAGAAAGCGATAGTGAGGAAGACTTTGACCATACGTATTAATTGCCACTGCTTTCCCACAAAATCGAGGCGAAGGCGGAGTGATCGGTTGGGGTAGGCGGGGACTGAGGCAGGAGCAGATCGAGGAGCGGTCGGCGATCGAAGAGGTTGAGTTGGAGGAGGCTGAGGATTTGATGGAAGGAGAGCCACGAGCGATTGAGGAACTTAATGTAGCGACGAGGAGGTAAACGCACAGAGCGGGTGAGCACGATGCCTCGACTTCGCCCACCGTATCGTCACCATAGATGCCTTGCATGCTCAGCACGAAACCGCGAGCTGCCTGCTCGGGCGAGGCGCGGACTACGTGGTCACCATCAAGGACAACCATCAAAGTATCCTCGAAGACCTCCGGGCCATCGATTTCACCGGCGCCCCCTGTCACGAAACCGTGGACAAGGGACTATGGCCGCAGCCGTCCACTCGGTATCCCTTGAGGATGTCGGCGGCGATGCTGTCGGATATGCGGGCGGCGGACTCGCGCACCGACTCCCGCGCGAGGTGCGCGTACCGCGCGGTGGTCTCCACCTTCGAGTGCCCCAGGAGCTTCCCGATCATGGTCAGCCCCTCGCCGAGCGCCAGCGCCCTCGACGCGAACGAGTGGCGGCAGTCGTGAAGCCGCACGTCGTCGAGCTTCGCGCTCCTGCGGACCCGGTCCCAGGGGTCGTTCAGGTTCCGCAGGTGCGTGCCCGGCTTCTTCCCCGGAATCACGTGCGGGTTCCCCTCCACCCGCCGGATGCCGGCGAGCACCCGGGCCGCTTCCGGCGAAAGCGGCGCCACCCGCGCGCCGGTCTTGGAGTCCTCGAGCTTGAGCTCGCGCGCATCGAGGTCCACGTCCCGCCAGCGGAGCGTCAGCACCTCGTTCCGCCTCAACCCCGTGAGCAACAGCAGCCGGATCGCCGCCACCGCGTGGACCGACAATCCCTTCCCGGCCTCTGCCTCCGCCAGCGCCCGCCCCAGGCGGCGGAACTCCTCCTCGCTAAGAAAACGCTCGCGCCCCCGCTCGCGGTTCTTCACCAACAGCCGGCACGGGTTGCTCGCCTCCGGCAACTCCCCCCGGTCCTCCGCCGAGTTCCAGATGCGCGACAGCGCCTCCACCGTCCGGTTCGCCATCGACGGCGTCCCGCGCATCGAGTGGTGCAGTTCGCTCACCCGCCCGTGATCCACCGCCAGAGCCGGAACCCTGCCGAGCGCGGGCAGCAGGTGCTTGCGGACGATCAGCGTGTACATCTCCACCGTCCTGGGCTTGCACCGCACCTCGACGTGCTCCTCAAGCCACCGGCGCGCAATCTCCCCCACCGTGGGTCCCTCGGCCAGGGCCGCCGCCGGCTCCGCCAGCGGCTCCTCACCCGCCTTGATCCGCGCGATGATCAGTGCCGCCCGCCTGCGCGCCTCCTCCGCCGTCACGATCCCGTGCCGGCCCACGGTCACCCGCTTCGCCGCCTTGCCGTTCGCGCGGGTCTGCACCACGTAGTACTTGCTCCCCGACGGATAGGCGCGGACCCCGAACCCCGAAAGCTCCGAGTCCCAGTAGACCGTGTCCTTCTCCACCGCCAGCGCTTCCACCGTGCGCTTCGAGATCGTAGCCGTGGTGAGCTTCGCCATGGACCAGCGCCTCCCTCCTCAGAGGGCGCCCGGCGGCAGGATGTCCGCCCCGATGCTGCCCCCGACCCGCGCGGCCGAGACCTTCTCGGTGTCCCGCGCCAGGTGCGCATAGCGCGCCGTCGTCCCAACCTTCGCATGACCGAGCAGCGCCCCTATCATCGTAAGCCCCTCGCCCAGCGCCAGCGCCCGCGACGCGTACGAGTGACGGCAGTCGTGGAGCCGCACGTCGTCGAGCTTCGCCCGCTTGCGGAGCCTCATCCATGTCGCATCGAGGTCCATGAGACGCTTTCCCGGTTTCCGCCCCGCGATCACCCACGGGTTGTCCTCCGTCCTCGGTATCCCCGCAAGCACCGCCTCCACCGCCGGCGTGAGCGGTACGCTCCGCCATCCCGTCTTGCCGTCCCTCAGCCGCAGCTCCCGCGCCGTGCGGTCCACGTCGTCCCACCTGAGCGTCAGGATCTCGTTCCGGCGGCAGCCCGTGAGCAGCAGGAGGCGGATTGCGGGTATGGCGGAGGGGAACACCGTCCCGTCTGCTTCCGCTTCGTCCAGCACCCGTCCCAACTCCCGGTACTCCCGGGGCGTGAGAAACCGCTCGCGGCGCGCCTCCCTGTAGCGGCGCACCGACCGGCACGGATTGCGCCGCGGCGGCGTCATCCCCCAGGCTTCCGCCAGACGGAACATGTTCGCCAGCACCCCCACCGCCGCGTTCGCCTGGTAGGGCTTCTCCCTGAGCTTGTGGTGGAACTCCGAGACCTGCGGACGGTCCACCTCCGGGAGCCGCAGATGCCCCAGCTCCGGCACGATGTACAGGCGCAGGATGCGCCCGAACGTCTCTACCGTCGCGGGCCGGCAGTTCACCCGGACATGCGCCTCCATGTAGCGCTCCGCAAGATCCGCCACCGTGGGCTCGGACGCCACCGGCGGAGGCACGGGCTCAAGCCCCTGCTTGATCCGGTCGATGGCCAGCGCCGCCTTGCGCCGCGCGTCGTCCGGCGTCAGACTCCCGTAGCGGCCGAGCGCGAAGCGCTTCGGACCCCCGCCCGCACCGCGCGTCTGCACGCACCAGACCTTGCGGCCCGAGGCATAGACCCGGATGCCGAAGCCCGGCAGGTCCCGGTCCCAGACCACGGCGTCGCCCGATTCCACGGCGAGCGCATCGACGGCGCGCTTGGTGAGCTTGACGGGTTGGCGTATGGGCATGGGGCGATCGCCTCCGGTCTCGAAACTCGAAACCGCGAAACCGGAGAAAATGCTATCAGGACCGTAATCGAAACGCAACCTACTGGAGTCGCACCCCGGAGTGTAGGCGGTCATCCGCTGGCGTCGCTTGAACGAAGGATGCAGGAGGATGAATCGTTCAGGAAAGACTACAACCCATTGAGATATAATGACTTATTGCAGGGTTGTCGTGACGGGGCTTGACATGGCGACGCTTGTCCGCTACCCGAGGAAATGGTAGGAATCAGTTGGGATCGTCGTACAATATATGGGTCCTTTTCGCCGGCGGCTGCGTTACGTCACCCCGGGCTTGACCCGGGGTCTTCCTCGCGTGGTACCCGCCACTGGGGCGACCGCGGGTCGCCCCTACAGTCATCGCGCCTTGCCGACAACGAAACATCCTCCGCATCTTATGCTACGAATTAACCAGACACCACACTAGCCAGGCACCGTAGCACGGCCCTCAACGCTGCCTGGACGCTTTGCCAACCTCAAGATGTCAAGGTTTATTCGCCTCGACTATGATCTCAAACTTCCGGCTGGCCAGAATATCCGTCACACGTTCTTTTTGGAGCTCACGTAGGCCCCTGAGCATCTTTAGCCCTTCCCGAGGCAACGCTGACCAGGAACCGCCAGGGAGGCCGGGATCGAAATCCAAACTCCCGTCAAGCATGGTTTCCCGCAGGACTTGTCGGATCGCGGTCTTGAGCGATCTTGACTTGCGGATTGCCGGATTGTTACACAGAATCGGTTCCCGTGGTCCCTCCGCGGGCTTCGCGAGATGGGTGATCGACGCACCACGCCGGACACACGACCTTCGGGAATGCGCTGTGCGAGAGTGGCGGAACTGGTAGACGCACTAGACTTAGGATCTAGCGGGCAACCGTGGGGGTTCGAGTCCCCCCTCTCGCACCAGGGTGGGAACGGCGCCCGCCCTCGACGTGAAGCGCACGCATTCGCGGGCGCCGCGGGGAACCGTCAGGGACATGAGATATGGCAGAGGTCCAAACAGGCATGAAATGTGACATCGAGGTCTTGACGCCCACGCAGAGAAAGCTGCGCGTGGAGGTTCCGGCGGATCGGGTGGCGAAGGCGTTCTCGCGCATCTACCGCGAGTTCGGGCGGCGCGCGAAGGTGCGCGGTTTCCGCGCGGGCAAGGTTCCGCAACAGGTCCTCCGCGGACTGTACGGCGCCGACATCCAGGCGCAGGCGCTGTCGGAGATCGTCGAGGCCTCGCTGGGCGAGGCGGTGAAGGAGCAGGGCCTCGATCCCGTCTCGGAGCCGCGGCTCGACGCCGGCGACCTGTCCGAGGCGCAGCCGTTCACGTTCTCCGCCGTGATGGAGGTGAAGCCGGCAATCGAGTTGGGGGACTATCGCGGCATTGCGCTCGACCGGCCGCGCGTCGACGTGGACGACGAGCAGGTGGAGCGGACGCTGCAGGCCTTCCAGGAGCGCCATGCGCAACTCGAGCCGGTGGAGGAACGGGTGCAGGTGGAGGACGGAGACTACGTGTTCATCGACTTCGCCGGCACGGTGGATGGCGAGGCGTTCCCCGGCGGCTCGGCGGAGAACTACGCGGTGGACATCGGCGCGGGCAGGTTCCTGCCCGAGTTCGAGCGTGGGCTGGTGGGCATGAAGAAGGGCGTGCCGGGGACCCTCGCGGTGGAGTTGCCGCCGGCTGCATCGGAGTCGGGACCGGCGGGACGGAAGGCGGAGTTCGCGGTGACGGTGCGCGACATACGGCGCAAGGACCTGCCGCCGCTGGACGACGACTTCGCCCGGGATTACGGCGAGTGCGAGTCCCTGGAGGAGTTGCGCGACAAGGTGCGCTCGCAGTTGCGGGACGAGGTCGAGCGGTTCCAGAACACCCGGCTGCGGGACGAAATCGTCGAGCATCTCCTGGACAATCACTCCGTGGACACCCCTCCGTCAATGGTGGAGCGGGAGCTGTCGTATCTCGTGCGGCGGGCCGCGGCCGAGAGGGAGTCGTCGGAGGGGGATGCGCCGGCGCCGACGACGGATGAACTTCGGGAGGAGTGGACGCCCGAGGCCGAGCGCCGGGTGCGGGCCTCCTTGCTCATCGACGAGATCGCCTCCGCCGAGGGGATTTCGGTTTCCGAGGAGGAAGTCGACGGGCGCATCGACGCCGTGGCCCGGGCCGGCGGCGAGCAGGCGGCCTCGGTGCGTGAGCGTTACCGGCAGGACTGGGCGAGGGCCACGCTCCGGTCCCAGATGGTGACCGAAAAAACGCTGGACTTTCTCCTGGAGCAGGCCGCGGTGACGGTGGTGGAGCCGTCGGAGCCGGCGGAAACAACTTGATGGCGGTCCCGAAAGGGGCTAGAGTTGATACAGTATGAACTTCATTCCTTTCGTCGTTGAGCAGACGGGCCGCGGGGAGCGCGCCTACGACATCTACTCGCGTCTTCTCAAGGACCGCATCGTCTTCCTGGGCAGCCCCGTGGTGGACGAGGTGGCGAATCTGATCACCGCGCAGTTGCTGTTCCTCGAGTCCGAGGATCCCGAGCGCGACATCTACTTCTACATCAATTCCCCGGGCGGCTCGGTCACCGCCGGTCTGGCCATCTACGACACGATTCAGTACATCCGTCCCCAGGTTTCCACCGTTTGCCTGGGCCAGGCCGCCAGCATGGGGGCGGTGTTGCTCGCGGCGGGCGAGAAGGGCAAGCGCTACGCGCTGCCGCACTCGCGCATCATGATCCACCAACCTCTTGGCGGTTTTCAGGGGACCGCCGCCGACGTCGACATCCAGGCGCGGGAGATCCTGAGAATGCGGGAGGAGCTTGGTGCGATCCTGGTCAAGCATACCGGCCAGTCGCTGAAGAGGATCGAGCGGGACACCGACCGGGACCTGTTCATGACGGGTCAGCAGGCTTTGGAGTATGGATTGGTGGATGAAGTGATCACCAGCCGCCTTGACGTATCCGCAAAGGGGTGAGGGGGAATTTCAATGCCGAAGCACGGGGATGATCGATCCGGCAATCTCGTCTGTTCGTTCTGCGGCAAGAGTCAGGACGAGGTACGCAAGCTGATCGCGGGTCCCACCGTCTACATTTGTGACGAATGCATCGACTTGTGCAACGACATCATCGCGGAGGAGTGCGAGCACGACGAGGTGATCGCGGCCTCGTCCGGCGTGCCGAAGCCCGTCGAGATCAAGCGCGTGCTCGACCAGTACGTGGTGGGGCAGGAGCCGGCCAAGAAGATCCTGTCCGTGGCGGTGCACAACCACTACAAGCGCATCGACAACCACGCGCTGGCGGGAGACGTGGAGCTCCAGAAGAGCAACATCCTGCTGCTGGGCCCCACCGGCTCCGGCAAGACCCTGCTGGCGCAGACGCTCGCCCGGCTCCTGCAGGTGCCCTTCACCATCGCCGACGCCACCAGCCTGACCGAGGCGGGCTACGTCGGTGAAGACGTCGAGAACATCATCCTCAACCTGCTGCAGTCCGCGGAATACGACGTGGAGAAGGCGCAGCGGGGCATCGTCTACATCGACGAGATCGACAAGATCTCGCGCAAGGCGGAGAACCCGTCGATCACCCGGGACGTCTCGGGCGAGGGCGTGCAGCAGGCGTTGCTGAAGATCATCGAGGGCACGACGGCGAGCGTTCCCCCCAAGGGCGGGAGGAAGCACCCGCAGCAGGAGTTCCTCCAGGTCGACACGACCAACATCCTGTTCATTTGCGGCGGCGCGTTCGTCGGCATCGAGGACATCATCCGCCGGCGCACCGGGCGCAGGCGGCTGGGTTTCGGCGGCAACGGGACGGACGTGGACGTCCGGCCCGAGGTGCGTTCCCTGCACGACGTGCAGCCCGAGGACCTCCTCAAGTTCGGTCTGATACCGGAGTTCGTCGGGCGGCTGCCCGTGATCGCCACGCTGGACGAGCTCAATGAAGAAGCGCTGGTACAGATCCTGAAGGAGCCGAAGAACGCCCTTACCAAGCAGTACTGCAAGCTGTTCGAGATGGAGGGAGTAGTTCTTAACTTTACAGACGAGGCGCTTTGGGCTATTGCACGGGAGGCCATGAAGCGGAAGTCCGGAGCGCGGGGGCTGAGAGCCATCATGGAGAACACGATGCTCGACGTGATGTACGAGATGCCCTCCCAGCCCAACCTCAAGGAGGTGGTCATCACCGAGGAGGTCATGACCCGCAAGGAACCTCCGATGGTAGTCTACTCGAAGGCGGCGGAGAGCGCGTAAGGGGGGTACCGATGCTATTTCGCAGCGACAAGAAGGACGACAACGAGCGGGAAGCGGACAACACGGTGCAGGCCCCGTTGCTGCCTCTCCGGGACATCATCGTCTTCCCCCACATGGTGGTGCCTCTCTTCGTCGGGCGGCAGAAGTCCATCCGCGCGCTGGAGGAGGCGTCCCGGAAGCAGACGCCGATCTTCCTGGCATCGCAGAAGGACGCCAGGACCAACGAGCCGGGCGAGGACGACATCTATCTCATCGGCACGCTCGGCAACGTCGTGCAGATGCTGAAGTTGCCCGACGGCACCGTCAAGGTCCTGGTCGAGGGCAAGCGCCGGGGCAAGATCGCGCGCTACCTGACGCATCCCGAGTACTTCCTGGTGGAAGTGGAAGAGATCGAGGACGTGGTGGAACAGGGCGCTGAGGTGGGGGCGGTGGTGCGCGAGGTCCACGGCGCGTTCGAGAACTACGTCAAGGTGAAAAAGAAGATACCGCCCGAAATGGTGGTGTCGGTGTCCGCCATCGAGGAGCCCGGCAAGCTCGCGGACACGATCATCGGACACCTCGGGATCAAGCTGGAAGAACGGCAGGTGCTGTTGGAGACCGTCAACGCGGGCGAGCGCCTCGAGAAGGTGCTGGGCCACATGCGGGCGGAAATCGAGATCCTGGAGGTAGAGCGGCGGATTCGTTCACGGGTCAAGAAGCAGATGGAGCGCTCCCAGAAGGAGTACTACCTGAACGAGCAGATGCGCGCGATCCAGAAGGAGCTCGGGGAGAAGGACGAGTTCAAGAACGAGATGCAGGAGATCGAGGAAAAGATCAAACAGAAGAAGCTGTCCGCCGAGGCCAAGGAGAAGGTGGAGAAAGAGCTGAAGAAGCTCAAGATGATGTCCCCCATGTCCGCCGAGGCCACGGTGGTGCGGAACTACATCGACTGGATCCTGAGCCTTCCGTGGAACGAGTACACCGAGGACAAGCTGGACATCACGGACGCCGAGCAGGTCCTGGAAGAGGACCACTATGGACTGGACAAGGTCAAGGAGAGGATTCTCGAGTACCTGGCGGTGCAGAGCCTGGTAGGCAAGATCAAGGGCCCGATCCTGTGCCTGGTGGGGCCTCCGGGGGTCGGCAAGACCTCCCTCGGGCGTTCCATCGCCCGCGCCACCGGCAGGAAGTTCGTCCGCGTATCGCTGGGCGGCGTGCGCGACGAGGCGGAAATCCGCGGCCACCGGCGCACCTACATCGGCGCGTTGCCGGGGAAGATCATCCAGTCGCTCAAGAAGGCCGGCTCGAGCAATCCGGTTTTCCTCATGGACGAGGTGGACAAGATGTCCATGGACTTCCGTGGAGATCCTTCCTCGGCCCTGTTGGAGGTGCTCGATCCCGAACAGAACCAGGCCTTCAACGACCATTACCTGGACCTCGACTACGACCTCTCCAAGGTCATGTTCATCACCACGGCGAACACGCTGGACGGGATCCCGCGCCCGTTGCAGGACAGGATGGAGATCATCCGCATCGCCGGCTACACCGAGCTGGAGAAGGTCAACATCGCCAAGAAGTACCTGGTGGTGAAGCAGCGGGAGGCCAATGGGTTGACGGAGGAGAACATCGCTCTCGCCGACAGCGCGATCCTGGGGGTGGTGCGCCACTACACCAAGGAAGCCGGCGTACGAAACCTCGAGCGGGAAGTCGCCTCCATTTGTCGGAAGGTGGCCGTGGACGTGGTCAAGAACGACCGCGCGTCCAGGACGACGGTGGGGGGGCGTAACCTCCAGAAGTACCTCGGGCCGGCGAAGTTCCGTTACGGCATGGCCGAGGACAGCCACCGGGTCGGCACTACCACCGGCCTGGCCTGGACGGAGCTGGGCGGCGAGTTGCTGTCCACCGAGGTGTCCATCATGCCGGGCAAGGGCCAGCTCACGATTACCGGGAAGCTGGGCGACGTCATGCAGGAGTCCGCACAGGCGGCCATGAGCTACGTGCGTTCACGCGCGCGGGACCTGGGGTTGGAGAACGACTTCTACCAGAAGAACGACATCCACATCCACGTGCCCGAGGGCGCGATTCCCAAGGACGGACCGTCCGCGGGAATCACCATGGCGACGTCGCTCGTATCCGCCCTCACCCGGATTCCCGTCTATCATGACGTGGCCATGACCGGGGAGATCACCCTGCGGGGCAACGTGCTCCCCATCGGCGGCCTGAAGGAGAAGGTGCTGGCGGCCCATCGCGGCGGGATCAAGACCGTCCTTGTCCCGGAAGAGAACAAGAAGGACATCAACGACATCCCCTCCACCATCCTGAAGGGCGTGGAGCTGGTCCTGGTCTCGCACATGGACGACGTTCTCAAGCGGGCACTGGTGGTGAGCGATCCGGAAGCGCTTTTTGCCGCGTCCGAACTGGACGACGACGCGGCCGAAGCTCCGGCCGCGGGGTTCCGGAAGAAGGACGTGGAGCCGAGGCCCAGCTTCCCGCAGTGACCGGGTGGACGCAACGGCAACCCGCGTGAGGCTCTCCGGGTGGACATGACGCGTTCGGCGGCGCCACGGGGCCTGTGGGCGGTTAGCTCAGTTGGGAGAGCATCGGCCTTACAAGCCGGGGGTCACAGGTTCAAGTCCTGTACCGCCCATTGTCCTGACCGCGGTTTGCAATTCCGCCGCTCAACGGTTAAACTGGTAAATTCGATGCGGGGCCGTAGTTCAGCTGGTTAGAACGCCGGCCTGTCACGCCGGAGGTCGCGAGTTCGAGTCTCGTCGGCCCCGCCAGATTGGTATCAAGCATGCGCACGGTTCAGATGACAAGGGCCGAGTCTCTGGCTCAGCGTCGGTGGTACGTCATCGACGCTGAAGGCCAAGTGCTCGGAAGGATGGCCACCGAGATCGCCCGGGTTCTCCGCGGCAAGCACAAACCATCCTTCAGTCCACACGTGGACGGCGGTGACTTTGTCATCGTGGTGAACGCCAAGCGCGTCAAGCTGACCGGTTCCAAGGAAACGGACAAGCACTACTACCGGCATAGCGGCTATCCCGGCGGACTGCGGGTCAGGACGCTGTCGGAGATGCGGGAGAAGAAGCCGGAAGCGGTGGTGCGATTGGCCGTGAAGGGGATGCTCCCCAAGAACCGGCTCGGAAAAGGACAGCTCGGCAAGCTGAAGGTCTACGCGGGTCCGGAGCACCCGCATGAGGCCCAGTTGCCGATGCCCTTGACGATCTAGTCTCGTCTACTAGCAGGTTCAGCACTCATGGCGGAAGATCTGATTTACGCGACGGGCCGACGCAAGACTTCGGTCGCACGGGTTTACCTGAAGCGCGGCCAGGGCACCATTCGCATCAACAACCGCTTGCTCGAAGATTACTTCGGGCGGGAGACCGCGCGGATGATCGTGCACCAGCCTTTTCACGTGACCCGGACGCTGGGAGACTTCGACATCGTCGCCAACGTCAAGGGTGGTGGCATCTCGGGTCAGGCGGGTGCCATCCGGCATGGCATCACGCGGGCGTTGGTGCAGGTGGACGAGGCTTACCGCACGCCGCTGAAGAAGGCCGGTTACGTGACGCGTGACCCCCGCGCCGTGGAGCGGAAGAAGTACGGCAGGCACAAGGCGCGCAAGCGGCCGCAGTTCTCCAAGCGCTGATCCGCCTACTCCGATCCGGCGTAGAGAAACAGGCCGAGGGAGCCCATCACCATGTTGGGCAACCAGGCCGCCACCCAGGGCTGAATCGCCCCCGCTTTCCCCAAAGAGACGCAGAAACCCAGCAGGACCCAGTACGCGAAGCCGATGGACGCGCTGAGTGCGAGGTTCAGGGCCATGCTGTCCTTTCGCCCCGGTTTC
The DNA here is from genome assembly GCA_964519455.1 of uncultured Syntrophobacterales bacterium. Classification (GTDB taxonomy): domain Bacteria; phylum Desulfobacterota; class Binatia; order UBA9968; family JAJDTQ01; genus JAJDTQ01. The sequence continues at coordinate 33,064 of CAZFIU010000006.1, forward strand.
GCGGCGAAAGCCATGGCCAGCAGGATGGTGATGGGGATGACCAATGGGACCGCCACCTTGGTGTGCAGGTTCACCGTGTCGCGCACGGTGTCGACGCCCTTCCTCCGCAGGCTTCGAATTCGCTCCTTCAACCCGGCGTAGCTGAACTCGTCGGGCGAGCGTGTGAAGACGTGGAAGTCGTCGGGCCGTTCGTTCAGAGGCAACTTGCCATCAAGAGAAAGCCTCTCCACGGTACCGTCGTCGAAGAACCGCCACCGGGAGCCGCCCTCCGGAATCCATCGGACTCCATCCCATGACGCCGCGGGCGACTCTATCAGCCCCGCGAGCGTGAACTGCGGCGTCGTCAGGTAGATCGACAAGCCGCGCAACCTTCCCGCCTCCGCGTCGAAGTCGTCGGCGCGTATGAACGAGTCACCGCTGCGGATCCATATCTGCCTGCTGTGAAAGACCGACTGAAGCTGTGCTTTCCGTACCTTGACGTCGTAGACGAACTTGGCGTGGCGGGTAGCGAGTGGAACCGTGGTCTCGTTCCAGAGGAACGTTCCGGCACTGATGGCAAGGCTGGCCACGAGCAGCGGAACGCTGATCCGGTGCAGGCTGATGCCGCATGTTCCCAAGGCGACGAGCTCGTTCCGACGCGCCAGCGCGCCCAGGCTCAGGAAGGCGGCGAACAGCGCGGCGAAGCCGATGCTGCGGGATATCAGCAAGGGCAGCCGGTAGAGGAAGAACTGGACGGCGTTCGACAGGGTCGCGTCGTTGCCCATCAGGTTGTCGACGCGGCCGAACACGTCAGCCATCAGGTGCAAGAGGACGACGACCACCAGCGTCGCGCAAAAGGCACCCACGAATCGGCGGAGCAGATAGATGTCGAGCGTGCTTCCGAACGCTGGTGGGACCAGACGGTCCATGAAGAAGATCATCGGGGCCGGCGTCCTATACCTTGGGCCGTGCCGCCGCCACCCGGCCGTTCCCGCGAGGCCGTGCCCCCAAGCCAAGGCTGAACGGCGACGGCGCATCCATGAGCGTTCGCGTGAACAGCCAGGCCGCGATACACCCCACCACGAGGTTGGGAAGCCACAGCGCCAGCGCGGGCGGAATTTTCCCGTTCTCTCCCATGGCGGTGCCCACGGCGAACAGCGCATAGTAGGCGAACAGCCAGGCGATGCACGCCGTCACGCCGTGGGAACGCCCGGCGGACGAACGGCTGGGCGCAAGGACGATGGCGAGACCCAGGACGGCGAACACCAGCGGCGCGAACGGGAAGGCGAACCGCCGGTGCAGTTCCATCATTTCCGGTATGGCGCCGAGACCTCGAGCGGTCTTCGCGCGGATCGATTCGCGAAGGCTCCGCATGGACATCTCCTCGGGATTCCCGGGTTCGTCGTCCAGGGCCGCCAGGCGGTCGAGCTTCAAGCTGAGGTTGTAGACATTGAAGGATGTCCGGCTGAAGTGCGACGGGTCGCGCCGCCGCTCGTGGACCATGCCGTCGTACAGCCGCAGGCTGACGGAGTTGCCGGCCTCGTCGGAACGTAGCAGCGCCACCCTTCCGATGATAAGATGCTCCGCGTCCGGATCGCGTTGGTCGACGATCAGGATGCCTTGAAAGGTATTGCCCGGCGGTACGATCCTGTCGACGTAGACGAGGACCTTGGGGAAGAAGTCGTTGAACACCTTCTCCCTGAGCAGGGACCCGGCGCGGTTCTTGGCCACGGCGTAAAGCTCTTTCTTGACGGCCAGGTTGGCGGCCGGACGGACGAGGATCGACAATCCGAGGGTGAGCAGAGAGACGGCCAGGCCCAGCAGCAGCACGGGTATGAGGAAGTGGACCGGCCCGACGCCGCAGGCCTTGAACGCCAGGGTCTCGTTGTCGCGGGCAAGCCGGCCGCAGCCGTAGAGAATCCCCAGGAGGAAGGCCATCGGCATCGTCGTTTCCAGCAGTGTCGGCAGGATCAGCGCGAAGAGCTTCGCGACCTGGTCCGGCGGCGCGCCGCGGCTCACCACCAGCTCGATGAGTCGAGTGATGCGGCCGGCAAGGAAAACGAGCGTAAAGGCGAGGAGGCCTACCAGGAAAGGCGGGATGATCCGACCGGTCACATAGGCGCTCAGGGTCCGATGCACACGGGCAATGGTAGCCTTCTTTGATGAATTCCACAACGCGGGATACGCCGGGCGGTCAGCGGCCGGAGCCGGTGCTGGTCTACGGGATACATCCCGTTCTGGAGAAGCTTCGCGCCGCCCCCGGCGACGTCCTGGAACTCCTGATGGTCCGGGGCAACCGCGGTCCCGCGTTGCGCCGGGTGGAGCAGGCCGCGCGCTCGGAAGGCTGCCGTGTGAAGGAGATGGACGGACGGGCGCTCGACGCCCTGACGCAAGGCGGCCGGCACCAGGGCGTCGTCGCCCGTGCCGTCCCGTTCGCCTATGGAGCCTTCAACGACCTGCTGTCCCGGCTGTCGGACACGGCGGCGGACTGCATTCTCTTCCTGGACGGCGTCGTCGACCCGCGCAACCTGGGGAGCATCATGCGCACGGCCGAGGCCATGGGCGTGCGCCGTGTCGTCCTGCCCAAGGACCGTGCCGCGGGGGTTACCGGCGCCGTGATCAAGGCGTCGGCCGGAGCGGCGCATCATCTTGAAGTCTACCGCGTCCCCAACCTTCCGCGCGCTCTCGCCGCCCTGCGTGAGCGCGGCTTCTGGGTGGTGGGGCTCGATGCGCGGGCACCGGACCGGGTTTGGGAGCAGAGGTATCCGGCACGGCTGGCCGTGGTGATGGGGGGTGAGGAACGGGGCCTGAGGCCGCTGGTGCGGCGCGGCTGTGACTACCTGGTTTCCATCCCCATGGACGGCCGGGTCGGATCGTTGAACGTGGGCGTGGCGTGGGCCGTATTCGCCTACGAGGTGGCGAAACAGCGAACCGGCGCGGCCCCGCCGGCACCCCGTTGACCGTCTCCGCCGGCGGTCGCCGCCGACCGTCCCCGTTGACATTTGGTGCGCCAGATGCTTTATAACGTTGATGTGTCGTCTTACCCTGTTTTCCGGAAGAGGGGCAGGGTAAGTGTGGCTTTTTGTTCTTTGTTCTTGCGTGCGCGACGGCGACGGACGGTTCCGCTGGCGTAGCTCAACGGTAGAGCAGCTGATTTGTAATCAGCAGGTTGTAGGTTCAAATCCTATCGCCAGCTCCAAGTGAGCGAATTCGTTGCCTGCCGAGGCCCGTTTGCTCCGCGCGGTGTATTCCGGGGTACAATGCGGAGAGGTTCCCGAGTGGACAAAGGGAGCAGACTGTAAATCTGCCGCCGATCGGCTTCGGAGGTTCGAATCCTCCCCTCTCCACCACCAGTTAACCACTGTCCTGTCCGGTTGACAGGCAACGATTATAGACTCCGGAGACGGAGTCGGTTGCGCGGGAATAGCTCAGTTGGCTAGAGCACGAGCCTTCCAAGCTCGGGGTCGCGGGTTCGAATCCCGTTTCCCGCTCCAAGCCCATGCCCAGGTAGCTCAGTAGGTAGAGCACGTCCTTGGTAAGGACGAGGTCGGCGGTTCAAGCCCGCTCCTGGGCTTTGCCTGTATGTGAGACCTTGAAACTCGAAATTGTGATTGCCACAGGAGGAGAAGATGAGCAAGGCGAAATTCGAGCGCACGAAACCACACCTCAACATCGGCACCATCGGCCACGTGGATCATGGCAAGACCACGTTGACGGCGGCCATCACCAAGGTGCTCGCCGAAAAGGGTTCGGCGGATTTCGTGCCCTTCGACCAGATCGACAAGGCGCCGGAAGAGCGCGAGCGCGGCGTCACCATCAACATCGCTCACGTCGAGTACCAGACGGACAAGCGGCATTACGCCCACGTGGACTGCCCGGGACACGCCGACTACGTGAAGAACATGATCACCGGCGCCGCCCAGATGGACGGTGCGATCCTGGTGGTGTCGGCCGCCGACGGCCCCATGCCGCAGACCCGCGAGCATATCCTGCTCGCCCGTCAGGTGGGTGTGCCCTCCATCGTCGTCTACCTCAACAAGGCGGACATGGTTGATGATCCCGAGCTGCTCGAGCTGGTGGAGCTCGAGGTGCGGGAGTTGCTGTCCAAGTACCAGTTCCCGGGCGACGACATTCCCGTCGTCACCGGCAGCGCGCTCCAGGCGCTGGAGGGCGAGGCGACGGAGTTGGGGGTCGAGTCCATCATCAGGCTGATGGATGCCGTGGACGCGTACGTCCCCGACCCGGTCCGGGACGTGGACAAGCCTTTCATCATGCCGGTGGAGGACGTCTTCACCATCAGCGGCCGCGGCACCGTGGTGACGGGTCGGGTGGAGCGAGGCATCCTGCACGTGGGTGACGAGGTGGAGATCGTCGGTCTGAAGGAGACCCACAAGACCGTGGCCACCGGTGTCGAGATGTTCCGCAAGCTGCTCGACGAGGGCCAGGCCGGCGACAACATCGGCGTGCTGCTTCGGGGCGTCAAGCGCGACGAGGTGGAGCGGGGGCAGGTGCTGGCGAAGCCCAAGACGGTGACGCCGCACACCAAGTTCAAGGCCGAGGCCTACATCCTCACCAAGGAGGAGGGCGGACGGCATACTCCGTTCTTCAACGGCTACCGCCCGCAGTTCTATTTCCGGACGACCGACGTCACCGGCGTGGCGACGTTGCCCGAGGGCACCGAGATGATCATGCCCGGCGACAACGTCCACATCGACGTGGATCTCATCACGCCCATTGCCATGGACGACGGCCTGCGCTTCGCCATCCGCGAAGGCGGCCGCACCGTGGGAGCCGGCGTCGTGACCGAGATCGTTCAGTAGTCGGAGGGTGGACCGATGCGTGACCTGATAGGACTCGCCTGCGACCGATGCAAACGCAAGAACTACACGACCACCAAGAACAAGAAGCGAACCACGGACAAGCTCGAGTTCAAGAAGTTCTGCGGGAGTTGTCGCAGTCACACGGTGCACAAGGAAATCCGGGTTTGAGCCAACGGGACCGGGTCAGTAGCTCCAATTGGTAGAGCACCGGACTCCAAATCCGGCTGTTGCAGGTTCGAGTCCTGCCTGACCCGCCAGTTCTTCGCCGCCGATGGAAAAACTGACCGATTCGTTCGCCTCCGTAGGGAGGCTGACAGACTTCGTGCGCGAGGCTTGGCAGGAGCTGAAGCGGGTCCATTGGCCCACGCGGCGGGAGACCTACGCCGCGACGGGCGTCGTCGTGCTGGTGGTGATCTTCTTCGCCATCTACCTGGGCCTCGTGGACTTCCTGCTCTCGTACATGCGGCAGTGGCTGATGCGTTGAGACCAGGCGTTGAGACGGTAAACCGGACAGCGATAGCCCATGGCAAAAAACTGGTACGTCGTGCACACGTTCGCGGGGTTCGAGCACAAGGCCAAGGCCGCCCTGGAAGAGCGCATCAAACCGTTCGGGGACCGGGAGTGGTTCGGCGAGATCCTGGTGCCGGCCGAGAAGGTCGTCGAGCTGGTGAAGGGCAAGAAGCGGACGTCCTCCAGGAAGTTCTTCCCGGGGTACATCCTGGTGCACATGGAGATGAACGACGAGACCTGGCACGTGGTCAAGTCCACCCCCAAGGTCACCGGGTTCGTCGGCGGAAGCACCCAGCCGCCGTGGGTCAGCGAGGAGGAGGTGCGGGCGATCACCCAGCAGATGGAGGAAGGGGCCGTCCGCCCGCGGCCGCGGGTGGTCTTCTCCGTGGGCGAGAGCGTCAAGGTGATCGACGGACCTTTCTCCGAGTTCAACGGCGTGGTCGAGGAAGTCAAGCCGGACAAGGGCAAGCTGCGGGTGCTGATCAGCATCTTCGGGCGGGCGACTCCGGTGGAGCTGGATTTCATTCAGGTGGAGCGGAGCTAGCCCGCGCGGGCTGCGCCGGCAGTCGTAAGGAGTTCTGGCCATGGCCAAGAAGGTGATCGGCGAGATCAAGTTGCAAATACCCGCCGGGCAGGCGAACCCGAGTCCTCCGGTAGGGCCGGCGTTGGGCCAGCGTGGCGTCAACATCATGGAGTTCTGCAAGGCCTTCAACGCGGCCACGCAGAATCAGCCGGGGATGATCATTCCGGTCATCATCACGGTTTACGCCGACCGCACCTTCAGCTTCATCACCAAGACGCCGCCGGCGGCCGTGCTGCTGAAGAAGGCAGCCGGACTCGAGAAGGGATCCGGGGAGCCCGGCAAGGAGACCAAGGGCCAGGTGACCAAGGCGCAGGTGCGGGAGATCGCTCAGTTGAAGATGCCCGATCTGACCAGTGCCAGCATCGAGGCCGCGATGAACACCGTCGAGGGCACCGCCAGGAGTCTCGGGCTCAAGGTCGTGTGATCGGGCTGGGGAGCCGCCATGAAAACGAAGGGCAAGAAGTACCAGAGCGTCGCCGACAAGGTGGAACACGCTCGCAAGTATCCCCTGGACGAGGGCATCCGGATCGTCAAGGAAACCGCCACGGCCAAGTTCGACGAGACCGTCGAGCTGTCGGTGCGGCTCGGGGTCGATCCGCGGCGCGCCGACCAGAACATCCGCGGTTCCGTGGGGCTGCCCCACGGGCTCGGCAAGCCCGTGCGCGTGCTCGCCTTCGCCAAGGGCGAGAAGGAGCGGGAAGCACAGGAAGCGGGCGCCGAATTCGTCGGCAACGACGACCTGATCAAGAAGATCACCGAGGGCTGGCTCGACTTCGACAAGGTGGTGGCCACGCCCGACATGATGGGCGCGGTCGGCCGCATCGGCAAGATCCTGGGGCCGCGCGGACTCATGCCCAACCCGCGCTCGGGCACCGTCGCCATGGAGATCGGCAAGGCGGTGCAGGAGATCAAGGCCGGCCGGCTCGAATACCGGGTCGACAAGGCGGGCATCGTCCATCTGCCCATCGGCAAGGTGTCGTTCGAAGCCGAAGCGCTGCTGGACAACGCCAAGGCCGTCGTGGGGGCGCTGGTCCGGGCCAAGCCCGCCGCCGCCAAGGGCACCTACATCAGGAGCGTGGCCGTGGCCGCGACCATGGGACCGGGGGTCAGGATCGACCCCGCGGAAGTCCGCACCATGGGGGTCTGACGGCGATTGGAGAACAGCGTGGCTAGAGAGGAAAAAACGGCAGTCGTCGGGGCGTTTCAGGAGAAGTTCAGGAGCGCCACCATGGCGGTGGTGACCGACTATCGGGGCTTGTCGGTGGGCAAGATGACGCAGCTCCGCACCGACGTTCGGGAGGCGGCCGGAGAGTACAAGGTCGCCAAGAACAACCTGGTCCGGCTGGCGATCCGGGACACGGCGTACCAGGCGCTCGAGGACCTCCTGACCGGCCCCAACGGTTGGGTGTTCGCCTACGACGACCCGGTCGACCTGTCGAAGGCGCTGGTCAAGTTTGCCGAGCAGAACGACGCCTTGACCATCAAGGGCGCGGTCCTCGACGGCACCTTGCTCGAGCCGGCGCAGGTCAAGGGTTTGGCCACGCTGCCGAGCCTGCCGGAACTGCAGGCGCAGTTGCTGTCGTTGATGCAGGCGCCGGCGAGCCGGCTGTTGCGCACGATCCAGGAACCGGGAAGCCAGCTCGTCCGTCTTCTTGACGCTCTCAAGGAGAACAAGGGGTAAAGGCACGCACATTCAAGAGTCATCCCCATCTCTCCGTCATTCCCGCTAGAGCGGGAATCCAGGGGTGGTGGGGCGGGGTCATGGGATCACGACATTCGAAGGGGGAATCCACCAATGGAAGTGAATCGGGAACAAGTCAAGGACTTCATCAAGAACATGTCTTTGTTGGAGGCCGCGAGTCTGGTGAAGGAGTTGGAGGAGGAGCTCGGGGTGAGCGCGGCGGCCCCCGTGGCCATGGCGGCCGCGGCGCCCGCGGCAGCCGCCGAGGCCGAGGAGAAGACCGAGTTCGACGCGGTGCTGACCAGCTCCGGCGAAAAGAAGATCCAGGTCATCAAGGTGGTCCGGGAGATCACCGGCCTGGGCCTGAAGGAGGCCAAGGACCTCGTGGACGGTGCGCCGAAGAACGTCAAGGAAGGCGTCTCGAAGGACGAGGCCGAGGAGGTCAAGACGAAGATCGAGGAGGTCGGAGGCAGCGTCGAGGTCCGGTAGGGGCGACCCGCGGTCGCCCTTGTCCGGCGGCCGTCGCCTCTGTCCGGCGACAGTTCGCCGGGCGCCGTTTGTCGGGGTCGAGTGAAAGGGGAGCCCATGCCGGTCCAGGTGGCCAACAATGTGAGACTGCGCCGGGATTTCGGGCGGATCAAGAAGATCATCGATCTTCCGTACCTCGTCGAGATCCAGAAGAACTCCTACGACCTTTTTCTGCAACGGGACGTTCCGGAAGACCAGCGCCAGGACATCGGTCTTCAGGCCGTCTTCAAGTCCGTCTTCCCCATCAAGGATTTCAACGACACCGCTTCCCTGGAGTACGTCAACTACTCCCTGGGGGAGCCCAAGTACGACGTGGACGAGTGCCACGAGCGCGGCATGAACTTCGCCGCTCCCCTGAAGGTCACGGTGCAGCTCGTGCTCTGGGACGTCGATGCCCAGACCGGCGCGCGCAGCATCCGCAACGTCAAGGAGCAGGAAGTCTACTTCGGCGAGGTGCCGTTGATGACGCGCAACGGCACGTTCATGATCAATGGCACCGAGCGTGTCATCGTGAGCCAGCTCCACCGCTCTCCCGGAGTCTTCTTCGAGCACGACAAGGGCAAGACCCACGCCAGCGGCAAGTTCCTCTACTCCGCCCGGGTCATCCCCTATCGGGGCTCCTGGCTCGACTTCGAGTTCGACCCGCGGGACATCCTCTTCGTGCGCATCGACCGCCGGCGGAAGTTCCACGTCACCGTTCTGCTGCGCGCCCTGGGGATGCAGCCCGAGGAGCTGCTCAACCACTTCTACAAGACCGATACGGTGCTGTGTGACGCCGAGCGCCCGATGCTCGACGTCAAGCCGCGCCAGCTCGCCGGACTCAGGGCCACGCGCGACGTCAGGGATCCCGAATCCAACAACCTGATCGTGCGCGAGGGACGCCGCTTCACGCGCGCGGCATTGCGCCAGTTGGACAACGCCGGCATCCGCCAGATCCCCATTGCCTGGGAAGACGTCCTGGGACGGGTGGCGGCGCACGACATCGTCGACCCCGAGACCAACCACGTCATCGTCGAGTGCAACGAGGCCGTCACGGAGGAAAAGCTGGAGCAGATCCGCGACAGCGGCGTCGAGCGGCTGGAGCTTTTCTTTCTCGATGACGCGGATACCGGGCCGTACCTGCGCAATACGCTCCTGCAGGACAAGATGCAGTCCTGCGACGACGCGCTGCTGGAGATCTACCGGCGGCTGCGGCCCGGTGATCCTCCGACGATGGACACCGCCACGACCTTCTTCAACAACCTCTTCTTCAGCCCGGAACGCTACGACCTGTCGCGGGTCGGGAGGCTGAAGCTGAATCACCGGCTCAAGCAGGACGTGCCCCTGGAGCACGGAGCGCTGCGCAAGGAAGACATCCTGGAGGTGGTCCGCTACCTCATCACCCTGAGAAACGGCAACGGCTCGGTGGACGACATCGACCACCTGGGCAACCGTCGCGTGCGGCCGGTGGGCGAGCTTGTGGAGAACCATTTCCGCGTCGGGCTGGTGCGGATGGAGCGGGCCATCAAGGAAAAGATGAGTCTGCAGGACATCGACACGCTCATGCCGCAGGAGTTGATCAACCACAAGCCGGTATCCGCGGCGTTGAAGGAGTTCTTCGGCTCGAGCCAGTTGTCGCAGTTCCTGGACCAGACCAACCCGCTGTCCGAGATCACCCACAAGCGGCGGCTGTCGGCGCTCGGTCCGGGCGGGTTGACCCGGGAACGGGCGGGTTTCGAAGTACGCGACGTCCACCCCACGCACTACGGCCGGGTCTGCCCCATCGAGACGCCGGAAGGACCCAACATCGGACTCATCGCCTCGCTGTCGACCTATGCGCGGGTGAACGAGTTCGGTTTCATCGAGACGCCCTACCGGGAGGTGCGGGACGGCAAGGTCACCGACCGCATCCACTACCTGTCGGCCCTGGAGGAAGAGGACCACGTCATCGCCCAGGCCAACGCGGCCCTCGACGACGAGGGCGGGTTCACCCAGGACCTGGTGTCCGCGCGCAAGGCCGGCGAGTTCGTCATGGCCCGTCCGGAAGACGTCAACTTCATGGACGTGTCGCCCAACCAGCTTGTGAGCGTGGCGGCCTCGCTGATCCCGTTCCTGGAGCACGATGACGCCAACCGCGCCCTGATGGGCTCCAACATGCAGCGCCAGGCCGTGCCCTTGCTCCGCACGGAGGCGCCGCTGGTGGGCACCGGCATGGAGCGCGTCGTCGCCCGCGACTCCGGCGCCACGGTGGTGTCCGAGCGCGGCGGTATCGTCGAGAACGTCGACTCCACGCGCATCGTCATCAAGGCGGACACACCCTCCGGCGCCTATGCCGACACGGGGGTGGACATCTACGGTCTGGTCAAGTACCAGCGCTCCAACCAGAACACCTGCATCAACCAGCGCCCCATCGTCCGCGTGGGCGATCACGTCCGCGAAGGCGACGTGGTCGCGGACGGGCCTTCCACCGAGATCGGCGAGCTCGCCCTGGGGCGGAACCTGCTCGTGGCGCTGATGCCTTGGGGCGGCTACAATTTCGAAGACTCCATCCTGATCAGCGAGCGCGTGGTCAAGGAGGACATCTACACCTCGGTGCACATCGAGGAATTCGAGTGCGTCTCCCGGGACACGAAGCTCGGGCCGGAGGAGATCACCCGGGACATTCCCAACGCGGGCGACGAGGCCCTCAAGGACCTGGACGAGAGCGGAGTGATCCGCATCGGCGCGGAGGTCAAGCCCGGCGACGTGCTCGTGGGCAAGATCACCCCCAAGGGAGAGACCCAGCTCTCGCCGGAGGAAAAGCTGCTGCGCGCGATCTTCGGCGAGAAGGCGGGCGAGGTGCGGGATTCGTCCCTCAAGGTTCCTCCCGGGGTCGAGGGCACGGTCATCAACGTGCGCATCTTCTCGCGCAAGGGCATGCCCAAGGACGAACGCACCCTGCTCATCGAGAACGAAGAGGTGGCGCGGCTCGGCAAGGACCAGCACGATCAGATCCGCATCGTCCAGGAGAACGCGGTCAAGCGCCTGAAGGAGCTGCTGGTGGGCCGCCGCGCCGGCGCTCGGCTGACGGATGAGAACCGGAAGGTGCTGATCGCCAAGGGTGACGAGCTGACGGAGGAGTTGCTGCGGAACATTCCCCTCTCCTTCCTGGCGGACCTCAAGCTCGAGGAGCCGGAGCTGGAGAGCGAGGCGGGTCGAATCATCGCGAGCACATCGGCTCAGGTGGACGCCCTCAAGGTGCGCTTCGAGGACAAGATCAGCCGCATCACCAGCGGAGACGATCTGCCTCCCGGCATGATCAAGATGGTCAAGGTCCTGGTCGCCATCAAGCGCAAGCTGCAGGTGGGCGACAAGATGGCGGGACGCCACGGTAACAAGGGCGTGATTTCATGCATCCTGGCGGAAGAGGACATGCCGTACCTGGAGGACGGCACCCCGGTGGACATGGTGCTGAACCCCCTGGGAGTTCCCTCGCGCATGAACGTCGGGCAGATCCTCGAAGCCCATCTGGGCTGGGCCGCGCACAGCCTCGGGCGCCAGATCGACGTGCTGCTCGATGAGAAGTCGTCCGAGCTCGCGGTCCGGCTGAAGGACTGTCTTGGCGAGGACGAGTCGGACAAGGTCGCCCTCGACACCCTTCCGGGAGCCGACGTGCGCCGTCTGGCGGACAAGTACCGCCATGGCGTTCATCTGGCCTCGCCGGTGTTCGACGGCGCGCGCGAGGGCGAGATCTTCAACCTGCTGAAGAAGGCGGACCTGCCGGTGACGGGCCAGGTCACGCTGTACGACGGGCGCAACGGTGAGTCTTTCGACGAGAAGGTGACCGTGGGTGTCATGTACATGATGAAGCTGCACCACCTGGTGGACGACAAGATCCACGCGCGTTCCACCGGCCCGTACTCGCTCGTGACCCAGCAGCCGTTGGGCGGCAAGGCCCAGTTCGGCGGGCAGCGGCTGGGCGAGATGGAGGTCTGGGCCCTGGAGGCGTATGGGGCCGCCTACACGCTGCAGGAAATGCTGACGGTCAAGTCCGACGACGTGGCCGGGCGCACGCGCATGTACGAGGGCATCTTCAAGGGCGATCACTTTCTCGAGCCGGGGTTGCCGGAATCCTTCAACGTCATGGTCAAGGAACTGCAGAGTCTGTGCCTCGACCTGGAGTTGGTGGAGTAAGGAGGCGTCATGGAAGAAGTATACAGTCTCTTCGAGAAACCCAAGAATCCGCTCAGCTTCCAGGGAATCAAGATTGCCCTCGCCTCCCCGGAGAAGATCCGGTCGTGGTCGCACGGCGAGGTGCGCAAGTCGGAGACCATCAACTACCGGACGTTCAAGCCCGAACGCGACGGTCTGTTCTGCGCCAAGATCTTCGGTCCCACCAAGGACTACGAGTGCAACTGCGGCAAGTACAAGCGGATGCGTCACCGCGGCGTCGTGTGCGAGAAATGCGGCGTCGAGGTCATCCAGTCGAAGGTGCGCCGGGAGCGCATGGGGCACATCGAGCTGGCCACGCCGGTGGCGCATATCTGGTTCCTGAAGAGCCTGCCGAGCCGCATCGGTGCGTTGCTGGACCTGACCCTCAAGGACCTGGAAAAGGTCCTGTATTTCGAGTCCTACATCGTGCTGGACCCCGGCTCCACCAAGCTGCAGTACAAGGAGTTGCTCACCGAGGCGCGCTACCGCAGGGCGGTGGAGGAGTACGGCAACGAATTCACGGCGCAGATGGGGGCGGAAGCGATCCGGGAGCTGCTGGGCCACATCGAGGTGGACAAGCTCTCGGAGGAGCTGCGCAACGAGCTGCGTGATGCCAACTCCGAGGTCAAGAGGAAGAAGATCGCCAAGCGCCTCAAGGTGCTCAACGCGTTCCGCAGCTCCAGGAACCGGCCCGAGTGGATGATCCTGGAGGTGATCCCCATCATCCCGCCGGACCTGCGTCCCCTGGTGCCGCTCGACGGCGGGCGTTTCGCCACCTCCGACCTGAACGACCTCTATCGCCGGGTGATCAACCGCAACAACCGGTTGAAGCGGCTGATGGAGCTGAACGCGCCGGACATCATCATCCGCAACGAGAAGCGGATGCTGCAGGAGGCGGCCGACGCGCTGTTCGACAACGGGCGGCGCGGCCGGGCCATCACCGGTCCCAACCGGCGCCCCCTCAAGTCCCTCAGCGACATGCTGAAGGGCAAGACCGGCCGTTTCCGCCAGAACCTGCTGGGCAAGCGGGTGGACTACTCGGGGCGTTCGGTCATCGTCGTCGGGCCGGAGCTGCGGCTGCATCAGTGCGGCCTGCCGAAGAAGATGGCGCTCGAGCTGTTCAAGCCCTTCATCTACAACAAGCTGGAGGAGCGGGGTTACGTCACCACCATCAAGAGCGCCAAGAAAGCGGTGGAGAAAGAGCGGCCGGAGGTCTGGGACATCCTCGACGACGTGATCAAGGAGCACCCGGTGCTGCTCAACCGCGCGCCCACCCTGCATCGATTGGGCATCCAGGCGTTCGAGCCCGTCCTGATCGAGGGCAAGGCGGTCCAGTTGCATCCGCTGGTGTGCGCCGCCTACAACGCGGACTTCGACGGCGACCAGATGGCCGTGCACGTGCCGTTGTCGGTGGAGGCGCAGGTGGAGGCGCGCGCCTTGATGATGTCCACCAACAACATCCTCTCGCCGGCCAACGGCAAGCCCATCATCGTGCCTTCGCAGGACATCGTGCTGGGCCTCTACTACCTCACGCGCGAGCGGCCCAACGTCAAGGGCGTCGGCAGGGTGCTGGCGAGCCCGGCGGAGGTCCGCATCGCCTACGATCAGGGCGAGGTGCACCTCCAGGCCCGGGTGCGCGTGCGCATCGACGGCCAGATGTACGACTCCACGGTGGGGCGCGTGCTGCTCTACGAGATCGTGCCGCGGCAGATTCCGTTCCGTGAAGTCAACCACGTGATGAAGAAGAAGGAGCTGGGGAACCTCATCGACCTCAGCTACCGGCTCGCGGGCAACAAGGCCACGGTCATCTTCGCCGACAGGCTCAAGGACATGGGCTACGGCTACGCCACCAAGGCCGGCGCGTCCATCGCGCTCAAGGACATGGTGATCCCGGCGAGCAAGGAGCGGCTGCTGAAGCAGGCGTACGGCAGCGTCCAGGAGATCGACGAGCAGTACAACAACGGCCTCATCACCGACGGCGAGCGCTACAACAAGGTCGTGGACATCTGGGCCGAGGTCACCGACCGGATATCCGACGAGATGCTGCGCGATCTCGGGACGGAGACCGTCACGGATGAAGACGGCCGTGCCATGCGGGTGCCCAACTTCAATCCGATCTTCATGATGGCGGACTCGGGCGCGCGCGGCAGCGCGCAGCAGATCCGGCAGCTTGCCGGCATGCGCGGCCTGATGGCGAAACCCTCCGGGGAAATCATCGAGACTCCCATTACCGCCAACTTCCGCGAGGGGCTGACCGTCCTCCAGTACTTCATCTCCACCCACGGAGCGCGCAAGGGACTCGCGGACACCGCCCTCAAGACGGCCAACTCCGGGTACCTCACGCGGCGCCTCGTGGACGTGGCGCAGGACGCCATCATCACCTCGGAGAACTGCGGCACGCTGGACGGCATCGAGATGGCGCCCCTCATGGAGGGCGGCGAGGTGATCGAGCCCCTGGGCGACCGCGTCCTGGGGCGGGTGGCGCTCGAGGACATCAAGGACCCGTTCAGCGGCGACGTGATCGTCAAGGCCAACCAGGAGATCGACGAGAACCTGGTGCAGCGCATCGAGGACGCGGGCCTGGAGCGCATCTGGATCCGCTCCGTGCTCACCTGCCAGTCCAAGAAGGGCGTGTGCGTGATGTGCTACGGCCGCGATCTCGCCCGGGGCGAGATGGTGAACGCGGGCGAGGCCATCGGCGTCATCGCCGCGCAGTCCATCGGCGAGCCCGGCACCCAGCTCACCATGCGCACCTTCCACATCGGCGGCACCGCGAGCCGGCGCGCCGAGCAGACCACCCTGGTGCCGCGGACGGACGGTTACGTGAAGCTCATCAACGTCAGCACCGTCACGGACCGGGACGGCGAGCTGGTGGTCATGAACCGGAACGGCGAGATCGCCATCGTCGACTATCCCGAGGGTTCGGACAAGTCCCGGGAAAGGGAGCGGGAGCGCTACCCGCTGGTCTACGGCGCCCGGCTCAAGAAACCGGACGGTTTCGCGGTCAAGGCGGGCGAGCTCCTGGCGGAGTGGGACCCGTACACGATCCCCATCATCACCGAGATCTCCGGTTCCGTGAAGTTCGGCGACATCCTCGAAGCCACCACCATGGAAGAGAAGGTGGACGAGCGCACCGGCCTCTCCACCAAGGTCATCGTGGACTTCAAGGACATCGACAAGCGCCCGCGCATTTCCATCAAGGACGACGCCGGCAAGACCCTCCGGCTCTCGAACAACGCGGAAGCGCGCTACATGCTGCCGGTGGGGGCCCACATCAACGTCGCCGAGCACCAGGAGGTGACCGCGGGCGACGTGCTGGCGAAGATCCCGCGGGAGACCACCAAGACCAAGGACATCACCGGCGGACTGCCGCGCGTGGCGGAGCTGTTCGAGGCCAGGAAGCCCAAGGAGTTCGCGGTCATCAGCGAGATCGACGGCGTCGTTTCCTTCGGCCGCGACACCAAGGGCAAGCGCAAGGTCGTGGTGACGCCGGACATCGGCGAACCGCGTGAGTACCTGATTTCCAAGGGAAAACACATCAGCGTGCACGAGGGCGACCGGGTCCGCGCGGGCGAGGCGCTGATGCAGGGGTCCTCCAATCCGCACGACATCCTGGGAATCCTCGGGGAGAAGGCCCTGGCCAACTACCTCGTGGACGAGATCCAGGAGATCTACCGGTTGCAGGGCGTGCGCATCAACGACAAGCACATCGAGGTCATCGTCAAGCAGATGCTCCGGCGCGTGCGCATCAAGGAGAGCGGCGACAGCGAGTTCCTGACGGGCGATCAGGTGGAGAAGTGGCGCTTCGAGGAAGAGAACCAGCGAGTGCTGGCGGAAAGCGGCAAGCCGGCGGTGGCGGAGCCGCTCCTGCTGGGGATCACCAAGGCGTCGCTGTCCACCGGCAGCTTCATCTCGGCGGCCTCGTTCCAGGAAACCACCAAGGTCCTGACGGAGGCGGCCATCAACGGCAGGCTCGATCCGCTTTCCGGTCTGAAGGAAAACGTGATCATGGGGAAGCTGATACCGGCGGGCACCGGCCTGGCCGAATACAATGCCTTGCGCATCGAATCCGACGAGGAATTGGAGGAGATCGACGTCTCCGAGGTGGAAGTGGCCTGATAGTTGACAACTTACGGAAGTTCCGATAAAATCGGCGGTTTATTGCAAGTGGCGTAACCGCCGCGGGAAACGTGTATGCCTACGATCAATCAATTGGTGCGCAAGGGGCGCGAGATTCAGAGAAAGAAGAACACGGCGCCGGCGCTGCAGGGTTGCCCCCAGAAGCGCGGCGTGTGCACGCGCGTGTACACCTCGACTCCCAAGAAACCCAACTCGGCGTTGCGCAAGGTCGCCCGCGTGCGGTTGACCAACGGCACCGAGGTGACGTCCTACATCCCGGGCATGGGGCACAACCTCCAGGAGCACTCCGTGGTCCTGATCAGGGGCGGCCGGGTGAAGGACCTTCCGGGCGTGCGCTACCACATCATTCGCGGAGCGCTGGACTCCATCGGGGTTCAGGAGCGCCGTCAGGGCCGCTCCAAGTACGGAGCCAAGAGGCCGAAGTAGGGATATGCCGCGCAAGGGTGAAATAAAGCGGAGAGAGCTGTTGCCCGATCCCAAGTACGGGGACAAGCTCGTCACGAAATTCATCAACAACATGATGAACCGCGGCAAGAAGAGCACCGCCGAGGGTATCCTGTACCGTTCGCTGGACATCATCGCGGACAAGGCCAAGACCGAGCCGCTGGGCGTGTTCAAGCGCGCGGTGGACAACACCAAGCCGATGGTGGAAGTCCGCTCCCGGCGGGTCGGCGGCGCCACCTACCAGGTGCCGGTGGAAGTGCGTCCGGACCGGCGCCTGTCCCTCAGCCTGCGCTGGCTCATCGGCTCCGCCAGGGCCAGGAGCGAGAAGTCCATGGACGAGAAGCTCGCCGCCGAACTGATGGACGCGGCCAACCAGCGTGGGAACGCGGTCAAGAAGAAGGAAGACACGCACAGAATGGCGGAGGCGAACCGCGCCTTTGCCCATTACCGCTGGTAGCCACCAGTACAATCATCATCCAGTCGAGGAGGCGGTTGAACCGCCTCCTTTTTTTGCCGTCGTCCAGAATGCGCCAACGACCATGAGCAGACAGATACCACTCGATCGGACCCGCAACATCGGCATCATGGCCCACATCGATGCCGGCAAGACCACCACGACGGAGCGCGTGTTGTTCTACACCGGCATCAACTACAAGCTGGGGGAAGTGCACGACGGCACCGCGACCATGGACTGGATGGTCCAGGAGCAGGAGCGCGGCATCACGATCACCTCGGCGGCCACCACTTGCCATTGGCGTGACCACCGGATCAACATCATCGACACCCCGGGCCACGTGGACTTCACCATCGAGGTCGAGCGGTCGTTGCGGGTGCTGGACGGAGCCATCGCCGTGTTCTGCTCGGTGGGCGGGGTCGAGCCCCAGACCGAGACCGTGTGGCGGCAGGCCGACAAGTACGGCGTCCCGCGCATCGCGTACGTCAACAAGATGGACCGCGTCGGTGCCGACTTTTTCCGCGTGGCGAAGATGATCGAGGACCGGCTCGGCGCCCGGCCGCTGATCATCCAGCTTCCGGTGGGAGCGGAGGACCGCTTCCAGGGGGTGGTGGACCTGGTGCGGATGAAGGCGCTGATCTGGGACAACGAGAACCTCGGCGCCAGCTTCCGGGAAGCACCCATACCGGAGGAGTTGCGTGCCCAGGCGGACGATTATCGCGATCTTCTGCTGGAGACGCTGTCCGATTGCGACGACGAGGTCATGACCGCCTATCTCCAGGGCGAAGAGATCTCCGAAGACCGGCTGGTCCGGGCCATTCGCGACGCCGGGCTGAGGCTGGACCTCGTCCCGGTGCTGTGCGGCGCGGCCTTCCGCAACAAAGGGGTGCAGCCGTTGCTGGACGCGGTGGTCGACTATCTCCCCTCGCCGCTGGATGTTCCGCCGGTCCGCGGGACGGATCCCGACCGCGACGTCGAAGCCGTGCGCGAGACCTCGGACGAAGCACCGTTCGCCGCCCTGGCCTTCAAGATCATGGCCGATCCGTTCGTGGGGTCGTTGACCTTCTTCCGGGTCTATTCCGGGACCCGGAGTTCCGGGGCATTCGTCTACAACGCGTCTACCGGGCAGCGGGAGCGTGTCGGCCGCATTCTCAAGATGCACGCCAACAAGCGCGAGGAGATCGACGAGGTCTGCGCCGGAGACATCGCCGCCGCCGTCGGCCTGCGCAGCGCCAAGACCGGCGACACGCTGTGCGACCAGGACCATCCCATCCTCCTCGAATCCATCGACTTCCCCGACCCCGTCATCGCCATCGCCATCGAGCCCAAGTCCCGCGACGACCAGGAGAAGCTTGCCACCTCCCTGCAGAAACTGGCCAAGGAAGACCCTTCCTTCCGGGTGAACGTCGACCAGGAGACCGGCCAGACCCTGATCTCGGGGATGGGCGAGCTGCATCTCGAGGTGATCGTCGACCGGCTGCTGCGGGAGTTCAAGGTGGACGCCAACGTGGGCAAGCCCCAGGTGGCGTACAAGGAGACGATCCGGCGCGCGGTGGAGCAGGAGGGCCGGTTCGTGCGGCAGTCCGGCGGCCGCGGGCAGTTCGGCCACGTATTCCTGCGCCTGGAGCCGCAGCCCACGGGCACGGGGTTCGAGTTCGTCAACGGCATCAAGGGCGGCGTCATTCCCCAGGAGTACATTCCCGCGGTCGAGAGCGGAGTCGTGCAGGCCATGAGCAACGGCGGTCTGGTGGGTTACCCGGTGGTGGACGTGAAGGTGACGCTGCTCGACGGCAACTACCACGACGTGGACTCCTCGGAGATGGCGTTCACCATCGCGGGCTCCATGGCGTTCAAGGAGGGGATGGGCAAGGCCTCGCCGGTGCTGCTGGAACCGGTGATGGACGTGGAGGTGGTGGTGCCGGAGGAGTTCATGGGCGACGTGATCGGCGACATCAGCTCGCGGCGGGGGAAAGTCCTGGGAATGACTTCCAAGGGAAACGCCCAGGTCATCGAGGCGCGCGTGCCGTTGTCGCGGATGTTCGGCTACGCGACCGATCTGCGGTCGCGGACCCAGGGCCGGGCGACTTACACGATGCAGTTCTCGCGCTACGAGGAAGTGCCGGAAGGCGCGATGGACGACCGGGCCGGCCGGGAGGCGCGCGCCTGAGGCGGCCGAGCGGCGTGATGCGACAGGGGTGAGGGCGTGAACGAAAAAATCCGTATTCGGCTCAAGGCCTACGACTACAGGGTGCTGGACCAGTCCGTGGGCGAGATCGTCGAGACCGTCAAGCGAACGGGCGGCCGGGTCGCCGGTCCCATTCCGCTGCCGACGCGCATCGAGAGGTTCACGGTGAATCGATCTCCACACGTGGACAAGAAGTCGCGCGAGCAGTTCGAGATGCGGACGCACAAGCGCCTTCTCGACATCCTCGAGCCCACCCAGCAGACCATCGACGCCTTGGGCAAGCTCGATCTGGCCGCCGGCGTCGACGTGGAGATCAAGCTTCAATAGGGTCAGGAAAATGATGGGTCTCATTGGAACAAAGATCGGCATGAGCCAGGTCTTCGACGACACGGGCAACGTGGTTCCCGTGACGGTGGTCGAGACCGGGCCGTGTGTGGTGGTGCAGAAAAAGGACGTCGCCAGGGACGGCTACAATGCGCTGCAGTTGGGCTTCGGCAGGCAGAAGAACCAGCGCGTGAACCGCCCTCTGCGCGGCCACATGGCCAAGGCGGAGAAGGGTTCCTTCCGGTTCCTGCGGGAGTTCCGGGTGGACGACGTCTCGGGCTACGAGGTGGGCCAGGAGCTCACCGTGGCGGACCTCGCCGAGCCCGGAGACAGGGTGGACGTCACCGGCACCTCCAAGGGCCGCGGCTTTTCGGGGGTCATGAAACGTTGGGACTTCCGCGGCGTCTCACGCACCCACGGCACCCACGAGTATTTCCGGCACGGCGGCGCCATCGGCGCCTGCGCTTATCCCGGGAAGGTGTTCAAGGGAAAGAAGATGGCCGGTCACTGGGGCAACGAGAGGGTGTCGGTGCAGAACCTGCGGGTGGTGGGCGTACGTCCCGAACAGAACCTTCTTCTGGTGAAGGGCGCCGTGCCGGGCGCCAACGGCGGGATGGTTCTCATCCGGCGCGCCGTCAAGGGATAGGGGCATGGAACTGCGTCGGATCGAGCCTGACCTCCCGCAAGCCATTTTCGGCGTGCCGGTCCGCCCCCACCTGCTGCACCAGGCGGTGGTCATGCAGTTGAACAACCGGCGCGCGGGCACGGCTTCCACCAAGACCCGTGGCCAGGTGCAGGGCAGCGGCAAGAAGCCCTGGCGCCAGAAGGGCTCGGGACGAGCCCGCGCGGGCAGCGTGCGTTCGCCCATATGGGTCGGCGGCGGCACCGTGTTCGGTCCCGCCCCGCGGGACTATTCGTACCGTATCCCGAAGTCGGCGCGCCGTCAGGCGCTGCTCTCGGCCCTGAGCCTGAAGTCCCAGGAAGACAAGGTCGTGGTGGTGGAGCTTGCCGACGTCGCGGAGATCAAGACCCGGCTCATGGCGGAGGCCGTCGCTTCGTTGGGGGTCGAAAACGCGCTGATCGTCATCGCCGAAAGGGACGACCGGATCGAGTTGTCGGCGCGCAACCTGCCGCGCGTCAAGGTCCTGAGGGCGGAGGGGTTGAACGTCTACGACCTGCTGCGCTTCGAGCATCTGGTGCTCACCAGGGGCGCGCTCGGGAAGATCGAAGAGAGGTTCGCGCAATGAGAGGTGTTCGCGATGCCGTTCTCGGCCCGCTGATCTCCGAAAAAGGCTCGATGCTGGCCGAATCCACCAACCAGGTGATCTTCAAGGTCCGTCCGGATGCCAACAAGATCGAGATCCGGCAGCAGGTGGAGCGGCTGTTCAAGGTGACGGTGCTCGACGTGCGCACCGCGCGCTACCTGGGCAAGATGCGCCGCGTGGGCAGGAATACCGGACGGTTGCCGTTGTGGAAGAAGGCATATGTGACCCTCAAGGAGGGTGACCGCATCGATTTCTTCGGTGTCGGCTAAGGATGGGGTCGTAGTCCATGTCCATCAAGAACCATCGCCCGACTTCTCCCGGGCGCCGTTTCGCTTCCGGCTTCGGGTTCGACGACGTCACCAAGGACTCGCCGCACAAGCCGTTGTTGCGGCCCCTCAGGGGGCACGGCGGACGGAACAACACGGGGCGCATCACCAAGGACCATCGCGGCGGCGGCCACAAGCGGCGCTACCGTTTCATCGACTTCAAGCGCGACAAGATGGGGGTGCCGGGCCGGGTCGAGGCCATCGAGTACGATCCGAACCGTTCGGCCCGGTTGGCGCTGATCTGCTACCTGGACGGCGAGCGGCGTTACATTCTCGCGCCCGAGAAGCTCAAGGTCGGCGGCCGGATCATAGCCGGGAACCAGGACATCGACATTCAGCCGGGCAACTCCCTGCCGCTGAAGAACATCCCCACCGGCACGCTCGTGCACAACGTCGAGCTCAAGGCCGGCAAGGGCGGACAGATCGTGCGCAGCGCGGGCGCCTCCGCCCAGGTGATGGCCAAGGAAGGCTTCTACACGCTCCTCAAGCTCCCGTCCGGGGAGTTGCGCAACGTCCGCTCCGAGTGCCGCGCCACGGTGGGCGAGGTGGGCAACGCCGAGTTCGAGAACATCACCTACGGCAAGGCGGGCCGCTCGCGCTGGAAGGGGCGCCGCCCGGTGACACGGGGCATCGCGAAGAACCCCGTGGACCATCCGCACGGCGGCGGCGAGGGCCAGTCCAAGGGCAACCATCCACAGACTCCCTGGGGCAAGCCCACCAAGGGTTACCGGACCCGCGGCGTCAAGCCTTCCGACAAGTACATCGTGAAGCGCAGAAAGGGACAGTAGGCATGGCGCGTTCGATCAAGAAGGGTCCTTTCGTGGACGACCACCTGATGCGCAAGATCGAGGAGATGAACCGCGCGCAGGCGCGCCGGGTGGTCAAGACGTGGTCGCGGCGCTCCACCATAACCCCGGACATGATCGGCCACACCATCGCGGTCCACAACGGGCGCAAGTTTCTCCCGGTGTTCGTGACCGAGGACATGGTCGGCCACAAGCTCGGAGAGTTCTCGCCCACGCGCACGTTTCACAGCCACGCGGGTGATCGCCGGGGCGACGCCAGGGGCGTGAGGAGATAGGCGATGGAGGCGCGTGCTGTCACGAAGTTCGCCCGGGTCTCGCCCCGCAAGATGCGGCTGGTGGTGGACCAGGTCCGGGGCCGGTCCGTCGAGGACGCGCTGACGATCCTCAAGTTCGTGCCCAAGGGCTGCGCCGGCATCGTCGCCAAGACCCTGCGTTCCGCGGTGGCCAACGCCGAGAACACGCAGAGCGTCGACGTGGACCTCTTGTACGTGAAGACCGCCGAGGTCGGCCAGGCAGGGATGTGGAAACGTTTCATGCCGCGCGGAATGGGCCGCGCCAACCGGATTCGCAAGCGCTTGAGCCATTTGACCGTCGTGGTGGATGAAAGGGTCTGAGCCGAGATGGGACAGAAAACGCACCCCAAGATCTTCCGCATGCGCGTGATCGAGACGTGGGACTCGAAGTGGTACGCGGGGCACGACTACCCCGAACTGCTGCATGAGGACCTCAAGATCAAGAAGTTCCTCAAGGAACGGCTGCACCACGCGGGGATCTCGAAGATCGAGATCGAGCGCGCCACCAACAAGGCCAAGATCAACATCCACACCGCGCGCCCGGGCATCGTCATCGGCAAGAAGGGCGCGGAGATCGAGAAGCTCAAGGAAGAGTTGGCGAAGCTGTCGCCGCGGGAGGCGTTCATCAACATCCACGAGGTGCGCAGGCCCGATCTCGATGCGCAGTTGGTGGCGGAGAACGTCGCGCTGCAGCTCGAGCGCCGCGTGGCCTTCAGGCGCGCCATGAAGGAGAGTGTTTCGCGCGCCTTGCGCATGGGCGCGCAAGGGATCCGCATCCAGTGCGGCGGCCGCCTGGGCGGACAGGAGATCGCGCGCACGGAATGGTACCGGGAAGGGCGTGTGCCGCTGCACACCCTGCGCGCCGACGTGAGCTACGGCATGGCCGAGGCGAAGACCACCTACGGGGTCATCGGCGTCAAGGCGTGGATCTTCCGGGGCGAGATCCTGACGAAGCAGGAAGAGCAGCAGAAGGCATCCCTGGGATTATAGGGGCGTGGAATCATGCTTGAGCCGAAGAAGGTCAAATACCGGAAGATACAGAAGGGGCGCAGGGGCGGGTCCGCCGGGCGCGGGTCGGAGTTGTCCTTCGGCGACTACGGCCTGAAGTCCGTCGACCGCGGTTACGTCACGGCGCGCCAGATCGAGGCCGCGCGAATCGCGCTGACCCGTTATCTCAAGCGGCACGGCAAGGTGTGGATACGGGTGTTCCCGGACAAGCCCATCACCAAGAAGCCCGCGGAGGTGCGCATGGGCAAGGGCAAGGGTCCGCTGCATGCGTGGGTGGCCGTGGTCAAGCCGGGGAAGCTGTTGTTCGAGATGGAAGGGGTGCAGCGGGACGACGCCAGGGAAGCGTTCCGCCTGGCCTCGCGCAAGCTGGGCCTGGCCACCGCGTTCGTGGAGCGGTAGGCGGCGGGAGAGAGTCGATGCAGGCCAAGGAAATGCGGGACATGGGTATCGACGAGTTGCAGCAGAAGCGCACGGAGTTCAAGGAGGAGATCTTTCACCTGACACTGCGGCGTGCCACGGGGCAATTGGAGAGCCCCATGAAGCTGCGCCAATCGCGTCGCGACCTGGCACGCGTGGAGACGGTCATCGGGGAGCTCCGGCGCGCCGCGGAGCGGAAAGACGATCATGAGTGAACGTGGTGTCACCAAGCAGCGTGAGGGCGTCGTCAGAACGGACCGCATGACCAAGACCGTGGTCGTGGAGCTGGAGCGGATGGTCCTGCATGCGCGGTACAAGAAATACCTCCGGCGGCGCACCCGGGTGAAGGCGCACGACGAGCGCGACGAGTGCCGGGTGGGCGACCGCGTCCTGATCACCGAGTGCCGGCCCCTCAGCCGCGAGAAGCGCTGGCGCGTGAGCCGTATCCTGAACCGCGCGGTGACGGGCGCGGCGGCGGACTGACACAGGCGATCAGAAAACACAGAGGTCCAGGCGATGATACAAGTGGGGACGGTGCTGGACGTGGCGGACAACTCGGGCGCCCGGCGGGTCCAGTGCATCAAGGTGCTCGGCGGGACAAGGCGGAAGTACGCCTCCATCGGGGATGTGATCGTCGTGTCCGTCAAGGAGGCGATGCCCAATTCCAAGGTGCCCAAGGGCCACGTGGCCCGGGCGGTGGTGGTGCGGACCGCGAAGGAGCTCAGCCGCGTGGACGGCTCCTACATTCGCTTCGACAACAACTCGGCGGTGCTGATCGACAACCAGAAGGAGCCGGTGGGCACGCGCATCTTCGGTCCGGTTGCACGGGAATTGCGCGCGAAGCGCTTCATGAAGATCGTCTCGCTGGCCCCGGAGGTCTTGTAGCGATGAGCCTGTTTGTCCGCAAAGATGACACCGTGATGGTCGTGACCGGCAGGGAGCGGGGCAAGACCGGCAAGGTCATCAAGGTGCTGCCGAAGAAGAGCCGCGTGTTCATCGAACGGGTGAATCTGGTGAAGCGGCACACCAAGCCGCGCAGCGCACAGCAGCCCGGGGGCATCGTGGAGAAAGAGGCCTCCATCCACGTCTCCAACGTCATGCTCATGTGCGACCCGTGCAACGGCCCGGTGCGCGTGGGCTACAAGTTTCTCGAGGACGGAGAGAAGGTGCGGATTTGCCGGCGTTGCAACCAGGGCCTGGGCTAGGCGGCGCGCGGTTCGGGGTTCAACGATGGTAAGGCTGGAACAGAAGTACCATGAGGAGGTCGTGCCCGCGATGATGGCGGACTTCGCCTATCGCAACAGGCACCAGGTGCCGCGGCTCAGGAACGTCTCCGTCAACGTGTGCGTCGGCGAGGCCGTGCAGAACGCCAAGCTGCTGGATGTCGCGGTGGCGGAACTGGGGGCCATCAGCGGCCAGCGGCCGGTGGTGACACGGGCGCGGAAGGACATCTCGAACTTCAAGCTGCGCCGGGGCAATCCCATCGGATGCATGGTGACGTTGCGGCGCACGCGCATGTACGAGTTCCTGGACCGGCTCATACAGGTGGCGCTGCCCCAGGTAAGGGACTTCAAGGGGCTCTCGGACCGTTCGTTCGACGGTTGCGGCAATTACTCGCTGGGCATCCGCGAGCAGGTCATCTTTCCCGAGGTGAGACCGGATTCGGTGGAGCGGCTCCACGGGCTGACGGTGTCCATCGTGACGACCGCGGCGACGGACGAAGAGGGGAGAGCGTTGCTGCGCCGTCTCGGAATGCCGTTCGCCACGGATGGGGGTACGACCAGTGGCTAAGAAGTGTCTTCGCATCAAGGCGGACAGGACTCCCAAGTTCAAGGTTCGCCAGTACAATCGTTGCCCCTTGTGCGGCAGGGCCCGGGCGTTTTACCGCCGGTTCCGCATGTGCCGGGTTTGCCTCAGGCTGTACGCGCGCCGGGGCGAGATCCCCGGGGTGATCAAGGCGAGCTGGTAGGAGGGGTTGCCGCGCATGAGTATGACCGATCCCATAGCCGATTTGCTGACGCGGATGCGCAACGCCGGGATGGCGAAGCACGAAACCGTGGACGTTCCGTGGTCGCGCCTCAAGGAGAACATCGTGAAGGTGCTGGTGGAGGAGGGGTACGTGCGCCAGCTCCGGCGCATCCAGGTGGACGGGCAGGTGCAGGATACGCTGCGCATCCACCTCAAGTACGACAGGGAGCATCAGCCGGTGATGGGCCACCTGAAGCGGGTCAGCCGCCCGGGGCGGCGGGTCTATCTCGGCTACAAGGACATCCAGCCGCTGCGCAAGGGACTCGGCACCCACGTCTTGTCCACGCCCAAGGGAATCATCGTGGACCGGGAGGCCGTGAAAGCCAAGGTCGGCGGCGAGCTGCTCTGCTCGATAAGCTAGCGGGGCCCCGGCCCTGGAGAGGTTGTCTCGTGTCTCGTGTAGGAAAACTGCCGATTGCGGTGCCCGGAACCGTCAAGGTCGCCATGGAAGGCGCGGAGATACGGGTGCAGGGTCCCAAGGGGACGCTGGCGCACCGGATTCCGCAAGGCATCGAGGTGAACGTGGACGGCGCCACGCTCCAAGTGACCCGGAACGCGGAGACCAAGGCCGTGAGGTCGCTCCACGGGTTGACGCGCAAGTTGCTGGCCAACATGGTCCAGGGTGTGAGCGAGGGCTTCAAGAAGGTGCTCGAGATCAACGGCGTGGGCTATCGGGCCGAGTTGAAGGACACGTCGCTGCACCTGACGCTGGGGTTCTCTCATCCCATCGAGTACCGCCTGCCGGAAGGCGTGAGCGCCTCGGTGGAACGCCAGACGGTGATCACATTGGAGAGCCACGACAACCAGTTGCTGGGCCAGGCGGCCGCCGAGGTGCGGCGTTTCCGGCCTCCCGAGCCCTACAAGGGCAAGGGCATCCGTTACCAGGGCGAGGTGATCATAAGGAAGGCCGGCAAGGCCATGGGCGGTGCCGCGTGAGCCGGCGGGATCGAGTGAACGCATGCCGATGACAAGCAAGAAGGTTCTGGATCGCAAGCGGCGCCAGCACAGCGTGCGCAAGCGGATCAAGGGCAGCGACGCCCGCCCCCGCCTGTGCGTGTTCCGCAGCTCCAAGCACATCTACGCGCAGGTCATTTCCGACGAACGCGGCGTGACGCTGGCGAGCGCGTCGACACTGTCGAGGGAGACCGCCGAGACCGACGAGGCCAAGGGCGTCGAGGCGGCCAGGCAGGTCGGTCGCAAGATCGCGGAGCTGTGCGAGGCGCGTCGGATCAAGCAGGTGATCTTTGATCGCAACGGGTTTCTTTTTCATGGTCGGGTAAAGGCATTGGCGGAGGCCGCGCGCGAGGCCGGCCTTTCCTTCTGATTCGGGGGTTGCTTTGGAACGAGTCGATGCGCAGGGCCTGGAGCTCAAGGAGAAGGTCATCCACATCAGCCGCGTGGCCAAGGTGGTCAAGGGCGGGCGGCGCTTCAGCTTCAACGCGTTGGTGGTGGTAGGGGACGAAGCCTCGGTGGTCGGATACGGACTGGGCAAGGCCAACGAGGTGCCCGAGGCGATCCGCAAGGGTGTCGAGCACGCGAAGAAGACCCTTCTGCGGGTGCCGCTGGTGGACGACAGCATCCCCTACGAGGTCACGGGCCGCTATGGCGCCGGGCACGTGCTGCTCAAGCCCGCCGCTCCCGGAACCGGAGTCATCGCCGGCGCCGGCGTGCGCGCGGTGGTGGAGGCGGCGGGAATCCCCAACGTCCTGAGCAAGTGCATCGGTTCCAACAACCCGCACAACATGGTGAAGGCGACGTTCGAAGCCCTGAAGCGCCTCAAGTCTCCGGAACAGGTGTCCGACCTGCGCGGCAAGCCGCTGGCCGAGATCCGATAGAGGAACGGTCCATGGATTTGAGCGAATTGCGTCCCGCGAAGGGGACGAGGCACGCCAAGAAGCGCGTGGGCCGGGGCGAAGCGTCCGGGACCGGCAAGACCAGCGGTCGCGGACACAAGGGCCAGGGGTCCCGCTCGGGAGGGGGCGTGAAGCCCGGTTTCGAGGGCGGCCAGATGCCGCTCACCCGGCGAGTGCCCAAGCGCGGCTTCCACAACCTGTTCCGGAAGGAATACACCCCCGTGAATCTCGACGGGCTCGGCGGGTTCGAGGCCGGGGCGGAGGTCTCCCCCGAGATCCTGCGAGAGAGGGGGTTGCTCAAGCGCGGCCTGGTGAAGATCCTGGGCCGCGGCGAAATAGACAGGCCGTTGACCGTCAAGGCGCACGGCTTCTCGCAGAGCGCGAGGCAGAAGATCGAAGCCGCGGGCGGCTCGGTCGAAGTTCTTTCTTATGCTTGAAGGTTTCCAGAGCGCGGGCCGCATCCCGGAGCTGAGGCGACGCATCCTGTTCACCTTGGCCATGCTGGCGGTCTATCGCATCGGCGTGGCGATCCCGACGCCCGGCATCGACCGCGACGGGCTGGCGGCGTTCTTCGCCCAGGTCGAGGGAACGATCTTCGGACTGTTCAACCTCTTCTCGGGCGGCGCGCTGGAGCAGTTCTCGGTGTTCTCGCTGGGCATCATGCCCTACATCAGCGCGTCGATCATCCTGCAGCTCCTGACGGTGGTGTTCCCCTATCTGGAGCGGTTGTCCAAGGAAGGCGACGTCGGGCGCAAGAAGATCACGCAGTACACGCGCTACGGGACCATCATACTCTCGGTCATCCAGGGACTGATGATCAGCTTCGGGCTGGAGGGCACGCGGGGTCCCAACGGCGAAGCCATCGTGCTCGAGCCGGGGTGGAACTTCCGCCTCATGACGGTGCTGACGCTGACCTCGGGCACGGCCTTCATCATGTGGCTCGGCGAGCAGATCACGGAGCGGGGCATCGGCAACGGCATCTCCCTGATCATCTTCGCCGGCATCGTGGCGGCGCTCCCGTCGGCGGTCACCTCCACATTCCAGTTCGTGCGCGAGGGCGAGCTGAGCATCTTCTTCGTGATCCTGCTGGTGCTCTTCGTCGTGCTGGTGGTGGGCGTCATCATCTTCATGGAGCGGGGCCAGCGGCGCATCCCGGTGCAGTACGCCAAGCGCGTGGTCGGCCGGCGCCAGTACGGAGGACAGACGTCGCACCTGCCGTTGAAGATCAACACCTCCGGCGTGATCCCGGTGATCTTCGCCTCGTCGGTGCTGATCTTCCCGGCCACCGTCGCCCAGTTCGTGCAGAACCCTTGGGCGCAGACGCTGGCGGGTTCCATGGCGCCGGGGCAATGGCTCCACGACCTCCTGTACATCGGTCTGATCATGTTCTTCTGCTTCTTCTACACCGCCATCGTGTTCAACCCGGTGGACGTGGCCGAGAACATGAGGAAGTACGGCGGCTACGTGCCGGGCATCCGTCCGGGCAAGAGGACCGCGGAGTTCATCGACCGGGTGCTGTCGCGCATCACCCTGGGCGGCGCCATCTACCTGTCCCTGGTGGCCTTGCTTCCCACGATCCTGATCTCGCAGTTCAACGTCCCGTTCTTCTTTGGCGGGACCGCGCTGCTGATCGTGGTGGGGGTCGCGTTGGACACGGTATCGCAGATGGAGACCCACATGATCTCGCGCAATTACGAGGGTTTCATGAGGCGGGGCCGGATCCGCGGCCGCAGGGGGTAAGGGCCGGTTGTCGGGCCGGACAAGGGCTCGACGTTGGGGAATCACGGGCGCTCGAACATGATCTATCTCAAGTCCCGGGCCGAAATCGAGACCATGCGCCGGGCCAACGTCATCGTGGCGGAAGTGCTGCAGGTGCTCAAGGAAACGGTGCGCCCGGGCATGACGACCCTGGAGCTTGACGAGTTGGCGGAGCGGCTGACCCACGAGAAGGGCGCCAGGCCCGCGTTCAAGGGGTATGGGGCCGCCGGCAGGGAGTTCAAGCACAGCCTGTGCACCTCCGTCAACGAAGCGATCGTTCACGGCGTTCCCTCGAAGCGGGTCCTCAAGGAAGGGGACATCCTGGGGATGGACTTCGGGGTGGAGTACGAAGGGTTCTACGGCGACTCGGCGGTGACGGTGGGCCTGGGGCAGGTGAGCCCCGAGGCCGAGCGGCTCATGCGGGTCACCGAGACCGCCCTGAACGAGGGCATCGAGATGCTGCGCGAGGGCAACCGGCTGGGAGACCTGGGCAGCACCATCCAGGGCATTGCCGAGCGGTCCGGCTACTCGGTGGTGCGCGAGTTCGTCGGGCACGGCATCGGCAAGAAGCTGCACGAGGAGCCGCCGGTTCCCAACTACGGCGAGGCGGGCAAGGGACATCGGTTGCGCGCCGGAATGGTCCTGGCGGTGGAACCCATGGTCAACGCGGGAAAGAAGGAGATCGCGATCCTGGACGACGGCTGGACGGCCGTGACAAGGGACCGGAGCCTCGCGGCTCATTTCGAGCATTCCATCGCCGTGACCGCCGACGGGCCGTACGTGCTGAGCCGGCTGTAGGAGATCGGAAGTGAAGGTAAGAGCATCGGTCAAGAAGATCTGCAACAAGTGCAAGGTGGTGCGGCGCAAGGGGGTCGTGCGGGTCATCTGCGTCACCCGCAAGCACGCCCAGCGGCAGGGGTAGTCCGGCCGCCGTCGAAACACCTCGGCCCGGGCTGATCTAGCAGGAGAGCAGGAGGATTCATGGCACGTATTGCTGGGGTAGACCTGCCCAGGAACAAGAGCATGGATATCGCGCTGACCTACATCTATGGCATCGGCGCGACCACGTCCCGGAACATCCTGAAGGAAGCGGGAATCGCGTTCCAGCTCAAGTCCGATGACCTCACGGACGACCAGGTCGTCGTGATACGCCGGATCATCGACCAGGAGATCAAGGTCGAGGGTGACCTCCGGCGCGACATTACCGTTGACATCAAGCGCCACATGGACATCGGCACCTATCGGGGACTGAGACACCGGCGCGGCCTGCCGGTCCGGGGACAGCGCACGCATACCAACGGACGCACCCGGATGGGCCCGCGGCGCACCATCGCCGGAAAGAGGAAGCCGCCGTCCAAGGGGTAGGTTGTGGGTTTGCTCGGGTATCGGGTCGGGTCCTCCGGGTGATGGAGGGCGGACCCAACATCACCCGGAGGACCCGACCCGATACCCGAGGAAGTCCAGGGGTGGGGTTGAGACCCGAATCACCCGAATCACCCGGAGGACCCCGAACCGATACCCTGATGGGGTCGAAGTAGAACAGGAGCATCCATGGCCCAGGCCGCGAAGAGAGCGCGCGACGCGCGGGCGCCGAGGAAACGGCGCGGACGAAAGAACATCGCCGAGGGGGTGGCGCACATCCACTCCACCTTCAACAATACCATCATCACCATCACGGACACCCAGGGCAACGTGGTGGCATGGTCGAGCGCGGGCGCCATCGGCTTCAAGGGGTCGCGCAAGGGAACGCCGTTCGCGGCGCAGCAGGCCGCCGACAACGTGGCGCGCAAGGCCATGGATCACGGCATGCATTCCATACAGGTTTACGTGCGCGGCCCGGGCTCGGCGCGGGAGTCGGCGTTGCGGTCGCTTCAGTCGGCGGGATTGAACGTCAGCCTTATCAAGGACGTGACCCCCATCCCGCATAACGGCTGCAGGCCGCCCAAGCGCAGACGCGTGTGAGAGGAGATCGTCAGTGGCAAGGTATCATGGCCCGGTATGCCGGCTGTGCCGGCGAGAGAACCTGAAGCTGTTTCTCAAGGGAGAGCGGTGCTACACGGACAAGTGCGCCATCGAACGGCGCAACTATCCGCCAGGCCAGCATGGACAGAGGCGGCTCAAGTTTTCCGAGTACAGCCTCCAGCTCCGGGAAAAGCAGAAGGTGAAGCGGATGTACGGGCTGCTCGAAAAGCAGTTCAAGGGAAGTTTCGAGAGCGCGGAAAAATCCCGCGGCATCACCGGCGAGAACCTGCTGGTGATCCTGGAAAGACGGCTCGACAACGTGGTCTACCGTCTCGGCTTTGCGTGTTCCCGGGGAGATGCCCGCCTTCTCGTGCGCCATGGCCACGTGCGGGTGAACGGCCGGCGAGTGACCATCCCTTCCTATCGCGTGGGCGTCGGAGACGTCGTGGCGGTGGCGGAGAAGAGCCGCAAGTCGGAGCGCGTGCTCACCGCCATGGAAGGAGCCCAGAGGCGCGGCGTGCCGGACTGGATCGAGGTGGACCGGGAGAACTTCTCCGGCACGGTCAGGATGCTCCCGAGCCGCGGCGATATCACGACGCCCATCAACGAGAAGCTCATCGTTGAGTTGTATTCCAAGTAACCGGCGGGGAACCGTGTTGGAGATCCCATGTCCAAGCACTGGAGCGAACTGATAAAGCCGGAAGGCATCGAGGTTGACGACAAGAGCCTGAGCTCGACCTATGGAAAGTTTGTCGGCGAACCCTTCGAACGAGGCTTCGGCCAGACCATCGGCAACAGTCTGCGCCGCATTCTGCTTTCGTCCCTCAGGGGAGCCGCCATCACTTCCATTCAGATCGAGAACGCGCTGCATGAGTTTTCCACCCTCCCGGGGGCCACGGAGGACGTGTCCGAGATCATCCTGAACCTCAAGGAGGTGCGGCTGAAGCTGCACGACACGGATCGGGAGGTCGTTCGTATCGAAGCGACGGGACCGAAGGAGGTGCTGGCCGGGGACATCGTCCGGAGTGCGCAAGTGGAGGTGCTCAACCCGGATCACCGCATCGCGTTCCTTTCCAAGGAAGGAAGCCTGAACGCCAACATGGTGGTGCGCGCGGGTCAGGGATACGTGCCCGCCGAGCGTAACCGGGAAGAGGAGTTGCCCGTCGACACGATCTTCATGGATGCCGTGTTCTCGCCCATTCGCAAGGTCAATTTCACGGTGACCAATGCACGGGTCGGCCAGCGCACGGACTACGACAAGCTGGTCCTGGAAGTGTGGACGGACGGCAGTGAAAGGCCCGAGGATGCGCTCGCGTACGCCGCGCGGATCCTGCAGGACCAGGTTGCCATCTTCGCCGAGTTCGCCGACGGACCGCAGATGGCGGAAGTCGAGGCGGTGGCGGAGGGCGGTACCCTCAACGAGAATCTCTTCCGCGCGGTGGAGGACCTGGAGTTCTCCGTCCGGGCGCAGAACTGCCTGCAGAACGCCAACCTGAAGTACATCGGCGAGTTGGTGCAGAAGACCGAGCAGGAGATGCTCAAGACGAAGAATTTCGGGCGGAAGTCGCTCAACGAGATCAAGGAGCTGCTCGGCGAGTTGGGTCTGGAGTTGGGAATGAAGCTGGACCATTTCCCGAGCCGCGAAGAGCTGGAGGCCCGCAAGCAGGCCGAGCAGAAGGAGACAGCGTAGGCCATGCGGCACTTGAAGACCGGCAGAAAGCTGAACCGCAGCGCGAGCCACCGGCACGCCTTGTGGCGCAACATGGCCACGTCGCTGCTGCGGCACGACCGCATCACGACCACGGACGCCAAGGCCAAGGAGCTGAGGCGGTGGGCCGACTGGTTGATCACCCTCGGCAAGGACGGAAGCCTCCACGCCCGCCGCCAGGCCCTGGCCTTCGTTCAGGACAAGGCCGTCGTGGCACGTTTGTTCAACGAGCTGGGGCCGCGCTTCCGCGACCGTCACGGAGGCTACTCCCGTGTCGTCAAGGTGGGCCGCCGCCGGGGCGATGCCGCGCCGCTGTCCATCATCGAGTTGATGCCCGCCTCCGGGGAGGCCGCCGTCGAGGCGACGGAGGAAAGCGACGCGGCCGGCGATTCGTCCACGACGAGCGGGACCTGAGGGCGGTCCCTCGCCGCCGCGCCTCGCGGGCACGACCGTGCCCACCGGCCAACCGTCCAAGCGCGCGGTGAATGGGTGTCTATGGCCAACCATCGAAAGGCGATGAGCCGCGGCAGCGTCTATTTCAGCCGCGGACAGCTCTTCGGCGTAGCGTCGTTTTTCGTCTGCGCGGCGGCCGTCATCTTCTTCTTCGGCATCCTCATCGGGCAGAGCATCGAGGAGCGCAAGCTCGTGCGCAAGGGGGACGCCGGCGTCACGGTGCCGGTCAACCCGGGCGTGCCCGGCGACGACCAGGAGATGACCTTCTACGAAACGTTGACGAAGCCGGACCCGGCCGAGGCCGTCACCCCCGCCGAGAAACCGCGGGCCAACGACGGCAAGACTCCATGGACCGTGCAGGTGCTCGCCGCCGAGAAACGGGGGCAGGCGGAAAGAACGGTGGCGGAGCTCAAGAAGGGCGGTTACGAGGCGTACGTCACGTCCGGGCAACTCAACCGAAAGACCTTCTACCGGGTCCGGGTGGGGAGGTACCGAAGCCGCCAGGAGGCCATGGTGGTGCTTCAGCGGCTCAAGAAGGACAAGTACGACCCGATGATCATGGGGACCCAATGAACATCCAGCAAGCCATAACCCGTCTGGTGGACGGCGCCAACCTCACCGAGGCGGAGATGGTGGACGTCATGAACCAGGTCATGACGGGAGAGGCGACGCCGATCCAGGTGGCCGGGTTCCTGACCGCGTTGCGCATACAGGGCGAGACCGTCGAAGAGGTGACGGGCGCGGCCCGGGTGATGCGCGAGAAGGCGCTGCACGTCGAGGCCGGCCCGGGGTGTGTGCTGGACACCTGCGGCACCGGCGGCGATGGCAAGAACACCTTCAACATTTCCACCACGGTGGCGTTCGTGGTGGCGGCCGCGGGCATCACCGTGGCCAAGCATGGGAACCGGGCGGTCTCCAGCGGTTCCGGCAGCGCCGACGTCCTGCTCGAGTTGGGCGTGAAGATCGACGTTTCCAAGGAAACGGTGGAACGCTGCATGCGCGAGGTCGGGCTCGGTTTCCTGTTCGCGCCGATGATGCACGAGGCCATGAAGTACGCCGTGGCGCCGCGCCGCGAGCTTGGCATACGGACCATCTTCAACCTCCTGGGTCCTCTGACCAACCCGGCGAGGGCCAGCCATCAGCTCCTCGGCATCTACGACGGCGCGCTCATCGAAACCGTGGCGCAAGTCCTCGGCAACCTCGGCAGCCAGCGCGCCATGGTGGTGCATGGCGACGAAGGCCTGGACGAGATCTCGCTCGGAGGCCCCACGTCGGTGGCCGAGTGGAAGGATGGGGCGGTTGCCCGCTACACGCTCGATCCCGGGGAGTTCGGTTTCGAGAAGTGCCCGGCCGAGCGGCTGACCGCCGCCGACCCGGCGGACTGCGCCGCCATCGTCACGGCGGTCCTGAAGGGAGAACCGGGGCCGGCGCGGGACGTGGTGCTGCTCAACGGCGGCGCGGCGCTGTGCGTGAGCGAACGCGCGGAAACCATCGCCCGGGGGATCGACGTGGCGCGGGAATGCATCGACTCGGGAGCCGCGATGGAAAAGCTCGAACACCTGGTCCGGCTGACCAATGAAGCATAACGGTGCCCAGCCCCCGAGCAACGACATCCTCCAGCGGATCGCGGCGCACGTCCGCGCCGAGCTCGAATCCCGCCGCCGTGAACGTCCGCCCGAAGCGCTGACGGACCGTGCGCTCTACCACGAACCGCGCCGGGGTTTCCGCGAGGCGCTGTCGCGGGCCGGCCGTCACGTCATCGCCGAGGTGAAACGGACGTCGCCGTCCCAAGGGGTGATCCGCGAGGACTTCGATCCCGTCGGCATCGCCACGCGCTATGAAGCCAGCGGCGCCACCGCGCTCTCGGTGGTCACCGAGGAGCGCTTCTTCGACGGTTCCCTGCGCTACCTTTCGGAGATCCGGGGAAAGGTCGTCCTTCCGCTCCTCAGGAAGGACTTCGTCCTGGACCCCTATCATCTCGTCGAGGCCCGCGGCTTTGGCGCGGACGCCGTCCTCCTGATCGCCGCCATGCTCGACGACGGCGCCATGGAATCCCTGCACGCGGAAGCCCGCTCCCTGGCCCTGGACGTCCTGGTGGAGGTGCACTCGGAGCGGGAGCTGGATACGGCCCTGAGGATCGGCGCCTCCATCATCGGCATCAACAACCGCGACCTGCGCACCTTCGAGGTGGACCTCGCGGTGGCCGAAACGCTCCTGCCCCGCATACCGCCGGACGTGCTGGCGGTCTGCGAGAGCGGCATCAAGGACGTGACCCACGTCGAGCGCATCGAGGCCGCCGGCGGCCGGGTGTTCCTCGTGGGTGAAACGCTGATGCGCGCCCCCGATCCGGGCGTCAAGCTCGCCGAGCTTCTCGGAACGGCCGCCGGCCATGGTGAAGGTTAAGATCTGCGGCGTCACCAACGCCGAGGATGCGTTCAAGGCGGTGGAGTACGGCGCCGATGCGTTGGGCTTCAATTTCTATCCGCCCAGTCCCCGCTACATCGAGCCGGAAGACGCCGCCGGGATCCTTCGGGACCTGCCCGCCGGGATCTGCACCGCCGGGCTCTTCGTCAACGAGTCGCGGCGGCACGTGAGGGCCGTGCTCGGATCATGCCGGTCCATGGGCGGCGCCGGCCTCACCGCCGTGCAGTTCCACGGCGACGAGGCGCGGGATTACTGCGAACGCTGGCCCCTCAAGGTGATCAAGGCGTTCCGCGTGCGCGACGCGGAGACCCTGGGACGGATCGGCGAGTACCCGGTGGACTACTACCTGCTCGACTCCTGGAGCGAAGGCTTCGGCGGCTCGGGCGCCGCGTTTACCTGGAGCTGGCTGACGGTTCCCCTGGCGCGGCCGGTCATCCTCGCCGGCGGCCTCGGCGTGGACAACGTGAGCGCGGCGGTGCGCGAGCTCCAACCCTTCGGCGTGGACGTGTGCACCGGAGTCGAAGCCGCTCCGGGCCGCAAGGACCATGCGCGCATGAAGGAGTTCATCGCCACGGCCAAGGCGGGGTGAGCCCGTCGTGAACGCCTACCGGAAGAGTCTCGATCTCATTTACAATCTGAGCGGGCGCGAGACCGGCCTGCGGCTCGATTTGCGGCTCGAACGCGTGTCCGCGGCGCTGGCGCTCTTCGACGATCCGCAGCACCGGTTCCGCGTCTGTCACGTCGCCGGGACCAACGGCAAGGGCTCCACCGCGGCGATGATGCACGCCGTGCTGTCCGCCCAAGGCCATCGCGTGGGCCTCTACACCTCGCCTCACCTGGAATCGTTCACCGAGAGGATCCGTGTCGGCAGGCGGCGCATCACCCAGGCCGCGGTGGCCTCCCTGGTGCGGGAGGTCGCCGAAAGGACCGGGCGGGCCGCCATCGCGCTGTCGTTCTTCGAGTTCGTCACGGTCATGGCATTCCTGCACTTCGCGCGGCACGAGGTGGACGTGGCGGTGGTGGAGGTGGGGCTGGGCGGCAGGCTGGATGCCACCAACGTGGTCCGGCCGAGCGTGTGCGTGGTGACCACGATATCCCGGGACCACGAACACTTCCTCGGCACGCGCATCGGGGACATCGCGCGGGAGAAGGGCGGTATCATCAAGGCCGGAGTCCCCGTGGTGTTCGGTGCCCTGCCGCCGGCCGCCAGTCGGGTGCTGCGGCGTATCGCGCGCGAACGGGAGGCGCCCATGCGCGAGTGGGGCAAGGATTTCTCGGTGGCCCCCCGCCCGCCGGACCGGTTCGACTACCACGGCCGGGAGTGGCGTCTGGATGGTCTGCGCCTGGGTCTGCGCGGCGGGTATCAACGGCACAACGCCGGCGTCGCGCTGGCGGCTCTGGAAGCCCTGAACGCGGTCCTGCCCGTGGGCGCGGAGGCGGTCCGCGCCGGCCTCGCGTCGGTGCGTTGGGCGGGGCGCTTCGAGCTTCTGCCGGGAACTCCCCCGGTGCTGCTGGACGGGGCCCACAACCTGGGCGGGGTGGAGGCACTGGTGAACGAGGCTCGCGGTCTCTTCGGTGGCGGCAAGGTGCGCCTCCTGTTCGCCAGCATGGGGGACAAGGGTTGGCCGGCGATGCTGCGGGCGCTGTGCGCCGTGTCCCGGGAGGTGGTGTTGACCCGCAACCCGTCTCCGCGGGGGGCGCCGTTGGAGGCGCTCCGCGGGGCGGTGCCGCCGGGGCTGCCGGTGACGGTGGTGGAAGACCCCGCCGAGGCCATCTCCGGGTTGATGACGGACCGCCGCCGGCGCGATGATCCGATTCTCGTGGCCGGTTCGTTGTACCTCGTGGGCACCGTGCGCGCCGCCCTGTCGAGCCGTCGGCGCGGCCCGGCGGCCGAGGCGGTGACGCAGGACAACAGGAGCGCGGCCGGGAGGGATCCGCGCGGATAGGGGAAGCGGCGGCCCGGTGCGAGTCGGCATCGATCATGCTTCTGTGGCGTTCATATATGGCGGTGAGGATGGCGGCGTGGACGGCGGCGTGTTGCTGGAGCCTCCTGCCCATCGCTCCCGCCCATGCCCAGTCCCCGGAGGCCGGAGAACGCATCGAGGTGTCGGCGGAGGACGCCATCGAGGCGACCCGCGACGCGGTCCGGGCGCGCGGCAACGTGGAGATCCGGCGGGGAGCGACGGTCTTCGGCGCCGACACGGTGGATCTCGACCGCGCGCGGCGCACGCTGCGGGCGCAGGGAGGGGTGCGCCTGGATGATCCCGGGTACCGGCTTCGGGCCGCCGAGCTGGAGATGAACCTCGACGACGAGACGGCCACGATCCTCGACGCCGAAGTGTTCGTCGAGGAGGGGCGCATCCGTCTGGGCGGAAGCCGGGTCGAGAAGTTCACGGGGCAGACCTACGAGATCCGCGACGGACGCTTCACCACCTGCCTGTGCGAGGAGGGCGCCTCGCCCTGGCGCATCGGCGCCGGCAGGCTCCGGTTGGAAGAGGGCGCGAAGGCGGTGGTGGAAGACGCCACCTTCTACGTCTACGACGTCCCGGCCCTGTATCTGCCCTACTTGTCGTTCCCCTATCTCACGGACCGCACCACCGGGCTGCTGATCCCTTCCTTCGGCTGGTCTCGCCGCGACGGGTTCCTCTACCGGCAACCGTTCTTCTGGGCGCTGGACAAGAGCAACGACGCCACCTTCGAATTCGCCGTCGAGTCCAGGACGCGCATCGGCATGAGCGCGCAGTATCGCACCGTCCTGAATCGAGACACCGCCGGCCGGTTGGACCTCTCCTGGTTCAGCGAGCGCATGCGCGGAGCGACGCCGGCGCGCGACACCGGCATCGCGGATCCGGCGATTCCCCCGGACCGCTGGAGCGTGCGCTGGAGCCACCGCCATCGACCTCCGGCCGGCTGGACGACGTTCAGCGACGTCGCCCTCTACAGCGACAACGTCGCGCCGCGGGATCTGGCGGAGTTCATCGTCTCCGGCGCGGACGAGGAAGACACCCTGCGTACGAGCCGGTACAGCGCGTCGCGACTCGGCTTTCGGTGGCACGGGACGGACATGGCGCTGTCCGGGGAGGTGGACTACGTCCAGGACCTCGTCCAGCCTCAAGGGCACGCGCTGCACCGGGTCCCCCACCTCTCTTTCACCGGCGCCCGCGGGCTGGGGTACGGTCTCGGCCTCGAATGGGGCGCGGGGTTGACCCACTACCTGCGCGAGCAGCGGGCGGACGGCCTGCGGGTGGATCTGCGGCCCGAGCTCACCTGGCGGGCCGCGCCCGTGCGCCACCTCCGCATGGACACGCGCGTGGCGTTGCGCGAGACCCTCTACCGGCTCGGTTCGGTCGAGGACGGGTCCGCCGCCGGCGACGGCCACACCGGCGGCGTTGCCCGCAACGGTTCGCGGGAGCTGGTGGAATTCGGGTGGCGGCTCGCCACGGCGCTGGGCCGGACCTACCGCTGGAACCTGGGCGGCTGGAACCGGATCCGGCACGTGCTGGAGCCCACGCTGGAGTACCTGTTCATTCCCGCGACGGACCAGGACGCGCTGCCGATCTGGGACCCGGTGGACCGCGTCCGGCGCCGCAACCTGTTGACGCTGGCATTGAACAACCGCTTCTGGGGCGGCGTCGGGGGGGAGCCGGCGCCGGCTCCCGGCGACGGCGCCTCCGGGGAACCGGAAGGACAGGTCTCCCCGCGGGCCGCCGCGCCCTTCGCCCGCGCCTCCGTCACGGCCAGTGTCGACGTCGACCAGGCGCGCGCGGGTGAGGACGGTCTCGCGGACGTGGGCGTCGGCTTGCGACTGGATCCCGTCGAACGCCTGTACGCGTCCCTGGACCTGGGCATGGAGCCCGGTCCGTGGAACCTCCGAAGGGCCGCCCTGGAGGTCTCGCTTTCCGATGACGCGCCCGTGGGCACGAGGGTGCCCGACCGGGATTTCCAGCAACCCAGCAGGGTGTCCTTGGGGTACCGGTTCATTCGGGCGAACGTCCTGGCGCCGCTGGCGCGCCACGCCGATCCGGAACTCCCGGCGGACTGTCCCGCGGACCCGCGGTGCATTCTCCGGGACCCCTTGAACGGCCTGTACGCCGGCGCCGTGCTGCGGGCGACGGATCGGATGCTGCTGCTCTACGACGGCGATTACGACGGCGCCGCGGGCCGGTGGGGGCAACACGAACTGGGGATCAAGTATCTCTCCGGGTGCGAGTGCTGGACCCTGACCCTGTCCGTGGAGCAGCGCAGCAACCCGGACCGGACGAGCATCGGCTTCAAGTTCGACTTTCTCGGCCTGGGGACCTGAACGGCCCGCATTTTGCGTTCCCAACGGGCCATGACCTCCAAGACGCTGTGGATTGTCGCATGGCTCCTGACGGGGCTTGTCGTGCAAGACCGGCCGGCGTGGAGCCGGCCGCCGGAACCGTTCGCGGAAGCCGCCGGCGCGGTGGCGCGTGACGCCGGCGCCGAGCGCGCCGATGACGCCGGCACGGTGACCCTGAACTTCGACGGCGCCGACCTGGTCGAGGTCATTCACGTCTTTGCGCGCCATCTGCGCTTCAATTTCACCATCGACCCGGACGTCCGCGGCGCCGTCACCATCTTCAGCGGCCAACCCGTGCGGCGTGCCGACCTGCTGCCGGTCTTTCACGAACTGCTGCGCATCCACGGCGCCGTCGCCATCAAGCAGGGCGACCTTTACCGGATCACCACCGTTGCCAAGGGGCTCGGGGCCGCTTCGCCGGCCGCCGGCAGGGATGCGGGATTCGCCATGCGCATCGCGCCCGTCCGGTTCTTCCCGGTGGCGGCCATGAAGGCGCTTCTGACGCCGTTCCTCGGCGAGGGAGGGACGATACTCGGGCACGCCCGCGGCAACTATCTGGTTGTTGTCGACCTGCCGTCAAACATTCGCCGTTTGGTCGAGATCATGG
Organism: uncultured Syntrophobacterales bacterium; assembly: GCA_964519455.1. Lineage (GTDB taxonomy): Bacteria > Desulfobacterota > Binatia > UBA9968 > JAJDTQ01 > JAJDTQ01. Next base: position 74,111 of record CAZFIU010000006.1, read on the forward strand.
AGTTGATCGACGTCGAGGTGTTCGCCGGCACACGCATGGACCTGTATGAGCCCAGGGCGGCCGCGGCGCAGGATCTCTCGCGCGAGCTGTCCGCGGCCATGCGCCTTTTCGCCGCCGCCGAGATGCAGGGCGATGCGTTCGCCGCCCGCTTCCTGCCGTTGCCCAGGATCAACCGGCTCCTGGTGGTCGCCTACAGCGAGGCGGCGTGGCGCTACGTTCAGCGCTGGCTCGAACGCCTCGACGTCGCGGACCGGACTCCGGGACGGAAGGTGTTCATCCGGCCCGTGGAGAACGGCGACGCGGTAGCGCTCGCACGAGTGCTCAACCAGTTGTACGGATCGGCGAACCGCTCCACCGGGAAGGCCAAGTCGCCGCTGCGCCGGGGCGGGCTCGACGACCTGCCCGCGTTGTCCGCCGCCGGGGAACCGGTGGATGCGCCCGGAACCAACCGCTTCGGGGGAGACGCCGCCCTTGGCGAAGATTCGGCCGGCGCGCCAAGCCTCGGGGCCGATGCGGCGCGGTTGGCTCCGGGGTCCTCGACGAGCGCACGGCCGGCGGCGGGGCATGAAGACGTCGAGGCGGCGAGCGGAGGCGTACGCGTGGTGGCGGAGCCCGCCACCAATTCGCTCGTTATCCTGGCCACGCGCCGGGAATTTCTTCGACTTGCGGAGGTCCTCGCGAAGTTGGACGCGGTTCCCCGTCAGGTGCTCATGGAGGTGCTGGTGGCGGAGGTGACGCTCACCGACGAGTTCGTGTTGGGGGTGGAGCATGCGTTGTCGAAAGGAGGCTTCTCCCCGCCCACCACGGCGGACGAGAACACCGCGGGCACACCCCTGGGCGCGGGGTTCCAGGCCCTTGATTCCGGGTTCACGTCCATCGTCGACGCGGGCCGCGACTTCCGAGTCTTCGTCAACGCGCTCATGCAGGACGCGCGGGTCAAGGTGCTGTCGTCCCCCCATCTGCTGGCGGTGGACAACCGGCCCGCGCGGATACGCGTGGGCAGCGAGCAGCCGGTGGCCACCGGGATGGTGGTATCGCAAGAGGCGCAGGCGACGACCACCACCATCCAGTTCAAGAACGTCGGGCGGATGCTGACCATCGTCCCCCGGGTCAACGATGCCGGCCTGGTGAACCTCCAGGTGCGGGTCGAGGTCAGCGCCGTCGGTGAACGGGTCACGGTGGGAAGACAGACCTTCGACGCTTTCAACGTACGGGACGCGGAGACCACCGCCGTGCTGCAGGACGGACAGACCCTGGTCATCGGCGGTATCATCACCGACAACCTGCGCAAGACCCGGATCGGCATCCCCCTGCTCATGGACGTCCCCGTGCTGGGGCAACTCTTCCGCACCGACCTGGAACGCACCGACAGAACGGAGTTGGTCATCCTGATCACGCCCCGTGTGATCCGCAACCGGGAGCAAGGCCAAGCCGCGACGGACCGTTTCCTCTCCAAGGTCCGGGCCATCCGCCGGGAGCTGGAAAGCCGCTAGTCGGCTCCTTGGGCATTGGCGCGAAACAGGCTGTGCGATATCTGCCAGGGGGAGACGTCACGAATGCGTCATTCCCGCGGAACAGGCTGTGTCAAAACACCATCTTGGCGAGGCAATAACCCCCAGAAACGTCATTCCCGCTTCCGCGGGAATGACTCGTTGGGGTGTAGCGGGATTCCGTAACTACCAGAAATCATTGAACAAGTTTTTATTTTCATATCAATGACGAAGAAGGGCCTAGTCGCCGGTGGTGCTCCGCTTCCTCAACGTTACCCAGGCTTCGAGCCGTTCACGGATGACCCGTTCGTATCCCTGGTCGCCGGGTTCGTAGTAGCGGCGGCCCTGGAGCTCGGACGGCAGGTGCTCCTGCTCGGTGACGTGGCCGGGCTCGTCGTGCGGATAACGGTAGTCCGCGCCGTAGCCCAGGGACTTCATGAGCCCGGTGGGTGCGTTGCGCAGGTGCAGCGGGGTGGGCAGCGTGCCGTGTTCGCGCACGTCGCGCGTGGCTTCCAGCAGCGCGCGATACGAGGAGTTGGACTTGGGCGCGGTGGCCAGGTAGGTGGCCGCCTGGCTCATGGGAATGCGCCCCTCGGGCAGGCCGACGAAGTGTACCGCGTCCTTGGCCGCGACAGCCACCTGCAGGGCACGCGGATCGGCGTTGCCGACGTCCTCGGCGGCGAAGATGACCATGCGCCGGCAAAGGAAGAGCGGGTCTTCTCCCGCCTCGATCATGCGTACCATCCAGTAGACCGCCGCGTCCGGGTCGCTGCCGCGCAGGCTCTTGATGAACGCGGAGATCAGGTTGTAGTGCTCCTCGCCGCTCTTGTCGTATTGCAGCGGCGAGACCTGCAGGGCCTGTTCCACGTGGTTCAACTCGATGCGCTTCGCGCCGCCGGCGCGGGCCATCGTGGCGGCCCCTTCCAGGCCGTTGAGCGCCACCCGCGCGTCACCCTGCGCCCGCTGCACCAGCAAGGCGCGCGCCGCCGGATCGATCTCCATGTCCGAGTCCCAGAGCCCCCGGCCGCGCTCCGCCAGGGCGCGGTCGATGACCCGATCCAGGGTGTCCTCGGTAAGGGGATGGAGCACGCACACCCGGCAACGGGACAGCAGCGGGGAAATGAGCTCGAAGGACGGGTTCTCGGTGGTGGCGCCGATGAGGGTCAGGAGGCCTGCCTCGACGTGGGGCAGAAAGGTGTCCTGCTGGGATTTGTTGAAGTGATGGATCTCGTCCACCAGGAGCACCACCGGGACGGCGCCGCGCTGCAGGCGCCGGGCGTCGGGGAGGATCTTCTTGAGGTCGCGGGTGCCGGAGCTGACGGCGGAGAAATGGATGCAGTGGGCATGGCACGCGTCCGCCAGAAGGCGGGCCAGCGTGGTCTTGCCGCAGCCCGGCGGCCCCCAGAGTATGATGGACTGGAGGCGGCCGCTGTCCGCCATGCCGCGCAGGAGCTTGCCGGAGCCCAGCAGGTGTTCCTGCCCCAGCACCTCGTCCAGCCGGGCCGGACGCATGCGTTCGGCCAGCGGCGCGTTGCCGCCGCTGGAGCGCGGACTCACGGTGTCGAACAGATCCATTTCCGGTCCGTGCCGCGCGGGCGACGGGAAGGGGCGCCGGCGGAAGCGGCCGCGAAGTCCGCGGCCTGGTCCCGGCGGCGAGTTCGTGCGTCAACGGGCGTTGCGCCCGGCCGCGGTCAGCGCGATGCCCGTGGCCGGCGGTCTTCCTCCAGGCGGGCTCGCTTGCCCGACAGGTTTCTCAGGTAGTACAGCTTGGCGCGGCGCACCCGGCCCCGGGTGACCACCTCGACCTTGTCGATGCGCGGTGAGTGGAGCGGAAAGATGCGTTCGACGCCGACCCCGTAGGATGTCTTGCGCACGACGAAGGTTTCGCGGTTGCCGCTCCCGGAGATGGCGATGACCACGCCCTCGAAGACCTGGATACGCTCCTTTTCGCCCTCCACGATGCGCACGTGCACGCGCACGCGTTGACCCGGCTTGAGCGCCGGCATCTCGCGCGTGTGCTCCTGTTCGATCTGGTCAATGACGTTCATTGAACACTCCCTTCCAGCAACCGTCCCAAAATACGATCCAGCATGACGGCGGAGGCGGCTCGTACGGAAAGATGATTGTAGTCGTCCCGGCCCGCGACGGGCTCGAGGATCAGGTCCGAACGGGCAAAGACGGCATCCGCCAGCCCCCAGCCCGTTCCCAGCAGGATCATGCAAGGGACATCGTCCATTATTAGCATTTCCCGCATTTTTCCAAAAGTTGTGCGTTGCCTTCCCGCCACGGACCGCGCCGAGGTCGCCACCAGCCGGGGGGCGGTGCCGCACTCCGCCCGCACTTGCGCCACCGCGTCGTCCAGGGTGTCGCACACACGCGCCAGGGAGAGCGCTTCCCTGCGGGTGCTGTTGTAGGCGCTGCCGTAGCCACGCTCCCAGTGGTCGATGATCCTGGCCGCCAGCGACTGGAGCGTTTTCACCGGGTTCACCACGAAAAAGGCCTTCACGCCGTAGGTGCGGCAGGTACGGGCGATGTCGTGGATGTCCAGGTTGGTGATGGACGAGGTCACCGTGTCGCCGCGGCGGTCGGACACGGGGTGGTGCAGCAGCGCCACGTAAACCTCCGCCCAGGGGATCCCGGCCGCCGCCGGCGCCTTCGCCAGCAGGTCCGGCCGGGTCCGCGCGGTGGTTTCCACGCTCATCCGGCGGCGCCAGCGCCGGATCTTCTCATGGTCGCCCGAGAGCAGCACCTCCGGCACCTTCATGCCCCGGTACTCGGCCGGGCGCGTGTACTGCGGATACTCCAGGAGCCCCTCGACGAAGGAGTCGTCGCGGGCGGACTGCTCGTTCCCCAGCACTCCCGGCACCAGCCGGGCGACCGCGTCGATGACGGTCAGGGCGGGGATCTCGCCGCCGCTCAGGGTGTAGTCGCCGATGGACAGCATGTCGTCGGTGTAGGCCGTGACCCGTTCGTCGAACCCCTCGTAGCGGCCGCAAACCAGGATCGCCTCCCGGTCTTCCAGGAGTTGTGCGGCGGCGGCCTGGTCGAAGACGCGTCCGCGCGGGGAAAGCAGCACCACCCGGGGCTTCTTCATCCGGCTTCGGCAGTCCTCGATGGCCTCGATGACGGGCTCCGGCTTGAGCACCATGCCCTGGCCGCCGCCGTAGGGGTAGTCGTCGGTGACACGGTGCCGGTCCCGTGCGTATCGGCGCAGGTCCACCAGGTCGATGGACACGAGATTCTTCTCCCGGGCGCGCTTCAGGATGCTGTGCGCCAGGGGCGATTCGAAGATGTCGGGGAAGAGCGTGATGACCGAGAAGTGCATCGAAACGGTTCCTCGCCCGCCCATTCCATGCACGGACGGTCAGAGGTCCAGGAGCCCGTCGGGGGGGTCGATGGTGATGGTCCTTTCGACCACGTCGATCTGCCGGATCACCTCCGGCACCGCCGGGACGAGATGTTCCCGCTCGGCGCCGGCCACCACCAGCAGGTCGCCGCCCTGCTTCGCCCATATCCGGGTCACCGTGCCGACGCGCCCGCCGTCGGCGTCCCGCACCTCGAAACCCACCACTTCCGCGTAGTAATACTCGGACGTGCCGAGCGGCGCGAGCCGTTCCCCGGGCACCGACAGCCGGTACCCCACCAGCTCCCGGGCCGCGTCCATGTCGTCGATGCCCCGGAGCTTCAAGAGCGCCAACCCCCGGTGAGGCTTGGCCTGCACCACGTCAACGCTGAGTCGGCTCTCACCGCGCGTCAACTCCACCCGTGCGCTCGAATAGAGCGTACGGCCGTCGGGGTTGAACAGCCGCAGGCGCACCCAGCCGGCCACGCCGTGCGTGGCCACGATGTCGCCCAGGGTGATCTGCTGAATGGACAACGGGAAAGGGGAGGGTTACTGCTCGTCGACGATCTCAAGGACGACCTTCCGGTGGGTCCGCGCGGCCGCGGCGTTCAGTATCGTTCGCAGGGACTTGGCGGTGCGGCCCTGCTTACCGATGACCCGCCCCAAGTCTTCCTTGGCGACCTTGAGTTCCAGCACGGAGCCGTCGTCTTCCTGGGTCTCCGTGACTTCCACGGCGTCGGGGCGGTTCACGATGGACTCCGCCAGGTACTGTACCAGTTCCTTCAAGAAGCCTTGTCTCCTGGAGCGCGGACACCGGCGGGACCGTGGGCACGCCCGTCAAGAATTGCCATTGAATTCCCATTGAGCGGTACCGGTTCCGGAGTACCCGGATCCCGACACCTTGGTCAGGCGCTCCGACGTCGCCCGGGATGGGCCTATTCCTTTGGCGCCTCGGCGGTTTCCGCTTCGGCCGCGGGTTCCGTTGTGCTCTCCGCCGTGGCGACGCCTTCCGCCGCCGGATTCTCCGCTTCCGGAGTCTCCGCCGGGGCTGAATCCTCCGCCGCGACGGGGTTATCCGCCGGGGCCGCGGCTTCCGCCGTTGCCGGACTCTCCGCCGGAGCCGCTTCCGCCGCCGGGGTCTCCGCCGAAGCCGCGGCCTCCGCCGCTGCCGGGGTCTCCTCCGCGGTAGGACTCTTCACCGCCGCGCTTTCCGTCACCGCCTGGCTCTCCGCCGCCTCCACGTTCCCCGCGCCGGTCTCGGCATTCTCCGCGACCGCTCCTGCTTCCTTGGCGGCCCGCCTGATGAGGTTGCGCACCGTCTGGGTCGGTTGCGCCCCCTTCTGAATCCAGTCACTGACTTTGGCCTGGTCCAGTTTCAGGGTGGCCGCCGGGGTCCGCGGGTCGTAGGTGCCCAACTGTTCGATGAATCTTCCGTCGCGCGGGTCGCGTGCGTCCGCCACCACGATGCGGTAGTACGGTCGCTTCTTCGCACCGTGCCTGCTCAATCTGATCTTTACGCTCATACGGGTTTGTCCCTTGCGGTCCTTTCTGTAAACTAACCTTTTTAGTTCATTGGAACGGCGTTGACAACCGGTTCAAGAGCCCGCGGCGCTTGCCGCCGCCCTTCTTCATCCGCTGCATCATCTTCCTCATCTCCATGTACTGCTTCATCAGCCGGTTGACGTCCGTCACGGTGGTGCCGCTGCCGTCGGCGATGCGCCGCCGCCGGCTGCCGTTCAGCAGCGCGGGGTTGCGCCGTTCCTTGATGGTCATGGAGTTGATGATGGCCTCCACGCGCTTGATCTCCTTTTCCGCCTGGCCCATGTCCACCTGCTGGGTCAGCTTCCGCCCCCCGGGCACCATGTCCAGCAGGCCGCCGATGGAGCCCATCTTCTTGATGGCCTGCATCTGGGTCTGGAAGTCCTCCAGGGTGAACTCGCCCTTGCGCATGCGCTGTTCGAGCTTCGGCGCGGCCTTCTTGTCGACGGCCTGTTCCGCCTTCTCGATCAGCGACAGCACGTCGCCCATGCCGAGGATGCGCGAGGCCATCCGGTCCGGGAAGAAGGGCTCCAGCGCATCCGCCTTTTCCCCGACGCCGACATAGAGCACCGGCTTGCCCACCACCGACCGCACCGAGAGAGCGGCGCCGCCGCGGGCGTCGCCGTCCATCTTGGTGAGGACCACGCCGGTGAGGTCGAGGGCGTCGTTGAAGCCCTGGGCCTGGTTGACGGCGTCCTGCCCGATCATGGCATCGACGGTCAGGACGATGTTGCGCGGCTCCAGCGCGGCGCGGATGGCCACCAGCTCCCGCATCATCTCCTCGTCGATCTGCAGCCGCCCGGCCGTGTCCACGATCAGCACGTCGCACAGCCGCTGGTTCGCCTTGTCGACGGCGGCCCGGCAGATGTCCAGCGGCGCGTCGTTCTCGCCCGACTCGTACACCGGCAGCCCGTTGTCGTCGCACAGGGTGCGCAGTTGCTCTCGCGCCGCCGGCCGGTACACGTCCGCCGACACCAGGTAGGGCGTGCGCTTCTGCTGTTTCTTGAGATGCAGCGCCAGCTTCACCGCGGTGGTGGTCTTGCCCGACCCCTGGAGTCCCACCAGCATCAGCACCACCGGTTGCCGCCCCTTGAGGTCCACGCGCGCGGCCTCGCCGCCGAGAGTCTTGATCAGCTCCTCCCGGACGATCTTGATGAGCTGCTGGTCCGGGGTCAGGCTCTGGAGCACGTCCTGCCCCATGGCCTGGGACCGGACCGAGTCCGTGAAGCCCTTCACCACCTTGAAGTTGACGTCCGCCTCCAGGAGCGCCGTGCGCACCTCGCGCAACGAATCCGCCACGTTGGCCTCGGTGATGCGCCCGTGCCCCCGCAGCCGCTTGAATGTCTGCTCCAGCTTGTCGGTGAGGTTCTCGAACATGGGGTGGAAATCAGTAACGGCAGGACATTGGTTGGGACTTTGGAGTTCCTGGCAAACGTCTCACCACTATAGTCCCCTGATCCCAATAAAGCAAAAAAGGGCCTGGAGCCCCACTCCGGGGACCCCAGGCCCTTGATCTGTCGCAACGGCAGGGTTACATCATGCCGCCCATTCCACCCATGCCGCCCATGCCGCCCATTCCACCCATGCCGCCGCCCGGAGGCATGGCGGGCATGGCGGCCTTGTCGTCGGGCTTCTCGGCCACCATGGCCTCGGTGGTGAGCAGGAGGCTGGCGATGGACGCGGCGTTCTGCAGCGCGGTCCGCACCACCTTGGTGGGGTCGATGATGCCGGCCTTCAGGAGATCTTCGTAGGTTTCGGTGGCCGCATTCAGGCCCATGCTGCCCTTGCTGGCCTTCACCTGCTGGAGGGCGATGGAGCCGTCGATGCCGGCGTTGGTGGCGATCCGGCGCAGGGGCTCTTCCAGCACGCGCTTGACGATGGCGATGCCCACCTGCTCCTCGTCGGAGGCCTCGATGCCTTCGAGGGACGGGATGGAGCGCAGCAGCGCCACGCCGCCGCCCGGCACGATGCCTTCCTCCACCGCCGCGCGGGTCGCGTGCAATGCGTCTTCCACGCGCGCCTTCTTCTCCTTCATCTCCACCTCGGTGGCCGCGCCTACGTTGATGACGGCGACGCCGCCCACGAGCTTGGCCAGGCGCTCCTGGAGCTTCTCACGGTCGTAGTCGGAGGTGGTCTCCTCGATCTGCGCGCGGATCTGCTTGATGCGGCCCTCGATGTCGTCCTTGGAGCCGGCGCCGTCCACGATGGTGGAGTTTTCCTTGTCCACGACCATGCGCTTGGCCTGGCCGAGATCCTGCAGGGTGACGTTCTCGAGCTTGATGCCCAGCTCCTCGGCGATGAGCTTGCCGCCGGTCAGGATGGCGATGTCTTCCATCATGGCCTTGCGGCGGTCGCCGAAGCCCGGCGCCTTCACCGCCACGCAGTGCAGCGTACCGCGGATCTTGTTGACCACCAGGGTGGCCAGGGCCTCGCCCTCGATGTCCTCGGCGAGGATCACGAAGGGCTTGCCGGTCTTGGCGATCTGCTCCAGCACCGGGAGCAGGTCCTTCATGTTGGAGAGCTTCTTCTCGTGGATCAGCAGGTAGCAGTCGTCCAGCACGCACTCCATGCGTTCGGGATCGGTGACGAAGTAAGGGGAGAGGTAGCCGCGGTCGAACTGCATGCCCTCCACCACCTCCAGGGAGGTCTCCAGGCCCTTGGCCTCCTCCACGGTGATGACGCCTTCCTTGCCGACCTTGTTCATGGCCTCGGCGATGACCTCGCCGATGGTGGGGTCGTTGTTCGCCGCGATGGTGCCCACCTGGGCGATCTCCTTGGGGTCCTTGGTCTCCTTGGACAGGTCCTTGAGGGATTCGGTGACCTTCTCGACGGCCGTCTCGATGCCGCGCTTGATGGCCATGGGATCATGTCCCGCCACGACCATCTTGAGCCCCTCGGCGAAGATCTGCCGCGCCAGCACGGTGGCGGTGGTGGTGCCGTCGCCGGCCACGTCGGACGTCTTGCTGGCGACTTCCTTCACCATCTGCGCGCCCATGTTCTCGAACTTGTCTTCCAGCTCCACTTCCTTGGCGACGGTGACGCCGTCCTTGGTCACGTTGGGGGCGCCGAACGACTTGTCGATGACGACGTTCCTGCCCTTGGGGCCGAGCGTTACGGTCACCGCATCAGCCAGAATGTTGACGCCGCGGACGATGGCTTCCCGCGCGTCCTGCTCGAACTTGACGATTTTCGCTGCCATTGGGTCCTCCTTGACAAAGGGTGGGGGTTTATTGCTCGACGATGCCGAGGATGTCGTCCTCGCGCATGATGATGTGTTCTTCGCCGTCCAGGGTGATCTCGGTGCCGGCGTACTTGCCGAACAGCACCCGGTCGTTCACTTTCACGTCCAGCGGAGTGACCTTGCCGCCGTCGTCGGCCCTGCCCTTGCCCACCGCGACGACCTGGCCCTCCTGGGGCTTTTCCTTCGCCGTGTCAGGGATGATGATGCCGCCCGCGGTCTTCTCCTCTTCCTCGATCCGCTTGACGATGACCCGGTCCTGTAAGGGCCTGATGCTCATGTTCGCTCCTCCTTTTTCAAGTATCGCCCGCAAGAGTTCCGATAAACCCGATACACCGATAGCCGCGCACCAAGAGGTGCGGCGGTAAATCTAAGCACGGTCCCGGCACTGTCAAGGGGTGTGGATGACTTTTGTCGGAAAACGGACGTCGCACGCGGTCCCGCGGCGCCCGTCCGCCGTTTGCCGTGCCACCGGAAACTTGACAGAATGGCGTCCAACACCCTGTAAAGCCGTCATGAAACTCCTTAAACCGCCGCCCCTCAGGCCCGGCGACACCATCGGGGTCATTGCCCCCGCCGGAGCCGTGTACGGGGACCTCCTGGCCAAGGGCGTCCGCGCCCTGGAGGCGTGCGGGTTCCGTGTGCTCCTCGCGGAGGGAATCCTCGCGCGCAAGGGCTACCTCGCCGGGAGCGAGCGACAGCGCGCGGAGACGCTGGAGCGCTTCTTCCTGCGGGACGACATCGCGGCCATCTTCTGCGCGCGCGGCGGGTTCGGCTCCATCCAGCTCCTGCCGGCTCTCGACGCCGAGCTCATTCGCACCCACCCCAAGATCTTCGTCGGTTTCAGCGACGTCACCGCTCTGCTCAACTGGATGTCCCAGAGCTGCGGCATCGTGGCCTTCCACGGGCCGATGGTCGCCGTCGAGTTCGCCGGCGAGCTCGAGGGCGGAGTGACCAGCAGTTTCTGGGATGCGCTCACCGGGAAGCGGCGGCTGTGGCAGATCAAGGGCACCGGCGTGCTCAGTCGCGGCAACGGTCCGATCCGGGGACCGTTGGCCGGAGGGTGCCTGTCGGTGCTGGTGACCACCCTGGGGACCCCCTACGAGATCGATACCGCGGGGAAGATCGTTTTCCTGGAGGACGTGGGCGAGCGCCCCTACCGCATCGAGCGCATGCTGACCCACCTGCGCATGGCGGGAAAGCTGGACGGCGTCGCCGGCGTGGTGACCGGCGCCTTCAACGACTGCGAGACCGGTGCCGAGCGGGACGTCACCGAGGTTCTGGCCGACGTTTTCGCCGGCGCCCCCTACCCGGTGGTCACGGGTCTGCCCTGCGGCCACGCCACCCCGAACACGCTGCTTCCCATCGGGCTCGACGCCGAGCTGGACGGCGGCAACGGCGTGCTCATCCTGGTGGAGCCGGCGACCCAGGCGGCGTGCTGATGCGGGCGGCGCACCACGTCGGGCACGACGAGGGCGCGCGGGTTTGGCGCGCACTCGATGAAACCTGCCGGCGCGGCGTCGGCGAAGGGGTTGCGCCCGGCATGGTCATCCTGGTGGGCAACAGTCGGGAGATCCTCTTCCACCGCGCCTATGGCAGCAGGGCACTGGTCCCCGCGCGGCTTCCGATGCTGCCCGACACCGTGTTCGACCTCGCCTCGCTCACGAAACCCATCGCCACCACTACCGCCATGATGCTGCTTGTCCGGGACGGGCGGGTGCGCCTGGACGACCCGGTGAGCGCCGTCATCCCCGAGTTCAGCGACGGCGCCAAGTCCGCGGTAACGTTCCGCCAACTCCTGAACCACACCGCGGGTCTGCCGGCGTGGAAGCCGTACTACGAGTCCCTCTCTCCGTCTGCCGTTCTGGTCCCCCACTCCGTCGGCACAACCCCCCGTGCTGTCGGCACAACCCCCCACTCCGTCAGCGTGGCCCCTCTATCCGGGAACGCTACCCCTCACTCCGTCATTCCCGCCTCTGACTCCGTCATTCCGACTGACTCCGTCATTCCGACCCCTCACTCCGTCATTCCCGCCCCTCATTCCGTCATTCCCGCGAAAGCGGGAATCCAGGGGAGGATGGGGGAATGGCGTCCCGACGACCCCACCCCACTCCACCTGGATTCCCGCTTTCGCGGGAATGACGAAGTGAGGGACCGGAATGACGAAGTGAGGGACCGGAATGACGAAATGAGGGACCGGAATGACGAAATGAGGGACCGGAATGACGGAGTGAGGGACCGAGATGACGGAGGAGGGTACGGGAATGAGGATGCGGGGCGCGGGCGCGTTTTTTCACAGATTCATGCGCAGCCGCTGGAAGCCGCGCCGGGGGAAAACGCCTGTTACAGCGACCTCGGGTTCATCCTCCTGGGAGAGGCCGTTGAGAGGCTCACCGGGAAGCGGCTGGACCGGTTCTGCGGTGACGAGATCTTCGCGCCGCTGGGGTTGACGTCGACGTTGTTCGCGGACCTGGGTGAGCCGTCCGGGGCGGGGTACACGGGATCCGCCCGCACACTGGCCGCCACCGAGGACTGTCCCTGGCGTGGCAAGATCCTCTGTGGCGAGGTCCATGACGACAATGCCTATGCCATGGGCGGCGTGGCGGGGCACGCCGGGCTTTTCTCGTCGGCGCCCGACGTCCATCGCTTCATCCTTTTCCTCGCACGCTGCCGCGACGACGCCGAACCGGACTTCCTCCCCGGTGCGGTCGTGCGCGAGTTCCTGGAGGCGGAGCGGCTCCTCCCCGGACAGACCCACGTGCTCGGCTGGGACACGCCGTCGCCGCGCGGTTCCTCCAGCGGCCGCCGCTTCTTCGCCCGTTCAGTCGGCCACCTGGGCTTCACCGGCACCTCCATCTGGTGGGATCTCGAGCGCCAAGTGCACGTCATCCTGCTGACCAACCGGGTGCACCCGTCGCGTGAGAACGACGCCATCCGGGAGTTCCGCCCGCGCGTGCACGACGCGGCCATGGAGGCGCTGTTCGCGTGATTCCGCACCTGAGCCCCGGAGCGCACGTTCATTTCGTCGCCATCTGCGGGGTCGGCACCGGCTCCCTGGCCGGGCTGCTGCGCGAGCGTGGCTACCGCGTCACCGGCTCGGACGAGAACGTCTACCCACCCATGAGTACGTTCCTGGAAGACATCGGCATCGACGTCCTGCCCGGTTTCAGCGAGGCCCATGTCGCCGAGCGTCCCGACCTGGTGGTCATCGGCAACGCCGTGTCCCGGGGCAATCCCGAGGCCGAGGCGGTGCTGCGCCAGGGCATCCCCTACGTGTCCCTGCCCCAGGCCCTGGGCCGGTTCCTCATCGACGGCAAGCGCTCGGTGGTGGTGGCCGGCACCCACGGCAAGACCACCACGACCTCGCTGATGTCCTGGGTGCTGGTGGCCGCCGGGCTGGACCCGAGCTTCTTCATCGGCGGCATTCCGGTGAACTTCGCCAGCGGCTTCCGCTCCGGCAACGGTCCATGGGTGGTGATGGAGGGTGACGAGTACGACAGCGCCTTCTTCGACAAGGGGCCGAAGTTCCTTCACTACCAGCCGGAACGGGTGATCCTCACGAGCCTGGAGTTCGACCACGCGGACATCTACCGGGACCTCGATCACGTGAAGGACGCCTTCCGCCGCCTGGTGGCGATCATCCCCGCGGGCGGCAGCCTGCTGGCGTGCGACGATGCCGTCCATGCCCGCGAGCTCGTCCGCGACGCCGCCTGCCCGGTCCTCTCCTATGGCCTGAGCGGGGCCGCGGACTGGCAGGCGCGCGACATCCGGGTGGCGCGGGGCCGCACCGCGTTCACGCCGTGCTACCAGGGCGACTCCGAGGGTCCGGTGGATTTGCCCCTCATCGGGCGCCACAATGTCAAGAACGCCCTGGCGGTCTACGCCACGGCGCGGGCGATCGGCTTGAGCCCGGCCGCCGTCGGCGCGGCGCTTGCGTCCTTTCGCGGGGTGCGGCGGCGGCAGGAGATCGCCGGCGAAGCGGCGGGGGTCCTGGTCATCGACGACTTCGCGCACCATCCCACCGCGGTGGCCGACACCATCGCGGCGGTGCGTGAGGCTTGGCCGGGGCGCCGGCTCTGGGCGGTGTTCGAGCCCCGTAGCCAGACGAGCCGAAGGAGGGTCTTTCTGGAAGAGTTCGCCGAGGCCCTGGCCCGGGCCGACCGCATTGTCCTTCCCGACCTCTACCATCCGGAGAAGATCCCGGAAGACCAGCGGCTTTCGCCCGCGGAGCTCGTGGACAGCATCAACCGCCGCCGCGGGGACGAAGCGGCCTCCTACCTGCCCGGGGTCGACGACATCGCGCGCGAGGTCGTCCGCGATGCCGCGGCGGGAGACGTGGTGCTGGTGATGTCCAACGGCGGTTTCGATGGACTTCCCGGGAAGATCGTGGCCGGTCTGGGCGGGCGGGAATCCCGGTAGTGGCAGAGTTCGAACCGAGGCACTACCGGATTCTTGACTTGGCGGGAGGCGTCGTTTAGATTCGTACTTGTGGACATTCAGGAACAGGCTCTTCGTTTGACCGACGCCGCCGTTGCGCACGTGAAGAAGATCCGCGAGCGGGAGCACCTGGACGGTCGGGGGCTGCGGGTGTCCGTGATGCCCGGCGGCTGCTCCGGCTTCTCCTACAAGCTGGACTTCGACGACGGCCCCAAGCCCGACGACATGGTGCTCGAGCTGGACGGCCTGCAGGTCTTCGTGGAGAAGCCCATCCTGCAACAGCTCGAAGGAACGGTCATCGACTACGTGAGCGAGCTTCAGGGCGCCAGCTTCCGTTTCTCCAACCCCAACGCCACCGGCACCTGCGGGTGCGGCACTTCCTTTTCGGCGTGAAGGCCCCGAGCACGTCTTCGGGCCCGGGCATCGTTCTTCCGAGGTCGTCACCTTGAAAGCGGTCCGGATTTACGAGCACGGCGGTGCCGACAAGCTGCGCTACGAGGACGCGCCGGACCCGGTCCTGCGCTCACCGCGGGACGTGATCGTGCGCCTGGGGGCGGCGTCCCTGAACCACATCGACCTGTGGAACCGCAAGGGGCTGACCGGGATGAAGGTCGATTTCCCGCACATCCTCGGCGCCGACGGCGCCGGCGTGGTGGAGGAGGTGGGCGGCGAGGTCACCCACACGAGGAAGGGCGACGCGGTCTGTCTCTATCCTCCGGTGGGGTGCGGCGCCTGCGACTTCTGCCACACGGACCGGGACTTCATGTGTGTGCGCCTGCGCGTTCTCGGCGAGGGCATGAAGGGGTCGTACGCCGAGTACGTGGCGATTCCCGGCGGCAACTGCTTCCCCATCCCCGACGGCTACGGTTTCGAGGCGGCGGCGGCGTTCCCCCTGGTGTTCGTGACGGTGTGGCGCATGCTCGTGACCAACGCGCGCCTCGCACCCGGAGAAAAGGTGCTGATCCTGGGCATCGGCGGCGGCGTGGCCATCGCCGCCCTGCAGATCGCCAAGGCCATGAACGCCTGGGTGGCGGTGACCTCGAGCAGCGACGAGAAGCTGGAGCGCGCCCGGAGCCTGGGGGCGGACTACGGGGTGAACTACACTCGGCGCGACTTCACCCGCGAGGTCCGCGACGTCACCGGAAAACGGGGCGTGGACGTGGTGGTGGACTGCGTGGGCGGCGATAGCTGGGCCAAGAGCCTCGCCTCGCTCGTCAAGGGAGGGCGGCTCGTGACCTGCGGCGCCACCACCGGCGCCACCCCGCCCACGGACATTCGCCGGATCTTCTGGAACCACCTGAGCATCTTCGGGTCGACCCTGGGGAGCCGCGAGGAGTTCGAGCAGGTGCTGCGCTTCGTGGAGGCCGCGAAGGTCGAGCCGGTCATCGACCGGAGCTTCCCCCTGGCCGAGGCGGCCGCGGCACAGACCCGGCTGGAAACCGGACAGCAGTTCGGCAAGATCATCCTGTTGCCGGGGTAGCCTCCGGTCCGGCGGTTCGTCCGCGCGGGATGCGGGAGCTGGCACCGGCACGCGGTGACGACAGGGTGGAGCGGGCTCCAGCCCGCCGCTTGACATGCGTATTATCGGCGGCAGCGCGCGCGGCCGAAGAATAGCGCCGCCCAAGGGAGGCGCCATCCGCCCGACCACCGACCGCGTGCGGGAGGCGTTGTTCAACATCCTCCCGCGCGATCTCGCCGGAAGGCGCGTGTTGGACCTGTTCGCCGGCAGCGGCAGCCTGTCGTTGGAGGCCCTCAGCCGGGGGGCCGAGTCCGCGTTGCTGGTGGACACATCGGCGGCGGCGGCGAAGCTGATCCAGCGCAACGTGGACGCGCTGGGCTTCACGGACCGGGCGCGGATATGGAAGTACCCGGTGGGGAAGGCGTTGAGCCGGCTGGCGGACGAGGGCGTGGCGTACGACGCGATCTTCCTCGACCCTCCCTACGACGGCGGTTGGATCGGGAAGACTCTGGCCGCCATCGCCAGGGCCGGCACGCTCCATCCGGAGGGCGTCGTCGTGGCGGAGCACAGTATGCGGGAGGGAGTCGAGGAAGGGTACGGCGCATTGATGCGCCGTGATCGCCGGCGCTACGGGGACACGGTGCTTTCCTTCTTTGAACTCGAGCACCAGCGGACGGAACACTAGGCGGCCGGGACGGCCAGGGGACGGGTCTTCACATGGCGGAAATCAGCATTGCGGTCTACCCCGGGTCTTTCGACCCCATCACCAACGGCCACGTGGACCTGGTGAGGCGCACGCTCCGGATCTTCGACCAAGTCGTCATCGCCATCGCCTACAACCAGGAGAAAGGCGGCGCGCTCTTCTCGGTGGAAGACCGCATGGCCATGGTGCGCGAGGTCTTCGAGTCCGAGGAGCGGGTGCGGGTGGACAGCTTCCAGGGTCTGCTGGTGGACTATGCCGAACGGCTATCCGCCAAGGTGGTCATCCGGGGACTCCGCGCCGTGTCCGATTTCGAGTACGAGTTCCAGATGGCCACCATGAACCGCCGCCTCAAG
Organism: uncultured Syntrophobacterales bacterium; assembly: GCA_964519455.1. Classification (GTDB taxonomy): domain Bacteria; phylum Desulfobacterota; class Binatia; order UBA9968; family JAJDTQ01; genus JAJDTQ01. The sequence goes on from CAZFIU010000006.1 coordinate 90,673, forward strand.
CCCAACATCGAGACCTTCTTCATGATGACCAGCGAGTCGTCCTTCTACATCAGTTCCCGACTGGTGAAGGAGGTGTGCGGGCTGGGCGGCGACGTCGCCGCTTTCGTCCCGGAGGTGGTGCTCAAGCAGCTCCAGGAGAAGTTCCCAAAGGCCTGAGCACGGCCCGGCTCACGTCACACAGTTGACACAACCCCGCCCAAGGGCTACAAACCATCCTGCGGGGTGGAGCAGCCCGGTAGCTCGCAAGGCTCATAACCTTGAGGTCGGTGGTTCAAATCCACCCCCCGCATCCATCTAGGCCCCTAAAAACGCTAGAGTTTTTGGGGGCTTGTTATTTTCGAAATGAGAACCAAAAAGAAAATGTCAACACCATGTCAACACCGGACAGGCATGTGACGTAGCCGCCAGTCTGAGGCGATCATTCGAAAGTCAAAAAAAATCTCTTTACGCAAGCGGATATCGTCTCCGGTCGAGGTGCTGCGGTGCTGGCGCAAGGGGATCGAGGCGGCAGTGGGGGGAACCCCGTGCGCCGGGACGTGTTTCTGTTCGGAGTCTACACGGGGATGCGACGGGGAGAGATCCTGCCGCTCGGATGGGGGCGGGTGGACCTGGACAAGGGTTTGCTCCAGGTGGAGGAGACCAAGACGAGGGAGCCGCTGGAGTTGCCGGTGACGCGTTAACTCGGGGCGATTCTGGCACGGCGGCGGCAGGAGGGCTCGCAACCGTAAGCGGGTGGGAAGCGTCCCGGTTCAGTCGGAGCGCAGCCGTGAGTAGCTCTGTCGTACAAGGTGCTGTGCCTACGGCGACGCGGGGGCGAATCGGGCTTCGGGCATCGCATCTCCGCGTGGCTTTGCGCATGCTTGCACGCGGCGCAGCCGTGTGAGGTGGTCCCACTTTGTTGGACAGGAAGGCGGCGGAGTTAAGGTGTATTCCGGGGTAGTCGGTCATGCCCCGGGGTCCTGGTTTCCTGCTGGCGACGGCCCAGGAATTTCTGCTCACGGAAAGGGCCGACAGCACGACCCAATAGTGGGTCTACCATATCCATCCGTGGCCGACCGTTGAGGCCAGCATTCGCAGCTATCTCAGCCCATATGCCGAGCGGAGAAGATCGATAGCCTCATCTCGGCTGAACAGCACACCAAACGCGTGGGGGTCCAAGGATTCGTCAGCTTGAACCCGGTTGACGAAGCTCTGGAGATCCTGGCGGATGGGTTTCGGCAGCTCGAAAGAGGCGTCCTGGGGTAGAAGCTGCACCAGACGGAACACATCGTTGCGGTGCTTCCGGATGTCATCGCGGTGGACATTCCCGGACGCCTCCAAACGCCCCGTCAGGTCCAGGAATGCGCGCGCCTTGAACGGAATGAGCAGCCGCTCGTCGATGATCGTGACCCCGTCGACAACCTTCTTGGCTCCCTGGAGCGCTGAGTAGCAGGCGTTGTCCAAAAGGATCGCCGACAGGCTGATTACATCGTCATCTACCGGTATCCGCGTCAGCACCGTGTTTTCGGGTAAGTCCAGACCTCCGGGCCGTCGCGAAAAAAGCTCGACCATGAAAGGGAAACTCCGGTCGGTCGGTAGGTGGAAGCGATAGAACTCCTTCGTCCCGTCGCTTCTCTCCCGTGCTTGGTATCCGCCTGCGTCGAGGAACGCGCCGAAGGTGGTTCCAAATGCTGCGTCGACCACCTCGACGCAGAGCACCATGTCGATGTCCTTGGTTGCCCTGAAATTGAGACCGGCCGCGTTGAACAGCAGGTCGCAGGCAGCGCCGCCGATGATCGCGTATTGGTCCTCGTGCGCCCCGAAATATTCGCGGAACTTCTCTATTCCAGCTACCACGCCATTCTCTCCAACAATCGTTCCGCAGCCATGGAGATACGCTCATCACGGTGGTTCCGGAACTGCGTGTAGAGCGACAGTGGGTCCACCGTGCGCGCGTCGGAAAGGTCGGCAGGGTCATAGGCCCAAGTTTCAACGATGTGGGCGGCCTGTTCCGGACCGGTCTCTACGAGTCCGCAGGTTCGCGCGAGCGTCTTCCAATCGCTGGCCATGACCGCGAACGTGTCCCGGGGCGGCGGGGACAAATCGGTCAGCTCCGAAAGCGCACTCTCACCCGCGTGTTTCAGCGGTGCGGTGATGTGACCGTTCCGGACGAACTTTCTGGTGCGTACCGGGCTGTGCAGCAGATCGTGCGCGGCATCGAACAGCTCCCGCCCTTCGGTCTTGAAACGGATATGCCGTTCCTTGCCATGCCTTTCAGCATGCGCAAGGCCGGCATCGACCAGATAGTCGAACGCGCGGCCGATCGACATGGCCGAGTAGCTCAGTTGCGTGGCTATGAGAGAAGGGGATGTCGCCGCCTGGTTGGGTCGCAGGAGGTGAAGGAACAATACAGCCTGAGCGGCCGGCGAGAGGGCATTGGGTCGCGGCTCTTTGTACGTGTGGAATTGTTCGCGCAGGTCCATGGCGAGGTCGGGGATATAGAGCTGCCTGCCCGGCACGACAAACGGGACGCCACGTCTAATGAGGCGGGAGCGGTTGTATGCGCTCAACGACGGAGCGACGAAGACGACGATTGCGTCAACGGCGTGGCGGACCAAGGCAAGGTGTTTTGCAATATTGGCCGGCGTGGCGGTGTTGTCCTTGGCGGCCAGGAACATAAGGCGTCTTCCTGCTATTCGGCCCTCGTGAAGCCCGTACATGCGGGACAGAAAGGAAGGGAGCCCCAGCGCTTGTTCAAACGGGTATGTCCGGGCGGGCTCGTGAAGCGTGTCTTCGAGATACCGCTCCAAGGCCTCGGTGATCGACCTTTCAGTCGTGACGTGCCATTTCTCTAACATCACAGTGCATGATAACAGTGGTGTAGTTAGTGTGCAAGAGTGCCGTTATCAATATGCTGGGCAACAAGTTACTGCCACCGGTCGCTACGCTCCCTCCGTCCACGCCTTCCCCTAGGAGCGGAACCAACCGGAGGGCGTCAGTCTCACACCGACCTCCTCCCCGGAAGTGTGATATTTTCGATCGCCGCGAACGGGACATTTTCGGCTCAGGCTGTGTCAAGACTCCACTCGATCTGGAAACAGCATCGCACTCTGAAACGTCATTCCCGCGGAAGCGGGAATCCATGGGTAGGGTGGGGCCGAAACAGGCCGTTTCCCCACCTCACCCGCCTGGATTCCCGCTTTCGCGGGAATGACGATGCGGGCTGTAGTGGGCTTCTGTAACTATACGAATTCATTGGATAATATTTTATTTTCATATCAATGACGTTTCGGGGCGGCGTGCCATTCACCGGCTGAAAGGCGATTTCAAGGGGTACTGGAGCATCTCGATCTCTGGAAACTTGCGAATGACATTTCGCATTGAGGACGGTGACGCTTACGACGTCGACCTGACCGACTACCACTAATCGGAGGCATGAGAAATGGCGATGATCGATCCTCCGCATCCCGGACGCGGCATCCGCGCACGATGGCGCCGGGATGTACAGGATCTTTAATTGCCAAGGGACGAAAGGCCTCGCTCGTAGAGTTCTCTCAGGCCGCGATGCCGAAGGGTCCTGATCACTGGTAGAGCGTACAGTGCCGACCGACACCGGTCAACGACGGGTCCGCCACGCGGAGGCAGAGTTGATTCGTTCCCGTGGAGCGGATAGGATCGGTCTCAATCCAATCCGCGAAGGGTGCCCATGAAAGTACACGAACGCGTCCTCACCCCTGAAAGAGACGGCATCTACGGCTATCTGGCGGCGCCGGAGCGGGACACGCCGGGTCCGGCGCTGCTCATGACGCACCAGAACACCGGCGTCACCGACTACATCAAGATCGAGGCGCTGAAGTTCGCCCACCTGGGCTACACCGTCGTGATCCCGGACCTGTACTCGATGCTGGGCTACCCCGACGTGACCCACATCCACACCGGCCGGCAGATCCAGGCGCGCACCAGGGACGGAGAGTTCGTGCGGGTCATCCGGCAGGGCTGGGACTATCTCACTTCGCGCGGCGACGTGGACTCCGGCCGCGTGGCCGTGTCCGGGTACTGCATGGGCGGACGCATCGCCATCCACTTCGTCGCCGCCACCCCCGAGGTGCGGGCATTCGTCGGCTACTACCCGACGATACGCGACGAGCCCGCCACGGAGATCAGGCCGGTTCATCCGTGCGACAACGCGCGCAAGTTCAAGTGTCCGTCCATCATCCTTTACGGCGTCGACGACCGCATCTCCACCGTGCCCATCCAGCAACGGGTGTGGGAGAGCTTCCTGGCCAACGGGCAACCGCTGGAGTGGCACTTCTTCCCCTTCGGCGGACACGGCTTCGTTGACCCCGGCACCGAGGGCTACCATCCCCACGCCGCCAGACTTTCCTTCCCCTTGGTGGTGGACTTCATGGCCCGGGAACTCGACCACGAGGCCGACGGCCTGACGTTCTCGGAAAACTGAACCTCCCGCGCTGTTTCCGGAGCCGGCATGCGACACCTTGTGACCGGACTCACGATCCTCGACGAGGCCCGCGCAACGCCGGGCTACACGATCTTCAGTCCCCTCGGCCGGAAGGCCACCCATCTGATCGACTTGCAAGGGAACGTGGTGCACGAATGGCGTCTGCCCGGCTTCGCGGGACTCTACGGCCACCTTTTGCCCAGCGGCAACCTGCTGGCCGCGGTTCAGACCACGGATGGCCCGAGCGGTCTGCGCGGCAAGGGCGGACACCTGCTGGAACTCGACTGGGACGGCAACATCGTCTGGGAACACGCGGATCCCCGCCACCACCATGACCAGCGGCGCTGCCCCAACGGCAACACCGTATACGCTTCGTGGAAGCTCTTGTCCGACGAGCAGGCCCGACGGGTGAAGGGCGGGCGCGAGGGGAGCGAGCACCCGGACGGCATCTACAGCGATGTGCTGCGCGAGATCGACCGCGACGGCAACCCGGTCTGGGGATGGCAAGCCGCCGCCTCGGAGGAGATGTACCGCTACCCGCTCAACCCCATCTGCGCGCGCGTCGAGTTCAGCCACGCGAACTCGCTCTGGCCGCTCGACAACGGCGATCTGCTGGTGAACTTCCGGTACAACCACCTGATGGCGGTCATCGACCGGGAGACCAAGGCGTTCAAGTGGGAACACTGCGACTGGTCCTACGGCCAGCAGCACAACGTGCACCTGCTGGACAACGGCAACCTGCTGTTTGCGCAACGTCGGGCGCGGTGAGTATGGAACAGGTCAAGACAATTCCCAACGGGGAGAAGGTCGGACCGACCTTCTCCGCCAAGGAAATGAACCGCCGGCTCGCGGCCCTGCGCGCGCACATGTCGGAGCGGCAGATCGATGTCTGCCTCTTCACCTCGATTCACAACGTCAACTACTTCAGCGACTTCCTCTACACTTCCTTCGGGCGCCCCTACGGCCTGGTGGTGACGCACGAGGGCCAGACCACCATTTCGGCCAACATCGACGCGGGCCAGCCCTGGCGGCGCACCTTCGGCGACAACCTCGTCTACACCGACTGGCACCGGG
>CAZFIU010000007.1:0-89191 GCA_964519455.1 uncultured Syntrophobacterales bacterium
GGATGCGCTCGGCTATGCCGTCGATGAACAGATAGACGATGTCATACTCCGAGAGATCGCGGCTGGCGAACTCCTGGTAGTCTGCCCATAGCCGCTCGCCGATCTCCGAGACCGCTGTCCGCGACAACAACGACCGCCCGCTCTCGTCCCGGAAGGCGTCTTCGATATCGCGCACCGAAAGGCCCCGCGCCAGAAGCTCCACCGCCAAGTCCTCCAACGCTTGGGTGCGCCCCTTCAGGGTGTCCCGGATCTCGGAGTGGAACGGCTCCTCGCGCCCCGTGACCTGTGGCGCCGCGTAGTCCACCACCCCTTCCGCCGTCTTCAGACGCCCCGCACGAACCCCGTTGCGCCAACCCTGGCCTTCAGCCGCCCCGTGCTCGTAGTAGTCTCGTCCCAAAGCATCCCGACTCTCCGCCTCCAACGCCTCCTCTATGATCAGACGCGTCGCCAGCTTCACCAGTTCTCCCCTCCCGTCCGCACACGAAAGTCGGCCTTCTATCAGCTCCGAAAGGGATTTGCGCGTCCGCATCGATCCCGGTACTCTCTTCGCCATGGGGTGCCTCCTTGTTGGCGCCGGCCTCTACCGGCGCCGGTTGGTTGTCCTCAACCAAGGATGCACCCCCTTCCTTTTTCCAGCAAGTTTAGGACTTCACCCTGACCTGTCCCCCCATTTTGTCCTCATCTATGATTCTTGGTTGTAGTTTCATGGTATGCAGCCGCTTAAGTACCGACGGCCGAGCCCGGAATTGATCGTTAGTGTCAAGCTGGCAGGGCCGCTACGCCGGTCGGCCGGGTTGGGAGACAAACCGTTGGCGTCCTCACTGGACCACACGGTTGGCCACAATCGCTTGTTTCTTCGCCTCGATTTGGCCTATAGTGGGTATTGTACCCCCTATAGGGGTGTTGGACTCCTCAGATATGGTGGTCGCCATGAGATTTTTTCAATCTGCCGACGCGCTTAAGGCGACCGGCCTAACGCGCAGCCAACTCCGCGAATGGACGGGACGTGGGCGCCGCGAGCTAATCCCGCCAGATGTCCGTCCAGACGGCCCGGGTCGACATGCGCTCTACGCTTGGCAGACCTTACTGGTCCTACGACTCCTTCTCGTTTTACATAACGATTTTGCGGCCGAGGTGGGAGCTTGGGCTCCGGCTGCGGAGAATCTCAGAGAGAAGTTGGATACCGCCTCGTTTCCGCGGCTGTGGCACTCCTCAGTGTTCTTTCCGAACCGCCAAACCGCCCTACTTGTCGATGATGTCTCCAAGATTGCCGATAGTGGCTTGATCCTGCCGCTGGAGCCCCAGCTCATAGTCCTTGCGTCCAGGCTGTCTTTACCACGTCCAGATCAGTTGTCCCTCTTCCCAGTCATGGCGGTGTCGCGATGATTACGGATGGATTGCCGCAACGCTGGGCCGAACAGTTCGGGCTGGCGTTGACTCCGTTGTTTGAGACCGAAGAAGTGGATGCCGAAGGCGCTCATGCTGTGCTGCTCGACGGGGGTTACGGCAGCTTTGCGATGTCCGAGACCGCCGAAGAGCTTTGGCACGACAAGAATACTGCCTGCTGGGCGTGGTCAAGCAATCTGCCACACCATGTCACGGTGACCAATAAAGTCGTAGCCGTGACGCGTTGGGATAGCTCGGGACCTGAGTTGCTCTCTCGATCCAGCGTCGAAGCCCAGATCGAATCATTCTACAGCTACCTCGCCGCTGATCGTGTGCAATCCAGTCAGAGAGTGGTCGATTATGTGCTCAACCTGTTCCGCCGTATGCGGTCTTTGGTGGCCGACGCACGTCTTCCTGATGAACGAACTGTAGATGCCTTCCTGGCCTTTCTAACGCAGATAATCGAGCGTGATCGGCATGAAGCAAGCGGTAGAGACCGTATCGCACTCCTCGGCGTTGACGATGGTGCCGAGCTTCTTCGCGAGTTACCCGAAAACGGCCTCAACTCCCTTGTCGAGGAACTTCGCGAACCTTCTTCGCTACGGCCTTTCCGCCTGTTCCCATCTCTCGCTGTACGGCACGCGGGCAGCGAAATCTTCCAAGAAGCTCATTTTGAGCTCGTCCGTGCCCCAAGCCTCGACCTCTTTAACTATGCTGGACCCGCCGAGGTCAACCCGGTTACACGTGGGGGGGCGCACTTCACGCCGGCGGCGTTGGCTCGCTGTATTGCCGAACAAACGCTTTTGCAAGTTGAGGGCGTGGCCAGTAGGGAGCGGCTCACAATTCTTGATCCGGCTTGCGGGTCTGGCTCATTTCTTCATGAGGCGCTTCGGGCGTTGCAACGGCGAAACTTCGCTGGTGAACTCGTAATAATTGGTCGTGATACGTCGCCGGCCGCGACCGCAATGGCTAACTTCGTCATCCGTCACGCTGCGGCGGATTGGTCCCCCGAACGTGGTATCAAGATTGACGTTCAAGTCGCTGATTCGCTGGCCGAACCGCTTCCGCCCGCGGATATTGTGCTGATGAATCCGCCTTTCATCGCGTGGCCTTCCCTTGATGACTTGCAGCGCCGCCAAATGCAGCAAGTGCTGGGTAGTCATCTTCGAGGACGAGGTGACCTTAGTATGGCCTTTGTTAGCCGTGCGATTGATACTCTCACTGCTGGCGGCGCTATAGGTGTGTTGCTGCCTTCCAGTTTGTTGACTCTCCAGGCCGCAGAGGCTTGGCGTTTTGACGTACTAGAGAGGACAGATTTGCGTTTGCTTGCGTCGCTGGGCGACTATGGTCTCTTTGCACATGCGCTTGTTCAGGTGGCGGCCGCAGTTATGTTAAAGCCAACCAGTCCTGCAGCGCGTCGCGGCACGACCACGGCGTTAGTTACGACCGACAGCGCGGAAGCCACTGGTGACGCGTTACGCACGTTGCGCCGGTCTCATCGGGGACAACTCAGCAGTGGTGCGGACGATACATGGCGCTTGTTCGAGGTACCAACCGCAAAACTGAAATCGCGCCCAACATGGCGACTCACAACGCCGAGGACCGAAGCGGCCTTGTCCGAGCTTATAGATGCCGGCGCAGCGCGCATATCCGAGCTTTTCCAGGTCCGACAGGGTGTACTTACCGGCGACAACAAAGCATTTGTCCTCGACAACGGCGCCTTTGAGGCACTCCCAAAGAAAGAAAAATTGTTCTTTAAACCAGCCGTCATGAACCGTTCCATTCATGATGGACGACTTCGACGGCTCTATTGGTTGTTTTTTCCCTACGACATCGAAGGTCCACGCTTCACGACGGAAGATGAGTTGCTGGCCGCGGTTCCTACGTATGCCAAGAGGTTTCTGATTCCCAGACGTGACGGATTGACCGCTAGGAGGAGTCTCACAGGTGCGGACCGCACAGATTGGTGGGGACTCACCCGGAGTCGGGCGACATGGGCCTTTGATTCTGCTCCACGTTTGGTTTCGAAATACTTCGGTGGACCAGGTGGTTTTGCAGTTGATTTGGAGGCAGATTTCTTGGTCGTTCACGGGTATGTCTGGTTCCCAATAGCTGTCCAAGCAACCGATGAAACGGAAGAGGATGAAATCGCGCTTCCAGTGGTCGATCTAGTGTGCGCCTACAATGCCATCATGAACTCCCACCCCTTTGGCAGTGTGTTGGAAATTTTCTCACCACATGTGGCCGGTGGCCAATTCAACCTCAGTCCTAGGTACGTTGGACACATTCCGATCCCCGACTTAGTCGGCCTTAGCAGAGAGGAGCGAAAGGGTGCTTCGATTTCCAAGTTAGTCGAATTGGGTCGAGAACCTCGCTTTACTGAACGTAGCTGGAGAGATTCGGTGGATCGCATCACGACCGAACTCTATGGTGGCGATTTCCTTGATCGGGTTTGACGGCGTGCCTGCACCACTAGTTGCCTCGAGGTCAAAACTCGCCACGCATTTCAAGCAGAGTGGAAGAATTCTCGCGGCTGCCGTCGATGGATCGGCCCATTTGCAGTTGGTAACCGAGTTCGCCCATCCGCAATTAATAGGCGGTTTGCGCGGGTCCGGGTGCGATACTATCCCGCGGAATCGCGGCAGGCCTGTCTCCGTTGCGCCAGTGTTGCCTCTTGGGCAAGGCCTCTGGGTATGGCTCGGATATCGTGAGGAATGGGACGAAGAACCGCGGCGCCGCGGAATCGGCAGATATTCGTTCAGATCAGTTGGGCTTTCCATTCATTTCGGATTCAAGTACGACGTTTTCAAACCGCAGATGTTCCGAGCTGAATGGGCCGGTTGGGCGAAGTGGAGCGGAGATCACCACAGTTTTCAAGCTGCTGATGCCGGCCATCCACATTGGCAAGTTGACGCCCTAGACAGCCTTCCTGATGACGACTTATCTCAACGCGCTGCGCAGCTGCTCAGCCGCCTCAAGACTGAGGCAGAACCAGATATCCGTGAGTTCGCCCCGCAACTCTCGAACGTCGAAGTGCGTGACTTGGTGACGGCCCAGAAACTCAGTCGAATCCATTTCGCTAGCGCGGCGGCATGGTGGAAACCACCACCGCACGACAAACACGCGCACGGTCCAGTCAGTGTCGCTGACATCGAGAACTGGATGCGACAGTCGCTTGACTACATTAAACTTGAGCTTGACCGGCTTTAGAGAATGCAGATCGACTTAATCAACGGCGTGAGGCGCGCCTTTCAGTATTTCGACGACTACGATGGGGTATGGTTGTAGTGTTTCAGATATGCGTCAAGCAAGCGTGGTGCCCGGGCCTTTAGAAGTCGACAAACTGATGCTCGATATTTGTCTGGAGAGGTTTCCCTCTCTATTTTTTTCAACATAGGAAACAGTTGGTAGTGTTCTAGCCATGCATCCAAATCAGCTTCGGTCAGATTTATTTGCATGTTTCTGTCAACTTTGCGCGCTAGATTGATTGTCATGGCGATTAGGGATGAAATACCTTTTAGCTTTGGCCGCTGAGCTTCGAAGTGTTCTAGGAGTAGACCTGTCTTCAAACCATTGTATCTGTCTGAGATTATGTCCTCGTTCTTCAGGAGAAGTTGCTTTTCACGGGGCTTGAGTTTTGCGTTTGAATTCGGATGTACGACGCGATTTCGCCAATGAACCAGTAAAACTACCCCGGAAATCAAGTAGTCATCTTTATCTAGAACTTCAGCGGCAATCGTAGAAATCTGTTCGGAAATTGTAGTGTTGTTCTGCCACCTCTCCCGAACAATCGCGAACCTCGGCAACTTGCTCAACGCGGATACATACTCATCGATTGTGGTTGCAACGCGGACCAAGACACTTTCAAGTAGGAATTTCCTTGATTTTCTAGCGGCAGCTTCTCGATCTTCCGGTGTCCAAGAGATATTTAAAGAGTCGGGTTTTGGGTAGCCGTTTTCTACGGCGTCTAATCCTACGACAGCGGTATTGAGTGCGGATACGGCGCTGCCAATATCTCTGAGCAGTACCTGCAACGGCTGCGAAATGGGAAGATCAGTGACGCCGTCGGGAATCGAACCCGCGCTTTCCGCTTTCAGCATTGGTAATCCTCTAATCGGCAGTTGTGCTACCACTACACTACGACGCTGGCAGCAGCGTATCCCAAGAGGAAGTGCTGTACAAGGGGTAGAGTTCTCCAATGAGACATGAGCCTGAAGGAGGATGTGGAATCCAACGAGAGATGAGCCTGAAGTCGGGGGATGTGGGAGAAAGGGAGGATGCTGGTGGCGATGGAGACGGAACGGCTGGAGACGTTGGATCAGGTTGGAGGATTTTTGGCGGGGAGCGTGGAGGTGGAGTTCGAGTTGACGGATCGGGATTCGGCGTACGGGTTCATACGGCGGACGCTGGTGCAGTTTGGCTATCACGGGCGGGGGAAGGGGGAGAAGGGAGTGTTGCGGGCGTATATGGGGAAGGTGACGGGGATGTCACGGGCGCAGATAACGCGGCTGATCCGTCAGCATCGGGAGACGGGGAAGGTGGAGGATGGGCGGGGGAAGGCGCCGGCAGTGCCGTTCAAGGGTCGTTACCGGGGTGAGGACATCGAGTTGTTGGCGGAGGTGGACGCGGCCTTGGGACAGATGTCAGGGCCGGCGACGCGTGAGGTGGTCCTGGTTTGTAGGACAGGAAGGCGGCGGAGTTAAGGTCCCGAGGTCCTGGTTCCCTGCTGGCGACAGCCCAGGTAACTCGTGTCCTGACGGGGTAACGGCATCGATCCAGGACACCCGCCACGGGAACTACAGCAGAAATGCCAACGCGGTTCATACGGCGGCAGAGCGTGGCCGTGTCTCCATGTCGGTCGCGATGCTCTCGGCCACTCTCGCGGCCGAAGTCTTCACCGACTCCCGCGCGAGGTGAGCGTAGCGCGCCGTCGTCTGCACCTGGCGGTGTCCCAAGAGCTTCCCTATCATCGTCAGGCTTTCACCCAAGGCCAGCGCCCTCGAAGCGAAGCTGTGACGCAGGTCGTGGATACGCACGTCTTCGAGCCCGGCCCTCCTGCGGACCACCACCCACAGGGCGTTCAGGTTGGCCCGACGCCCGCCCGCCCGGCTTCCCGCAATCACCCAGGGGTTGTCCGGAAGCCGGGGGATGGCAGCCAGTACCCTTGTCGCCGCCGGCGACAGCGCCACCCACCGCGCCCCGGTCTTGGCGTCCCGGAGCCTCAGCTCTCCGGCCTCCAGGTCCACGTCCTCCCACCGCAGCGTCAGGATCTCGTTCCGCCTGCACCCGGTCAGCATCAGCACCTGCAATGCCGCCACCCCGCTCGCGGACACCTTGCCCTCGGCTTCGAACTCGCTCAGAACCTTTCCCAGGCGGCGAAACTCCCGCTCGGACAGAAACCGCTCGCAGCTCCGCTTCTCGTACTTCTTCACGAACCGGCATGGATTCCCTCCCTCCGGCGCCACGCCCCATGCCTCCGCCATGGTGAACAACCGCGAAAGGGTCTCCACCACCTGATTGGCCATGGCCGGCGTCCCGTGGAGTCCGTAGTGCAGGGACGCCACCTGATCGCGCCCGATCGCGCCGAGAGGCAGGGAACCGAAGGCGGGCAGGATGAATCTGGTCAGGGCATGGCGGTACGCCGCTGCCGTGGTCGGCTTGCAGCGCACGGCCACGTGCTCCCTCAGGTACCGCTCCCCCAACTCCGCCAGCGTGGGGCCGCAGGCCTGCGGCGATGCGGTAAGGACCGGCTCCTGCCCGGCCTTGATGCCCGAGATGAGCATCGCGGCCTTGCGCCGCGCCTGCTCCGCGGTGAGAAGGCCATGCCTCCCGATGGTCACGCGCTTCGACTTCCCTCCCGACCGCGTCTGCACCAGGTACACCTTGCTCCCCGAAGGATAGACCCGCACCCCGAAGCCCGAAAGCTCCCGGTCCCAGAACACCGCCTCGCGGTCTCCCGCAGGAAGCGCTTCGACCGTCCGCCTGGAGATCGTTCCGTTGTCCAGTCTCGCCATCGTCCGTCTCCCGTCCCCTTCGCTAATCCGGCAGGATGTCCGCCCCGATGCTCTCCGCCACCCTGGCCGTCGAGGCCCGCACCGAGTCCCGCGCCAGGTGTGCGTACCGGGCCGTCGTCTGCACCTTCCGGTGGCCGAGCAGTTCTCCGATCATGGGCAGGCCCTCCCCCAGTGCCAACGCTCTCGAAGCGTAGGAATGACGAAGATCGTGAAGACGCACCCCGTCCAGACCCGCGCGCCTGCGGACGCGATCCCAGGAGTCGTTGATGTTCCGCTGCCCCGTGCCCTTCTTCCGGCCCGGAAACACCCACGGGTTGTTCTCGACACGGGAGAGCGCGGCCAGGACCTTCGCCGCGGGCGGCGGCATGGGCACCACCCGCGCTCCGGTCTTGCTGTCCACCAGCCGCATCTCTCCGGTTTCGAAGTCCAGATCCTCCCACCGAAGCCCCAGGATCTCGTTCCGCCTGCACCCCGTCAGCACCAGCAGCCGGATCGCCGCGGCCGCGTGCGCCGACGCCAGCCGTTCACCCGGAGCCGCATCCAGCGCCTGGCCCAGCCGGTAGAGCTCCTCCGGGGTAAGAAACCGCTCGTGGTGCTTCTCCACCTTGTACCGGCGCACGAACCGGCAGGGGTTCCTCCCCGGCGGACGCCATCCCCAGTCCTCCGCCAAGTTGAACATCTTCACCAGGATGTCGACCGTCCTGTTCGCCACCGTGGGCATGCCACTCACCCGGGCCGTACGTAATGCTCTCCTTAGGCGAGGCGGGCCGGGCGAAGCGGGCTTCGTCCGTTTCTCCTACCGACCGTTCGACGACCGTTGGCTCTATTGGGAAAAGGACACGAAGCTGCTGGACGAGAAGCGAGCTGGCTACAGGCTGCACGTGTTCGATGGGAACTTGTGGATCGAAGCACGCGAACGGGAGGCCAAGGAAGGATTCTCGCGAGGAGCCTTGATACACCATCTGGCCGACAACTTTGGCAATGGTCTTTCCACGTACTTTCCAGCTTGGCTGCGGGATGATACCCCGGGAAACGACAGTCGACGTCGCGTCAATCTTTCGGCTGCAGCCCAGCGTTATCTAGGCCGTATGGGCTTGGGGGTCGAGGACCTGTTCCACCACGTGCTCGCTACCTTGCATAATGCCGGTTACCGGGAAGCGAATTCAGCGGCGCTGAACATGGGTTGGCCTCGCATTCCGCTGCCTGGATGGCCAGACGGGGTCGCCGGGAATGCACGAGCGGCGGTGGTCGATTCCGCGGCTCGCGGGCGTAACCTCGCGACACTACTCGATCCAGACACCCCTGTTCAAGGGGTCACACGAGGAGCGCTTCGGACGGAAATCGCCGTGATGGCTATTCCCGCCACCGTAGACGGGGCCAACATGGTAGGCACCGATTTCTCGGTGATGGCAGGGTGGGGTTACTATGGCACGGACGAAGCTGTGATGCCCGGCCAAGGACATGCCGTGGAGCGGGTTTACACGCCGGAAGAGCGAACCGCCTCCGTTACCACCGATGGCCCATAGCGCTCGTGGTTCAACCCTGGCGACCGCGCCCGCCGGCCCGACGAGTTCCAAGGTTGGTATGAGCGTCGCGGCTATGCTGTGCTTGCGCATCAACTTCTCGTGCATGGTGACAGGGGCGCCTTGGTGGGCCGCCCAACCATCCGGAAGCCATTCGCGGATTGCGGTGTAGAGCCCCTTCAGACGTTTTCCCCAGTCGTCGACGCGTCTCTGGATGTGAGCCGCATCGATCGATTCACTGGTTACCTCGTCCAGAACCGTGCTCATCGGCGTCGTTTCCGAAGGGTGTCTCTCTGGGTTGCCCTGCGAAGCCCTGTTCGGCGTCGTCTCGGTCGAAGAGATCATCCGGAAGGTGGAGGTGTCGAAGAGGCGCGGCTTCCCGTCGTCCGGAAATGGCGGGCGGCAGTATCCGGGCCTGCGGTTCGTGGCCCTTCGTGATGACGATCTCTTCGCCGGCCTTGGCGCGTCGCAACAGCTCAGAAAGACGGGCGCGTGCCTCGGTGATCGTATAGGTAGTGGGTGACATTCGTCGACTCCAGCACCGGTTCCGCTTAATCCGTCAACGGGGGACCGTGCTTGGCGTATTGTGGGGGCCGAAGGCCCCGGACAGACCGACGAACCCGGTATCGCCGTTCTCTACCTGGAGCATCCCCGTGACGGCATGAGACTCGCGGAGGCGGCGCTGGGTACCGGACGATGGTCCCGAGGGGTCGCGCGCTACGCTCCCTTGGAAGGAACCTCCCGTCCAATTGCCGTCCTACAACCGCCAATACGAGATCTTGTTCGTTCAGGAGGCAAGCAACGCACGTTTGACTGCGTCCGGTTCCTTTTCGATCACTCGCAACAGATTGGCCGCGGGGCCGCTGACGTGGCGGGTTCCCTGTTCCCACTTCCGGTAGCCGGAAAGGCTCATGCCCATCAACGGCGCCATCTGTGCCTGGGTAAGCTGCGCCCGCCTGCGGACCTCACGGGGAGCCATGGGAGAATGCACAATGCCGGGGCCGTGGCCCTTTGCGTGGGCGATAGCTTCGTTGAGGGCCTGGATCAGATCATCGCCGAATGTGGTCATGTCGTCTCTTCCCGTTTGCCTTGAGTGTGGCCGCGAGGGCTGACACTCTGCGCTTTTCTTCCCATGTCAGATCGGTCTTGGCAGCCTTTGAGTACGCGAGCTTACGCGAGCAGCAAATAGATGGTCATCGTTTCGTTGAGATAGTAGTAGATCACCCGCGTACCGCCGCGCTTGCCTTGACCCGATGTTGCGAAGCGTAGTTTCCGGACTCCACCCGTACCGGGGATGAGGTCTCCGGCAAGTGGGTTCGCCGCGAGGATGTTCATCAACTCGCGCCTTTCGTCCTCGCTGAATAGCTTTTCGGCCTGTCGCACGAATGTCGGAATCTCGGCTACCGTCTGCATGGTATACCCCAGTGGGGTAGTGATCAAGCCCCACTTCCCTCTGAGGTCACTATCGGTCAGTGCAGCCGTTTACATAAGCCGGACGAAGAGCTCATTAGCCAGCAGACAACCTCGTGGTGCAAACCGGAGTTGGTGGTCTTCTTCAACCAGCAGTCCATTCGACAGCCACTCGGCGATTTCAGGGAAGGCGTTCGCGGGGTTCGCTGCGAATCGCTGTCTAAAGGCTGGCACCGAAACCCCACCAATCATCCGCAACCCTGTGAACAGGCTCTCCGCCATGGCTTGCCGCAGCTCGGGCCGCTCGCGCTCGGTCACCGCGTGCCCGGCCTCGCTCGCAAGCCGCATGTAGCCTGTCGGCAAGCGCTCGTTCCACCAGCGTTCTCCCAAGGGGTCCTCCGGCCTGCGGTGGTAGCTGTGGGCGCCGGCGCCGATGCCGAGGTAGTCGCCGCCTTCCCAGTAGTTGAGGTTGTGGCGGGACTTGAGGTCGGCGCGGGCGTAGTTGGAGATCTCGTAGCGTTCGAGCCCGGCGTTCGCCAACGTGCACTGGATGCGCTCGGCCATCTCGATCTCCACTTCTTCGTCCAAAGGCTTCAACAGCCCCCGGCGGTAGCGGGCGTGGAACGGCGTGCCTTCCTCGATGGTGAGGTTGTAGGCGGAAACGTGAGGAGGCTCGTATGCCAGTGCTTGTGAGAGGTCGCGGCTCACGCCGTCGACGGTCTGGCCCGGGATGCCGTAGATGAGGTCGAGGCTGAAGTTGTCGAATCCGGCTTCGCAGATGCCGCCGAGGGCTTGCCGCGTCTCGTCGGCGCTGTGGACGCGTCCCAGGAACCGCAGCAGCTCGGGATCGAAGCTCTGGGCGCCTATGCTTATGCGGTTCACCCCGCAGCTCCGATAGTCGCGAAAGCGGCCGGCGTCGACCACGCCGGGGTTGGCTTCGAGCGTGATCTCCGGGTGCTTCTCGAACCCGAAGAGCTTCGCGGTTTCGTCAAGCACCGCGCCGATGCTGCCCCCTTGGAATGTGGAGGGGGTGCCGCCGCCGAAGAAGACCGTTTTCACCGGCCGGCCGGCCCATGCCTCCGTCTCGGAGTAGTGGCGCAACTCACGCAGCAACGCCCGCGCGTACTCTTCCTCCGGTATCCGCGCCGCGACGTGGGAGTTGAAGTCGCAGTAGGGGCACTTGCTGACGCAGTAGGGGATATGGACGTAGAGCGAGAACGGCTCCGGGTTGCGGCCGTCCGGGGTTGAGCCGAGTCGCCTCGGGCCGCGCTTGGCCGCCCCGTCGTGCGTCAAGCGCTGCCTCGTCGAACCGCTCGCGCTCAATCCGCACTCCGTCAAGCCGCGCTTCGTCGAACCGCGCTCCGTCAATCCATGCTCCCTCAGGGCTTGATGTCCTGCAGGAACCAGTCGGTGGAAATCTCCTTCCCCAAGCCCATTTTCTCCGCCGCCTTCAGGATGCAGTGGCCCATGGCGGCGAACTGGATGCCGATGCCGATGTTGTTGAGGAAGAACGTGATCTGGTCGGCGCTGGTGCGGCCGGTGGCGCGTCCCGCGAGGAAGTCCGAGATCTCGGGGTAGACGCTCCAGTCCCGCGGCTTTTCCTGGCGGATGCCCGGCAGGTGGTCGACGCCCGGGGGCAGGTGGTGCCGGATGCCGCCCATCTGTGTGTGGATGCCGGTGATGTCGGCCTTGTCGAAGACGGTGTCGTCGTGCTCGAATTCGCGGATGGCGTTGTAGTGCACGCCGGGCTCCAGCATGTCGCCGGTGATGATGGCGGAGGAGGTGCTGGTGGCGGTGCAGATGATGTCGCAGCCGGCGATGGCCGACGCGACGCTGCCCGTGGGCTCCACCTCCACGCCGTCGGCGCCCATTTCCTCGGCGAAGGCTTGTCGGTGCTCGGCCCGGGGGCTGTACACCTTGACGGTCTTGATGGGCAGCACGTGGGTCAGCAGGCGGAAGTGGGCGCGCGCTTGCCCGCCGGTGCCGATGAGCCCCAGCCGGGCGGCTTCCGGCCGGCACAGCGCCTGGGCGCCCAGGGCGCTGGTGATGGCCACCCGGGTCTGCTGGATGACCCCGTCGGGCATGATGCCCATGAGCTCGCCGTTCTCCAGGCTGTACAACTGCACCAGCCCGAGAAACAGTCCCCGCCCGGCCAGCGGCAGCTTCTCCAGCCGCACCGAGCCGTTGTAGGTCTCCTCGCGCACCACGTCCGAGGTCACCCGCAGGGCCAGGGTGCCGAAGCGCTCCACCGCCCCCTCCACGGACTTGAAGCTGTAGGAGGCCTCGTCCATGGTGTGGTGCGTGTAGATGTGGGTAGTGGGGCGGTTCACCGACCGCCCCTCGGGAAGGTCGCGGTAGGCCGTGGCCATGGCTTCCAGGCATTCGTCGATGTTCATGGCCTGACGGACATCGTCGTTGTCGAGTATGCGTGTCATGGGTTCCTCGTGATCGCTCCTCACTCGTGATGGGTTTGTTTCGTTGGCGCCGCGTTCCGAATCTCATCCGTCGGCGGACCCGGCTGCCGGCACCGTTCCGCTCGGCCCCGTCGCCGCCTCGCGGATGGCGCGGACCCGCTCCACCGTGGTCGGGTGCGAGGCGTGATAGGCCGAGTACCAGGGATGCGGCGTGGGATTGCTCAGGTTGTTGACGGTCAGCGAGACCAGCGCCTCTTCGAGCGGGCGGCCGTCGTCCAGCAGCCGCACCGCGAAAGCGTCGGCCTCGTACTCGTGCCGGCGCGAAAGGTGGTTCATAACCGGCCCCAGCCAGAATGTAAACGGCCCGGAGATCAGGGAGAAGATCACCAGCGCGGTGTGGTGCGCGGGCTGGTCCAGGCCGAAGGCGCGGAACAGGGGCGGGTAGTCGAGGAGCACGCTGAGCACCCACAGTCCGGCGAGCAGGAACAGCGCGCTCAGGCCCAGGTTCTTGAGCACGTGGCGCATCTTGTAGTGGCCCATCTCGTGGGCCAGCACGGACAGGAGCTGTGCCCGGCTCAGTTGCTCCAGCAACGTGTCGAACAGGACGATGCGCTTGGCCTTGCCCAGCCCGGTGAAATAGGCGTTGGAGTGGCCGGACCGTTTCGACCCGTCCATGGTGAAGATGCCGCTGGTGCGGAGCCCGACCCGTCCCGCCAGTTCCGCGATGGCGTCCCGCAACGCGCCGTCCGCCACCGGCTCGAAGCGGTTGAAGAGCGGCGCGATGAGGGTGGGGTAGAGCACCAGCATCAGGGCCTGGAACGCGAAGATGAAAACGAAGACGTACACCCACCACCAGGTCCCGGTGGCCTTCATGAGCCACAGCACGCCGTAGAGGAACGGCGCCCCCAGCACCACGGCCAGCGCGATCCCCTTGAGCCGGTCGGTGACGAAGGTGCGCGGGTCGGTCTTGTTGAATCCGAAGCGTGCTTCGAGCACGAAGGTGGCGTAGATTCCGAGCGGCAGCGACAGGAGCGCGAAGAGCCCGCCCACGCCCAGGCAGAAGAGGATTCCGGGGGCCTCGGCCACGGGAACGAACGCCCCCGCTCGTCCCGCCAGCCAGTCCACCCACGGCAACACCCCACCGAACAGGACCACCAGCGTCAGCACCGCGCCCCAGGCGCCCGACCAGCGCGCGAAGCGCCCGTGGGCCTCCGCGTAACTCACTGATTTATCGTAGGTTTCGTTGCTGATGCGGGTTGCGAAGACATCCGGCAGCCGGCCCTCGCTCCACTGCCGCCGCAGGTGCCGCATGTTGGCTTCGTTGAGCAGCGACTCGATGGCCAACTCCGTCAGGAGGAAGGCCATAAACAGTCCGGCGATGAACGATTCCATGGGAAATTGCGTAAGGCGGGGCGCTATGCTTTGATGGTTTTCCCTGGCGCCCTGTCCCGTGGATTCAATGGTATAAGGGACGGGACACCGAGGCAACGCTCAGGCCCGCCACGCGCGGTGGCGGCGCCTTGGAGGTTCCCATGCTGACGAACAAGGTGAGCGAGATCATGACCACCGCGGTGATCACCGCCGAGCCTTCGAGCACCATCCGCGAGGTGACGCAGCTCATGGTGGACCGCAGGGTGGGGCGGGTGGTCATCACCGAGAACGACGAAGCCGCCGGCATCTTCACCGAGCAGGACGTCCTGCGGCGGGTGATGAACAGGATACTCGATGTCCACAAGACTCCGGTGCGCCGGGTCATGACCACCCCGATCCAGGGAGTGCCGCAGGGCACGACCATCGTCGCCGTGCTGGGCCGGATGTACAAGGGTCGCTACCGCCACCTGCTGGTGTACGGAGACGACAAGCGCATGGTCGGGCTGGTGTCGATGCGGCGCATCCTCAACCTGGTGGTGGAGTTGGGTGCCGACATGCAGGACACCCGCACCGTGGGCGAGATCGTATCCGGCGCGGTGCCCACGGTGACGGCGGACACGCCCGTGACCGTGGTCATCGACAAGCTGGTGCACGACCACCTGGGCAGCGTCGTGGTGCTGGTGGACGGCAGGATCGGCGGCATCTTCACCGAGCGCGACGTGCTCAAGCGGGTGGCGCTGGAGGATCGCGACATGGGGCAGGTGCCGGTGGCCGAGGTGATGACCGCCGACCCGCTGGTGGTGCCCGGGACGGCGCCGGTCAAGGAGGTGCTGGCGACCATGCGCGAGAACGGGTTCCGGCACGTGCCCGTGGCCGGCGACGGCGGCGACCTGACGGGGATCGTCTCCATGGCCGACGTGCTGCAATACGCCACGGCCCTGGACATCGACGACGCCGTGCGCAAGGCGTGGAAGGAGATCGAGGAATTCTGGGAATCCGAGGAAAACTACACGCCGGGATAAGAGTCGGGCAAGGGTGCAAAAACCCGGCCAAAGGGGCTGGATCTGCCCCGGAACCGGGTTAAGTGCTTGTTTATTTTACGTTCTGTTGATAACATGGAGTGCCAATCACCATCTGCCCCCCCAACAAGGGAGAACAACATGTCCGTTGTGAACGATCTGAGCATTTGCGTCGCGACTGCCAACGGCTCGGGAAGTGCTTCATCCAATAACATCCTGTTCAAGTCCATCTTCAAGATGGGCATCCCCTGTTCCTCCAAGAACATGTTCCCGTCCAACATCCAGGGACTGCCCACGTGGTACCAGATCCGCGCCAACGCGGACGGGTACCTGGGGCGCAAGGACGTCATCGACGTCATGGTGATGTTCAACGACGACACCGCCGACAAGGACATCTACCGGGTACGCGACGGCGGCCTGATCATCTACGACGACACCAAGCCGTTGCCCGACGACCTGAAGCGCGACGGCGTTCAATACGTGGGTGTCCCGGCCAACGCGCTCGTTCAGAAGCACGTGGAAGCCGGTCCGCTGCGCGCCAAGCAGCGCAACATGCTCTACGTCGGCGCCCTCGCCTACCTCTTCGGCATCGACATGGAGACCATCCGCGAGGTTCTGAGCGACACCTTCGGCAACAAGCCCGCGGTCATCGAGTCCAACCTCCTCTGTATCCAGCTCGGCTACGACCACATGCGCGACAACAGCCTGAGCCAGTCCATCGCCATGCTGGAGACGATCCCGGGCGGCAACGAGGGCAAGATCGTCACCGAGGGCAACACGGCGTGCGCGCTGGGCGCGATCTACGGCGGGGTCACGTTCTGCGCATGGTACCCCATTACCCCGTCGAGCTCCCTGGCCGAGGCCCTGGAGCGCTATCTGCCGCGCCTGCGCAAGGACAAGGACGGCAAGAACACCTACGCCGTGATCCAGGCCGAGGACGAGATCGCCGCCACCAACATGGTGGCGGGCGCCGGCTGGATGGGCGCGCGGGCCATGACCTCCACCTCGGGGCCGGGCGTCTCGCTCATGAACGAGACCCTGGGCCTGCAGTACTTCGCGGAGATCCCCGGCGTCTACTTCATCATCCAGCGCGGCGGCCCCTCCACCGGGCTCCCCACGCGCACCCAGCAGGCCGACATCCAGTTGATGCACGTGGCCTCCCACGGCGACACGCGCCACATCATCCTGATTCCCCACGACATGAAGTCCTCCTTCGACCTGGCGCGCAGGAGCTTCGACGTGGCCGAACGCTTCCAGACCCCGGTGTTCGTCATGATGGACCTGGACCTGGGCATGAACCTCTGGGGGTCGGACCCGCTGGAGCTGGTGCAGGAGCCCTTCGACCGCGGCAAGGTCCTCAGCCAGGAGGACATCGACCAACAGGGAAGCTTCGCGCGCTACCTCGACGTGGACGGCGACGGCATCCCGCAGCGGACGATTCCGGGGAACCGCCATCCGCTGGCCTCGTACTTCGCGCGCGGCTCGGGCCACGACTCCCACGCGCGCTACTCCGAGGACGAGAAGGATTACAAGGAGACGCTGGACCGGCTGCGGCAGAAGTACGAGACCGCGCGCGCTTACGTCCCCAAGCCGTTGGTCGAGTACGACGCGGACAACAGCGCCGGAGTGATCTGTTTCGGGTCGAGCGCCGAGGCCGTGCGCGAGGCGCGCGACCGCCTGAGGGCATCCGGCCTGGAGACCAACCACCTGCTGCTGCGGGCGCTGCCCCTGACCGAAGAGGTGCGCGAGTTCGTGGGCGCCCACGAGGTGGTCTATCTCATGGAGCAGAACCGCGACGGTCAGATGGCCGCCATCTTCAGGGAAGAATATCCGGAGTTCGCCACCCGCATCGCCAGCATCCTGATTTACGACGGGCTTCCCGCTACCGCCGGCGAGATCGTGCGCCAGGTCGAGCAGCATCGTGAAGCAGCCACCAATGGAATCGAAACGAAGGTAGACGAAACATGGCAAAAGCAAATCGCGTCGATCTGACCGAAAAGGACTACAGGGGGGCGGAATCCACCATGTGCCGCGGCTGCGGCCATGACGCCATTTCCGCGTCCATCATGCGGGCGTTCTTCGCCAGCAGCGTGGACCCGCGCAACGTCATCAAGATGAGCGGCATCGGCTGCTCGTCCAAGACGCCCAACTACTTCATGAACCAGGCGTTCGGCATCAACGCGGTGCACGGACGCATGGCGTCGGTGGCCACCGGAGCCAACGTGGGCAACCACGGCATGATCCCGCTGGGTATCTCCGGCGACGGCGACACCTCGGCCATCGGGCTCGGCAACTTCTGCCACATGATGCGCCGCAACGTGAACATCACCTACGTCATCGAGAACAACGGCGTGTACGGCCTCACCAAGGGCCAGTTCTCCGCCACCGCGGACGAAGGCACGGTGATGAAGGGCGGCAAGATCAACGACATCCCCGCCATCGACCTGTGCGAGCTGGCCATCACCCTGGGCGCCACCTACGTGGCCCGGAGCTTCTCCGGCGACCGCAAGCAGCTCGCGCCGCTGATTCAGGGCGCCGTCGCTCACAAGGGCAGCGCCATCCTGGACGTGCTGAGCCCCTGCGTGACCTTCAACGACCATTCCGGCTCCACCAAGAGCCTCAAGTACATCCGCGAGCACCTGGATCCGCTCCACGACATCGACTTCATTCCGCCCTACGAGAACATCGAGGTGGATTACGAAGAGGGGACCGACCAGGAAGTGACCATGCACGACGGGTCGCGCATCACGCTGCACAAGCTCGGCCACAACTACGACCCCACCAACCGGATGCAGGCCGTGACCGCGCTCCACGCCGCGGTCGCCGAGCACAAGTTCCTCACCGGACTCATATACCTGAACGAGGAGCGCGCGGAGTTCGTCGACGACCTCAACCTGTGCGAGACGCCGCTGGCCTACCTGACCCAGGAACAGGTGCAGCCGTCGCCGAGCTACCTCGACGAGATCAACGCGGAGCTGAGGAAGTAGAACGACACGGGCGCCGAGACTCATGCCTGCCCGTGAAGTCCTGATCCTGCACACCTCGGATCTGCATCTGGGGGCCGACAGCATCCTGACCGACGGCGACTCCGCCAACGTGCCGGTCCTGCGCCAGGTGCTGTCCACCGCCAGGACGCACCAGGCCGACCTCGTCATCCTCGCGGGCGACACCTTCGATCACAACCGCCAGAAGCCCCCGGTCATCGAGGAAGTGGCGGAGGTCATGGCCGAATACGGCATCCCCATCGTCATCCTGCCGGGCAACCACGACCCGCTGACCCCGGATTCCGTTTACCGCAAGCCCGAGTTCAACCACTCCGGCAACGTGCACGTGCTCGGCCTCACCGCCGACCGCAGCGACTTCCCCGACCTGGACCTCGAGGTATGGGGCAGGCCCCACGTGGACTATCTCGACATGATGCCGCTGCCCGAGCCGCCGGAGCGCCGCAGCCGCTGGCAGTTGGCCGTCGCCCACGGTCACTACGTGGAAGACAAGCCCGACTCCGACATCCTCCTGGGCTCATGGCTGATCCGCCAGGAAAACCTCACCACCAGCGGCGCCGACTACGTCGCCCTGGGCCACTGGAACCGCGCCGTGGCCGTAGGCGACCAGCACATCCCCGCCTACTACTCCGGCTCCCCCACCTACGCCGGCACCGTCAACGCCATCCGTCTCCAGAGCGACGGCAGGGTGGTGGTGACGCAGATACCGGTGTAGAGTGCTGTCTCAAGCGTTGTCGGCTTGCAGCCGACACAAAAGGGGATGAAAATGGGGTGCCCCCCAACGAGTCATTCCCGCGGAACAGGCTGTGTCAAAACTCTGCTTCCTGGCGACTAAACACCAATCCGTCATTCCCGCGAAAGCGGGAATCCAGGGGTGGTGGCGGGGCTCTACAGCGGCGTTTCCCCGCTCCACCACTCCTGGATTCCCGCGTTCGCGGGAATGACGATTCAGGGGGTTATTGCCTCTCTTGAATGTTGTTTTGACACAGCCTGGGAAGCGGGAACCCGGGGGTGGGAGGGGCTACCGGGGCTTCCCCGCGTAACCCGCGATTCAGTGATGGTGGTGCCCGTGCTTCTTCTGCAACCCGCCGTGCCCCATGCGCAGGATGTCTTCTCGGGTCACGCGATCGCCGGCCAGCAGCTTGGGCAACATGAAGTCGAAGGCCGTGACCGGGTCGTGGAGGACGCAACCGGAGAGGCCGAGAACGGGGACGTCTCCCAGGTAGCTCATCAGGAACATGGAGCCCGGCAGCACCGGGAAGCCGTGTGAGACGACGTCGGCGCCGCTCCGGCGGATGCCTTCGGGGGTGAGGTCGTCGGGGTCCACGGACATGCCGCCGCTCACCAGGATGATCTCGGCTCCCTTGTCCGCGAAGTCCTTGATGTGGCCGGCGATGACGTCGGGGTCGTCGGGCGCCAGGGTGGCGGGCTCCAGCGTCGAGCCCATGCCTTCCACCTTCTGCCGCACCGCCGGCTCGAAACCGTCCTTGATGCGGCCGGTGAAGACCTCGCTGCCGGTCACGAGCAGGTAGACTTTCTTCGCGGGCATGGCCGCGACCGAGGCGATGAACCGGTCCCGGCACAACGCCTCGGCCCGCGCCACCAGGTCTTCCTTCACCAGGATCGGGATGGTGCGGGTGCCGCCCACCACCGTGCCTTCGCGAACGAACTCGCCGGAGGGGAGGGTGGCCAGGATGAGGTCCCCCAACTCGTTGAAGCGGAACAGCAGCTCTTCGTCCACCTCCAGCATGCCGTCGTGCGCCGCCACCAGGTTCACCCGGCCCTCGCTCGGGTCGGTCAGCGTGAGTCCGTCGCCGGCCGCGGCCCGGGCCAGCCGCTTGGCGGCGTCCTCCTCGTGCACCTCGTCCGGCGCCAAGTCCATGATGTAGATGTGCGCCTTGCCCACGTCGAGCAAACGCGGCACGTCTTCCTCGGCGATAAGGTGTCCGCGCTTGAACCGCGGCCCCTTGTGTCCGCCGGGAATGATCTCGGTGATGTCATGGGCCAACCTCAGGCCCACCGCCTCTTCAACCGGAATGACCTTGAGCATTCGTTACCTCTCCCTCAAATGCCGCTTCAACCAACAAGCGAAACCATCATTGATATCGTAGTTACGGAATCCCGCTACACCCCATCTCGTCATTCCCGCGGAAGCGGGAATCCAGGCGGGGTGGGGCCGGGCAATGAGGCCGCCACCCCCCCACCCCTGGATTCCCGCTTTCGCGGGAATGACGAAATGGGGCGCGGGAATGACGGTTCGGGGCGTTGGCGCCAATTCTCAGCCGAGCGGAAGTCTTGCCACAGCCTGTTCCGCGGGAAAGACGGATCTGGAACGCACCGCTAGTCCCGAATATCCTGAGTGAACCAATCCCGGGGAATCTCCCGGCCAGCGCCCAGCTCCCGCGCCTTGCGCACTACGTAGCCGGCCACGGAAGCGAACTGGAGGCCCTGGGTGCCGTCGTTCAGGAAGAACGTCACGTCCGTGTCCTTGGCGCGGCCCTGGACCGTGCCGCCCATGAGATCCGTCAGCAGTGGATGTTTGCCGGAAAACAGGTCCACGCCGGGGTTCACGATGCGCGTGGTTTCGTCGTCCGTGCCGGCGACGTAGGAGGCGTATCCGGCGATGCGTTGCATGCCCTCGTCCAACGTGTGGATGGTGCCGCGGCCGAGCTTCACGGTCACGTCGCAGCGGTCGAGGATGCCGGGTTCCCATTCGTTGCTGCGGACGCAGGTGACGAAGGCGCCGTCCTCCACCCAACCGGAGTTCTCCACCACCACCCGGACGGAGTCGGTGCAGGTGGCCACCATGTCCGAGCCCCGCACCACCTCTTCCACGTTGTCCCGCGTCGTCACCGGCACGCCCAGCATCTCGCTCATCCTGCGCGCGTAGGTCTCGCGGTTGGCCGGGGTCGGGCTGTACACCTTGACCTCGGTGAGCTTCCGCACTTCGGCGAACGCGCGCAGGTAGGTCTCCGCCATGCCGCCCGATCCGAGCATGCCCACCACCGAGGCATCCTCGCGGGCCAGGTACCGGGCCGCCAGGCCCGCGCAGGCGCCCACGCGCATGTGCTGGATGATGCCGTCGTTGATGATCGCCAGGGGCTCGGCGTTGCGTGCCGAGAACACCATTACCAGGCCGCAGTAGGTGCCGGGCTCCATGCAGTACTTCTCCACCGTGCGCCCCTCCGGCCACTCCAGCATGTCCGACTTCATGCGGATGGCGAACACGCCGAAGGAGCGCGAGGCCCCTTCCATGGTGCCCCAGCGGTACATGCGCTCGGGATCTTCCTGCGGCACGTAGAGGTCGATGCGCGGCCGGTACACGGCGCGCTGCGCCAGCAGGTCGCGGTAGCCGGTCTCCAGGGCGTCGATGCACCCTTTCATGTCGAGGATTTCCTCTACGGTCTCGTTGTTGATGAGCAGCATGGCAATGTCCTTGTGAGGCGTCGAAGAAGCCGGTCGAGCGCCCTCGAAGCGTCACGCCGGTCGAAAGCGAATCAGGCGCGCCACGAGCCGGGAACCAGGCGCGCCGCGCCGCGGCGGCCGTCAGCCTCCCAGCGTAATCATCTCGATCTTGTCGTGTTGTTCCGGATCGTAGCCGTCGTCCGACTGGATGGCGTGGAGCCGGTCGGCCGAGAAGCGGTCCGTGCGGCCGGCCCACACGGCGGCCATCCACTCACGGATCTCGTCGTCGCCGGCGTCGCTCCGAAGCCGTGCCTTGAGGTCGTGCCCCGTACGGGAAAAGAGGCAGGTGACGATCCGGCCGTCCGCGGTCAGGCGTCCGCGGCTGCAGGTGCCGCAGAACGGCTCGGTCACGGATGCGACGATGCCCACCGTGCCCTTGCCGTCGCGGAAGCCGTAGTCCACCGCGGGAGCGTTGCCTTCGCCCCGGCCGATGGGTTCCAGCGGGTAACGCGCGCCGATGCGCTCCAGGATCTCGGCCTTCGGCACGGTCCGCTCAAGGCGCCAGGCGTTGGCCGTGCCCACGTCCATGTACTCGATGAAGCGCATGACGAAGTCGTGCTCCCGCCCGAACTCCACCAGCGGGAGGATGTCCTCCTCGTTGACGCCGCGCTCGACGACCGCGTTGATCTTGATGGGGGCGAGACCGGCTTCCTTGGCCGCGAACAGCCCCTTCAGGACGCCGTCCAGGTCGCCGCGCTTGGTGATTTGCCGGAACCGTTCCGGGTCGAGACTGTCGATGCTCACGTTGATGCGCCGCAGCCCGGCGGCCCGCAAGGCCCCGGCCATGCCGCTCAGCCGCGAGCCGTTGGTGGTGAGGGCGATGTCCTCGATGCCCTCGATGCCCGACAGTTGCCGCACCAGGTCCGGCAGGTCGCGCCGCACCAGCGGCTCGCCCCCGGTCAGACGGATCTTGCGCACCCCCAGCGGCACGGCCAGCCGCACCACCCGGCAGATCTCCTCGTAGGTGAGGATCTCCCGCTTGTCGATCCAGTCGTAGTGGTCGAACGGCATGCAGTAGGTGCAGCGGAAGTTGCACCGGTCCGTCACGGAAATCCGCAAGTCCCGCAAGGGGCG
Organism: uncultured Syntrophobacterales bacterium; assembly: GCA_964519455.1. GTDB lineage: Bacteria > Desulfobacterota > Binatia > UBA9968 > JAJDTQ01 > JAJDTQ01. Next base: position 22,679 of record CAZFIU010000007.1, read on the forward strand.
CTGTAGCTGGTCCTGCAACACGACTTGTCAATATGGAACCGGGAACTTCCCAAGTCAAGGAAGCATAGTTTTCACACAGCCTGGGTTGACCATCTACAGCGGGCGCGAAAGATGCCCCGGCGGACGGATGGACCGAAACTATCTCAGCGACGCCACGAACTCGGCGTGTTCGGCGGCGTCCAGACCTTTTTGCAGTTCTTCCATGACGCGCGCCATGTCCCCGGCCAGCAATGCCGCCGCCGCCAGCCTCAATCCCGGAAAGGTCCGGCTGTGACACACGCCTTCGGCATCAAGGGCCGCACGGGTGTATTCGCCGTCCCTCAGCAGGAACCAGTCGAACTCCCGATCCTCCACCCTCCACACGACGTACTCCTTCACGCCCGCGTCCCGGTAAGCGTCCAGCTTGTCGTGGAGGTCGTAGGATGCCGTGCTGGAAGAAATCTCGGCCACGAGCTCGGGCGCTCCCTCGACGTAGTCATCCACGCTGATGCGGGTGTTGGCGCGGCCCACGGCCTCCACCCTGAGCAGGGCGTCCGGCTGTGGCTCGGTGTCCGAAGCGAGACGGACGGTGGCGTTGTCGCCGAGGCCGACGCCTCGGGTGAAGGCGGCATACGTGCCCAACCACGTCAACAACCTTGCGTGGGGCTCGCCATGTTTCCCGAACCGAACGGGTGAACCCATGTACACCACTCCCTTGATCAGCTCCGCCTTTTTCAAATCCGGCATCGCGTCAAAGCGCCGCTCGAACTCGTCCCGGCTCAACCGGTCGCCGTTCTCGAGCGGAGGAGTGGACGGAAGGAGCCCGCCGGGAACCGTTCCGGCGCCCTCGGGCTTTCGGGTATCACCCGTTTCCCTGGCCTGCTTGCTGGACATGGGTGCTTCCACACGCGTCACTCCCGGCAAGGATAAACGCAAACGACATGCCAGTCGAGTGCCGGGCGACCCCAAAGCGTTCGGACCACGTCGGTCATGGCAGGCTGTCGAGAACCGGCCGGCGAAGAAGGTGCCGCATTCCAACCGCCCGGGGTCGGCAGCACGCCGCTTGACGCGACCCCATACAGAGGGAATAATCCGGTTGGATCACGAGAGAGCAATTGAAGCACTGGACGGCTGTTGCCGTTTCTCAGGGAAGAGGAGTCATTCATGGCCAATACATGGGACGATATTCTGACCGACCGCGACAAGGAAGTGTTCGCGCTGTCGGGCTACGGCGCCAAGGGCGGGTTCGGCTCGCGGCCGGCCGTGCTGGTGATCGACGTGAACTACAACTTCGTGGGCGACCGGCGGGAGCCCATCGTGGAGTCGGTCAAGCGCTTCCGCAACAGTTGCGGCGAGGAGGGCTGGGTCGGCGTGGACCACATCGCCATGCTCCTGGAGGAAGCCCGGAAGAAGCACCTGCCGATCTTCTTCACCACGGGCCACGGCGAGGAGGACACCGTCGCCTTCGGCCGCTGGCACGGCAAGAACTCCCGCGGCACCGAGGACTTCGACGAGCTGGCCAAGAAGGGCAACGAGATCGTCAAGGAGATCGCGCCCGAGAAGGGCGAGGTGGTGGTGCGCAAGCAGAAGCCCAGCGCCTTCTTCGGCACCCCGCTCATGAGCATGCTGAACGAGGTGCACGCGGACACCGTCCTGGTGGCCGGGACCACCACCAGCGGCTGCGTGCGGGCGTCGGTCATCGACGCGTTCTCGTACAACTACAACGTCGCGGTGGTGGAGGAGTGCACCTTCGACCGCGGCCAGGCGTCGCACAAGATCAACCTCTTCGACATGCACATGAAGTACGCGGACGTGGTGTCGCTGGAGGAGACGCTCGACTACGTCCGGGGCCTGCCGGACAACCTGTACGCTCCGGCGCTCTAGCGTGGTACCCGCCACATGGGGCGACCGCGGGTCGCCCCTACGGGTCATCGCGCCTTGCCGACGACAAAAAAACCGGCGCATCTTTGCAAACCTGTTTGTGAGACACAACACTAGCGGACGGAGCGTGGCGCGGGCGGCGCCACCCGGTTCATGAGCGAGATCGCACGGCATATCGAAGGGTTCGGCGACTACCTGCGGGACCAGGCGCGCTTCTCCCCGCACTCGGTTAAGGGCTACCTGACCGACGTGGAGGGGTTTCGCCGGTACCTGGATGAGAACGGGCTGGATACCGGCGACGGGGCTGCGGCTCTCCGCTCGGTCAACACCCGCTGGATCCGGGGCTACCTCAAGACCCTCCACGACACCCGCAAGAAGAGCACCATCGGACGCAAGCTCGCGGCCCTGAAGGGTTTTTTCCGGTATCTCCTGCGCGAGGGCGTCATCGAACGGGACCCGCTGGTGGGGTTTTCCAACCCCAAGCAGGAGGCGCCGCTGGTGGCCTTCCTGTCCGTGGACGAGGCGTTCCGGGTGCTGGGCTGCCTGCCCGACGAGGGCATCCTCCCGGCCCGCGACCGCGCCATCATGGAGGTGCTGTACTCGTCCGGCGTGCGGGTGAGCGAGCTGGTGGGGCTCGACTGGCGCGACGTGGACTTCTCCCTGGGCGCGCTCAAGGTCTTCGGCAAGGGGTCCAAGGAGCGCATCGTGCCGGTGGGCGAGGTGGCCCTGAAGGCCCTGCGCGATTACGCGGCACACCAGCGGGAGCGCTGGGAACGCACCGCGCGGGGCGGGGAGCCGGTCTTCCTCAACAATCTCGGCGGCCGCATCACCACCCGCAGCGTCGCGCGCATCGTCGAGAAGTACCTGCGGCTCGCCGGCATCCCGGTGCGCATGGGGCCCCACGGCCTGCGCCACACCTTCGCCACGCACCTCCTGAACGCCGGCGCCGACCTGCGCTCGATCCAGGAACTGCTGGGCCACGTAAGCCTCTCCACCACCCAGCGCTACACCCACGTCAACCTCGATCAACTCACCGCCGTCTACGACCGCGCGCATCCCAGGGCGTGAGGTACAAGGGCCTGCGAAGTTGGGCGATTCGTGTTAAACTGGGGAGTTTCAGTGCGGGTGTTGCCATGCCCGCGCCGGCATACAGGGTCACGGAACCTCGCGAGAGTCCCCATCGACGACTCTCATTCGCGATAGTCTCCCACTGGCGATCATTGACGATGTTTCACGGAACCACCATTCTCGCCGTGCGTCACGGCGGCAAGATCGTCGTCGCGGGCGACGGGCAGGTGAGCCTCGGCGACACCGCCCTGAAGCACACTGCGCGCAAGGTGCGGAAACTCTACGGCGACCGGGTCATCGCCGGGTTCGCGGGCGCCACCGCGGACGCGTTTACCCTGTTCGAGAAGTTCGAGGGAAAGCTCGAGCAGCACGGCGGGGTGTTCAGGCGCGCGGCGGTGGAGCTGGCCAAGGAGTGGCGCACGGACCGGATGCTGCGCCGGTTGGAAGCGCTGATGATCGTGGCGGACGTCGAGGCGTCGCTCCTGGTGTCGGGCAACGGCGACGTGGTGGAACCCGACGACGGTGTCCTCGCGATCGGTTCCGGGGGCAACTACGCGCTGGCGGCGGCGCGTGCGCTGGTGCAGCACAGCACGCTTGACACCCGCGCCATCGCCGAAGAGGCGATGAAGGTGGCGGCGACGATCTGCGTCTATACGAACGGCAATCTGACCATCGAGGAACTGCCCTGAACCCGCGGCGTCCGGTGCCGCGAACGCCGCGGACGGCCCTCCCAGCACGGATCCCATGAAAGACGAAAGCCGACAGTTGAGTGTGCGCGCGCCCGACGGGCAGGCGCTGACGCCGGTCATGACGCCGCGCGAGATCGTCTCGGAGCTCGACCGCTACATCGTCGGGCAGCGCGACGCCAAGCGCGCCGTGGCCGTGGCCGTGCGCAACCGTTGGCGGCGGCAACTGGTGCCCGCGGAGCTGCGCGACGAGATTGCCCCCAAGAACATCATCATGATCGGCCCCACGGGGGTGGGCAAGACCGAGATCTCCCGCAGGCTCGCCAAGCTGGCGCAGGCGCCGTTCATCAAGGTGGAGGCGTCCAAGTTCACCGAAGTGGGCTACGTCGGCCGGGACGTGGAGTCCATCATCCGGGACCTCATGGACCTGTCCGTGAAGCTCGTGCGGGAGGAGGAGCAGGAAAAGGTCCAGGTCAAGGCGCGGGACCTGGCGGAAGAGCGGGTCCTGGACCTGCTGCTGCCGGAGCCGCACGTGCCGGAAAACGGCGGCGGCGACGGCAGCGGTGAGAGCCAGGTGGAGCCGCCCTCGCCCGCCACTCGCGAGAAGCTGCGGCGGATGCTCCGGGCCGGGAAGCTCGACGACCGCTCCGTCGACATCGAGCTGACCCAGAGCATGACGCCGATGATCGAGGTGCTGACGCCGCAGGGCATGGAGGAGATGGAGTCCAACATCAAGGAGATGTTCTCCAACCTCCTTCCCAAGCAGACCAAGCGCAAGACCGTGAAGATCCCCGAGGCCATGAAGCTGCTCACCCAGGAGGAGGCGGCCCGGCTCGTGGACATGGAGACCGTGGTGGGCGAGGCCACCCGCCGGGTGGAGCAGTCGGGCATCGTGTTCATCGACGAGATCGACAAGATCGCCGGCCGGGAAACCCTGCACGGCCCCGACGTGTCCCGGGAAGGGGTGCAGCGTGACCTGCTGCCCTTGGTGGAGGGCTCGACGGTGAGCTCGAAGTACGGCTTGGTGCGCACCGACCACATCCTGTTCATCGCGTCCGGCGCGTTCCACAACTCCAAGCCGTCGGACCTGATCCCGGAGTTCCAGGGGCGGTTCCCGATCCGGGTGGAGCTGAGCTCGCTGGACAAGAACGACTTCGTGCGCATCCTGACCGAGCCCAAGAACGCGCTCATCCGCCAGTACGTGGCGCTCCTGGACACCGAGAAGATCCACCTGCGCTTCGAGGACGACGCCATCGAGGAGATCGCCCGCATCAGCGCCGAGGCCAACGAGAAGATGGAGAACATCGGCGCGCGCCGGCTGCACACCATCCTGGAGAAGCTGCTGGACGAGATCTCCTTCACGGCCCCGGAGATGCCGGGCCGTGAAGTGCGCATCGACGCCGCCTACGTCGGCGAGCGTCTCGAGGCCATTCTGAAGGACCAGGACCTGTCGCGGTACATTCTGTAAGCACCCACGGTATCGGAGTCGCGCAAGTGGAAGATTTCATCGGCAAGGCGGAAGTGCTGCTGGAAGCGCTCCCGTTCATCAAGCGTTTCTACGGCAAGACGTTCGTGGTCAAGTATGGCGGCGCGGCCATGGTGGACGAGGCGCTCAAGCACAGCTTCGCCCAGGACATCGTGCTGCTCAAGTACGTGGGCATCAACGTGGTGGTGGTGCACGGCGGCGGACCCCAGATCAACGAGACCCTGGGGAAGATGGGCATCGAGAGCCGCTACGTGCGCGGCATGCGGATCACCGATTCGGAGACCATCGACATCATCGAGATGGTGCTGGTGGGCAAGGTCAACAAGGAGATCGTCGCCCTCGTCAACCAGCACGGCGGCGCTGCCGTGGGCCTGAGCGGCAAGGACGGCCAGCTCATCCTGGCGCGCAAGATGAACGTGACCGTGCCGGGCGACGGCGAGAGCACGGAGATCATCGACATCGGCATGGTCGGGGAGATCGTGCGGGTGGACCCCACGGTGATCCGGTCGCTGGAAGGCAACCGCTTCATCCCGGTGATCGCGCCGGTGGGCGTGGGCGAGATGGGAGAGACCTACAACATCAACGCCGACCTGGTGGCTGGCCGCGTGGCAGCGGCCCTGGGCGCCGAGAAGCTCATCCTCCTCACCGACGTCGAGGGCGTGCGCGACCGCGAGGGGGGCCTGATCAGCACTCTCACCATCGCGGAGTCCACGGACCTCATCCGCAAGGACGTGATCTCGTCGGGCATGATCCCCAAGGTCGAGTGCTGCGTGGACGCTCTCAACGGCGGCGTGGTCAAGACCCACATCATCGACGGGCGGGACCGCCACGCGGTGCTGCTGGAGATCTTCACGGAGCAGGGTGTGGGCACGGAGGTGATTCGAGACTAGAGGGCGTTCCGCAACCCCCCTGGGGCGACCGCGGGTCGCCCCTACAAGTCGTCCCGGGCGCTTGCGCACTCGCTGGTGGAGGGCTGTGTAGGGGCGACCCGCGGTCGCCCCGGAGGCCGCGGCAAGGGCGGATGATGAGCGGCACGGACGGGTTTCAAGCCCGCCCGCGGCTTGATGGAAACATGATGTCAAACCTGGAAGTACAACAACTGACCGAAGCGCACGTGATGAACACCTACGCGCGCTTCCCCATCGCGCTGGTGCGGGGCGAGGGCGTGCGGGTGTGGGACGCGGACGGCAAGGCCTATCTGGACTTCGTCGCCGGCATCGCCGTGAACAGCCTGGGCCACTGCCATCACGCGGTGGCCAAGGCCGTGTCCGAGCAGGTGCGCAGCCTGATCCACGTCTCGAACCTCTACCACATCGAGCCCCAGGCGCGGCTGGCCAAGGCGCTGTGCGAGCACTCCTTCGCCGACCGGGTGTTCTTCTGCAACAGCGGCGCCGAGGCCAACGAGGCCGCCATCAAGCTGGCGCGGCGCTACGGCGCGGAGCAGGCCCAGGGCAGGAGCGAGGTCATCACCGCCCTCAACTCCTTCCACGGGCGCACCCTGGCCACGCTCACGGCCACCGGCCAGGAGAAGATCCGCCTGGGCTACGATCCGCTCCCGCCGGGGTTCCGCTACGTCCCGTTCAACGACCTGGACGCGGTGGAGGACGCGGTGGACGAGCGCACGGCGGCGATCCTGGTGGAGCCCATCCAGGGCGAAGGGGGCGTGGTGGTGCCGGACGTCTCCTACATGCGCGGGCTGCGGCGGCTGTGCGACGACAAGGGGCTGCTGTTGATGTTCGACGAGGTGCAGGTGGGCATGGGACGCACCGGGCGGCTCTTCGGCTACGAGCACTTCGGCATCGAGCCCGACGTCATGACCCTGGCCAAGGCCCTGGGCGGCGGTCTTCCGCTGGGCGCCATGCTGGCGCGGGAAGAGGTGGCCAGGAGCTTCCCGCCGGGAGCCCACGCTTCCACCTTCGGCGGTAACCCGGTGGTGTGCTCGGCCGGTCTGGCGGTGATGAAGACGATCGTGGAAGACGGGCTGGTGGAGCACTGCGCGGCCATGGGCGACCTGTTGTGCAAGGGACTGGAGGCCCTGGCGGCGCGTTTCGATTTCATCCGCGAGGTGCGCGGGAAAGGGCTCCTGCTGGGCATGGAGATGGACCGCGAGTGTGGACCCATGGTCCAGGAATGCATGAAGGACGGCCTCCTGGTGGTGCTGGCGGGACCCAACGTGCTGCGCATGGTGCCGCCGCTGACGGTGACGGAGGCGGACGTCGAGGAGGCCCTGGCCATCCTGGAGCGGGTGCTGGAGCGGGTGTAGAGACAATGTGCCGAGGCACGACAACTCGGTTCAGTTGTTGCTGGTACGTCATTCCCGTGAAACAGGCTATGTCAAAAATGCTGCTCGGACACGAAAGTGGCACCACGCCCCGAACCGGCATTCTCGCGAAAGCGGGAATCCAGGGGTGGAGAGGGGCCAAAACGGCGTATTCCCCAGCCTCACCCCGCCTCGATTCCCGCTTCCGCGGGAATGACGTATTGGGGGGCCGGGAATGACAACCGGGATGAAGCGCGACGTACGGACATTGCGGGACCTCACGCGGGCGGACATGGATCACGTCCTTTCCCTCGCCGCGACCCTCAAGCAGGAACGCGGGGAGGGCCGGCTGCGGCCGCTCCTGGCGGGGAAGAAGCTCGCGCTCCTGTTCCAGAAGCCCAGCCTGCGCACCCGCGCCACCTTCGACATCGGCATGACCGAGCTGGGTGGCAGCACGCTCTTCCTGGGGCCCGACGAGGTGCAACTCGGCACACGGGAGACGCCGGCCGACTGCGTGCGTGTGCTGGAGCGCCTGGTGGACATCATCGCCGCGCGCACCTTCGCCCAGGAGATCGTCGAGGAGTTGGCGGGCCACGGCTCCGTGCCGGTGATCAACGCGCTGTCCGACATGTATCATCCGTGTCAGGTGCTGGCGGACCTGCTGACCCTGAAGGAGAGCAAAGGCCGTATCGAAGGGTGCCACGTGGTGTTCGTGGGCGACGGCAACAACGTGGCTCATTCGTGGCTGCTGGCGGCAGAGAAGCTGCCGTTCCGTTTCACCCTGGCGTGCCCCGAGGGGTTCGAGCCGGACCCGGGAATCCTGGAATCGGCGGTGGCCGCGGGAGGGGAGATCACCGTCACCCATGATCCGGCCGCGGCCGTGGACGGCGCCGACGCCATCTACACCGACGTGTGGGCCAGCATGGGGCAGGAGGGGGAAAGCGGCGACCGGCGGAGGGCCTTCGCCGCGTTCCAGGTAAACACCGAGCTGGTGGCCCGCGCCAGCGACGACGTGGCGGTGATGCACTGCCTGCCGGCCCACCGCGGCGAGGAGATTACAGACGAAGTCATCGAAGGGCCGCACTCGGTGGTCTTCGACCAGGCGGAGAACCGCCTCCACGCGCAGAAGGCGCTGATGGTGTGGTGCCTGGCCGAGGCGACGTAGGGAATGACGGCGTCCTTCGGCTTCGCGCCGCTGACGCGGCGCTACGCTCAGGACGAACGGGGTTCTTGTCGGGCTTCCGCGACCAAACCGTTCGTCCTGAGCGTAGCGAGGTCTGCCGAGCGAAGTCGAAGGACGCGATCACAATCGATCCGAACCCCTCTGGATTTCTGATCGACAGGGAGATTCATGAAAGCGAAAAAGGTCGTGCTTGCCTACTCGGGCGGTCTCGATACGTCCGTGTGCCTGCGCTGGGTGAAGGAGACCTACGACTGCGAGGTCATCGCCTACTGCGCCGACGTGGGCCAGGAAGAAGATCTGGAAGAAGTGCGGCGCAAGGCGCTGGCCACCGGCGCCAGCGACGTGGTGGTGGACGACCTGCGCGAGGCGTTCGTGCGCGACTACGTGTTCCCCATGCTGCGGGGCAACGCCGTGTACGAGGGCGCGTACCTGCTGGGAACCTCCATCGCCCGGCCGCTGATCGCCAAGCGGCAGCTCGAGGTGGCGCTGGCGGCAAACGCCGAGGCCGTGTCCCACGGCGCCACCGGCAAGGGCAACGACCAGGTGCGCTTCGAGCTGACCTACTACGCCCTCAAGCCCGACATCCAGGTCATCGCCCCGTGGCGCGAGTGGGACCTGAACTCGCGCACCGCGCTCATCGACTACGCCCGGCGCCACGACATCCCCGTGCCCGTGACCAAGGACAAGCCCTACAGCATGGACCGGAACCTGTTCCACATCAGCTACGAGGGCGGCGTGCTGGAGGACCCGTGGCAGGAGCCGCCGGCGGACATGTTCATGTGGACCACGGCCCCGCAGGACGCCCCGGACGAGGCCCGGACCATCGAACTGGAGTTCGCCTCCGGCGACCCGGTGGCCCTGGACGGCAAGCGCCTGGAGCCGGCGGAGATGCTGGTGGCGCTCAACGGCTTGGGCGCGCGTCACGGCATCGGCCGGGTGGACATGGTGGAGAACCGCTACGCCGGCATGAAGTCCCGGGGCATCTACGAGACCCCCGGAGGCACCATCCTGCACGTCGCGCGCCGGGCCGTGGAGCACCTCACGCTGGACCGCGAGGTGATGCAGCTCCGGGATTCGCTCATCCCGCGCTACGCCCAGATGATCTACAACGGCTACTGGTTCGCGCCCGAGCGGCAGATCCTGCAGCAGACCCTGGACGCGGTGCAGGAGCGGGTGACGGGAACGGTGCGCCTCAAGCTCTACAAGGGCTCGGCGTCGGTGGCCGGAAGGAAGTCGCCGGTGTCGCTGTACGACCCGGTCACCGCCACTTTCGAGAAGGACGAGAGCTACAACCAGGCGGACGCCGACGGGTTCATCAAGCTGAACGCGCTGCGGCTCAAGATGGCCGGGCGGGTGGCGGGCGCGTAATACCGCATGGCGAAGAAGAAACAGCTCTGGGGCGGCCGGTTCGCCGGCTCCACCGCGGATTCCGTGGTGGCCTTCACCGCCTCGGTGGACGTGGACCGGCGCCTCTACCGGCACGACATCGCCGGCAGCATCGCCCATGCCCGAATGCTCGGAAAGCAGGGCATCATCCCGGCGGGCGACGCGCGCAAGATCGCCGCCGGACTGCGCGCCGTCCAAAAGGAGATCGAGGGCGGTACCTTCCCCTTCAGCGTCGCCGACGAAGACATCCACATGAACATCGAGCGGCGGCTGACCGAAAAGATCGGCGCCGTGGGCGAGAAGCTCCACACCGCCCGGAGCCGCAACGACCAGGTCAACCTGGACATGCGGCTCTACCTGCGGGAGGCGCTCGACGGCATCCTGGCGGGACTGGAGGGGCTGCGGCAGGCGCTGGCGGGCGCCGCGCGGCGCAACGAAAACGTGCTCATGCCGGGCTACACGCACCTGCAGCGCGCCCAGCCCGTGCTCTTCGCGCACCACCTGCTGGCCTACGTGGAGATGTTCGAGCGCGACCAGAGCCGCTACCGCCACTGCCGGGATGAGACCGACGTCATGCCCCTCGGCTCCGGCGCCCTGGCGGGCACCACCTTCCCCATCGACCGGGCCTACGTGGCCAGGCTCCTGGGCTTTCCGCGCGTGACCCGTAACAGCATCGACGCCGTGAGCGACCGGGACTTCGTGCTGGAGTTCCTGTCGGCGTCGGCCATCCTCTTCGTGCACCTGAGCCGCATGGCGGAGGAGCTGATCCTGTGGTCGAGCGAGGAGTTCGGCTTCGTCGAGCTCCCGGACGCCTACTGCACGGGCAGCTCCATGATGCCGCAGAAGAAGAACCCCGACGTGGCCGAGCTGATCCGCGGCAAGACCGGCCGTGTGTACGGCCACCTGAACGCGCTCCTGACCATCATGAAGGGGCTGCCGCTGGCCTACAACCGCGACCTCCAGGAGGACAAGGAGCCCCTGTTCGACACGGTGGACACGGTGACGGCATGCCTGGCCATGGCGCGGGAGCTGTTCAACGGACTCAAGGTGCGCGGCGAGCGCATGGCCGCGGCCGCGGAGCAGGGCTTCATGAACGCCACCGACCTGGCGGACTACCTTGTGGGCCGGGGCCTCAGCTTCCGCGCCGCCCACGACGTGGTCGGCCGGGTGGTGCGCCACTGCATCGACGCCGGGTGCAAGCTGGAAGACCTGCCGCTGGAGGATCTCCGGGTCTACTGCCCCGACATCGCCCCGGACGTCTACAAGGTCCTGACCCTCCGCGCCGGCGTCGAGCGCCGGCGCGCGCCCGGCGGCACCGCGCCCGCGAACGTGCGCCGCCAACTGAAGAAACTGGGGGTGTGATGGCAGCCAGGTCGAGGCAACAACGTGACCCGTGTGTCACGTCGACGCGAAAACGTGACCCGTGTGTCACGCCCGCGGAACAGACCGTGTCGAGACTCGCGAGCCGCACAGGTCACGAATCCGTCCATCCCACGGAACAGCCCGTGTCGGAACTCGTGGGGCACCAACGCCCTGAAACGTCATTCCCGCGGAACAGGCTGTGTCGAAACGCTGCCCGGACAAGAATTGGCGCCAGCCCCCCGAGTCGTCATTCCCGCGGAAGCGGGAATCCAGGGGTGGCGAGGCGGGGACAGGCCGCTGTAGTGCCCCACCACCGCTCCTGGATTCCCGCTTCCGCGGGAATGACGACTCGGGGGGGCTCTGCTTCATCAGTGTTGACACAGCCTGGAGAGCCGGGATCCCTGGGTGGGGCGGGGCCGCAACCGGCCTGCTTCCCCACCGCCCCACCCATCACCACCCCACCCCTGGATTCCCGCCCCCGATCGGGGTCGGGGACAAGCTTCCGCGGGAATGACGTTTCGGGGCGTTGGTGCCATTCCGTATCCGAGCGGCGTTCAGGTACAGCCTGGAAAGCGGGAGACCATAGGTCGCGGGGCGTGGTCGCCGGCCTTGTGTGCCTCCTCCTGCTCCTCCTGGTCGTGGCGACGGGCTGCGGCCGCAAGGGGCCGCCGCGGGCGGCGGACCTCGTGGAGCCGGTGGCCATCAGCGACCTGACCCTCGTGCTCGGTGACCGCAGCGTCCGCCTGGGCTGGTCGCATCCGCGGACCGCTCGCGACGGCCGCCCGCTCACCGACCTCGCCGGGTTCGTGGTGTACCGCAAGAGCACGCCCGCGGACTGCCCGGATTGCAACGCCGCCTACGGCGAGCGCGCCATGGTCAGCGTGGAAGACGAGGGCCGCTTCTTCAAGGAGTCCGAATACAAGTTCACGGACACGGAGCTTCAAACCGGCCGGGTGTACCGGTATCGGGTCCGCGTCCTGTTGTCGGACGGCTCCCTCAGCAGGCCGTCCAACGAGGTCAGCATCGAATGGCAACGGCAGTAGAACGCTTCACGCACAGGAACGACGAGATGTATTGCGAGGACGTCCCCGTCCGGGACGTCGTCGAGGCGGTGGGCACGCCGGTGTACGTGTACAGTCTTGCACGGTTGCGCGACGCCTTTCGCGCTTTCGACCAAGCCTTCGCGGACACCCGCCACCTGGTGTGTTTTTCGGTCAAGGCCAACTCCAACCTCGCGGTGCTGCGCGCCTTCGTCAACGAGGGCTCGGGGTTCGACATCGTGTCCGGCGGCGAGCTGTTCCGGGCGCTCAAGGCCGGCGCCGACCCGCGCAAGGTCGTGTTCTCGGGCGTGGGCAAGACCCGGGACGAGATGGAGTACGCGCTGCGTTCCGGCATCCTGATGTTCAACGTAGAGTCCGAGCAGGAGATGGAGGCGCTGAACGAGGTGGCCGGGAGCATGGGCGTGGTGGCGCCGGTGAGCTTCCGCATCAACCCCGACGTGGACCCGCGGACCCATCCGTACATCTCCACCGGCATGAAGAAGAGCAAGTTCGGCATCGCCATCGAACCGGCCGCCGCGGCCTATCGGCGCGCCATCGCCTTGCCGCACATCGAGGTGGTGGGCGTGGACTGCCACATCGGCTCCCAGCTCACTTCCACGTCGCCCTTCTCGGACGCCGCCGCGCGCGTGCGCGCGTTCGTCGAGGCGCTGCGCCGGGACGGGGCGAACATCCGCTACGTGGACTTGGGCGGCGGCCTCGGCATCCGCTACGACGACGAGCAGCCGCCCGACCCGCGCGACTACGCCAAGGCGCTGACCGAGGGAATCGGCGACCAGGATGTGACCCTGGTGCTGGAACCGGGCCGCTCGATGGTGGGCAACGCCGGTATCCTGGTCACGCGCGTGCTCTACCTCAAGCACGGCGAGGCCAAGAACTTCGTGGTGGTGGACGGCGCCATGAACGACCTCATCCGCCCGTCTCTCTACGGCGCGTTCCAGGGCCTGCGGCCGGTGGTGCGGCGCGAGGCCGAGTTCATGACCGCGGACGTGGTCGGCCCCATCTGCGAGAGCGGCGACTTCTTCGCCCAGGACCGCCGGATCGAAACCCCGACGCCGGGCGATCTCCTGGCGGTGATGAGCGCCGGCGCCTACGGTTTCACCATGGCCTCCAACTACAACACGCGCCCGCGCGCCGCCGAGGTGCTGGTGGACGGCAAGGACTTCGCCGTGGTCCGGGAACGCGAGACCCTGGAGGGCCTGGTGGTGGGGGAGAAGATACCGGCGATGCTGTAGTCGGCGTCCTCCGACTTCGCTCCGCAACGTTCAGGGCGAACCGAATCGTCATTGAGACCCCTTGACCTGATCGTTCGCCCTGAGCGTAGTGAATGCGAAGTCGAAGGACGTGGTCGTTCCGCAACGGCAATTGATCTGAGATTCCGCGGGCACCCTCGGAGGAGCCATGACCGAGATCACCTTCACCAAGATGCACGGCTGCGGCAACGACTTCGTCGTGCTGGACTGCATGGAGCGGCCGCCCGCGGACTTGGCCGAGATTGCCAGGAACCTGTGCCACCGCCGCTTCGGCGTGGGCGCGGACCAGTTGCTTACGATCCGGCCGTCGGACTCGGCGGACTTCCGCATGGAGATCTACAACGCCGACGGCGGCGAGGTGGAGATGTGCGGCAACGGCATCCGCTGCTTCGCCAAGTACGTCTACGAGCACGGCCTGACCGCGAAACGCGAGATCGAGGTGGATACCCTCGCGGGCATTATCCGGCCGCGCCTCAAGGGCGACCGCGTGGAGGTGGACATGGGCCGCCCCGTACTCGAAGGGCGGGACATCCCCGTGGACGCCGACGGCCGCATCGTCAACCGGCCGCTGACGGTCGACGGCAGTGAGTACACGGTCACCTGCGTGTCCATGGGCAATCCTCACTGCGTGCTCTACGTCGACGACGTGGCGCCGCTGGACCTGCCCCGCCTCGGCCCCCTCTTCGAGCACCACGACTTCTTCCCCAACCGAGTCAACACGGAGTTCGTCCAGGTGCTGGCGTCCGACGAAGTGCGCATGCGCGTGTGGGAGCGCGGCGCCGGCGAGACCTGGGCCTGCGGCACCGGCGCCAGCGCAGTGGGTGTGGCCGGCGCCTTGACCGGCAGGACCGGGAAAAGGATAACGGTTCACCTGATCGGCGGGGACCTGGAGATCCACTGGGCCGACGACGACCGCGTGTACATGACCGGGCCGGCGCAGGAGGTGTTCCAGGGGAGCATCCGCGTGTGACGCCGTCCACCAGAACAGGCTGTGACAAACTCGTCGGACGGAAACGTTTCGCATTCGTCGTTCCCGCACCGGTTTTCCGAGACGTCATTCCCGCACCGGTCCCCCTAAACGTCAGTCCCGCTAAAGCTGGCCCTCGCCCCCGTTGGGGGGCGGGAATCCCGGGGTGGGGCGGGGCCGAACCGAGCCTGTTTCCCCGCGACACCCCTCCTGGATTCCGGCCCCCGATCGGGGTCGAGGGCAAGCTTTCGCGGGAATGACGTTTCGGGGCATTGAAAGAAAAAGCGAAAGAGGGACAACCACATGTTTACCGGATCAATGACGGCCATGGTGACGCCGTTCAAGGACGGCGGCGTGGACTACGCTTCTCTGGAGGCGCTGGTGGAGTTCCAGATCGAGCAGGGCACCCACGCGCTGGTACCGTGCGGCTCCACCGGAGAGTCGGCCACCCTCGACCACGAGGAGCACCACGCGGTGATCGACGCCGTGGTGCGCGCGGCGCGGCAGCGGGTCCCGGTCATCGCCGGCACCGGCTCCAACTCCACCCGCGAGGCCATGGAACTTACCCGGGCGGCGGAGCAGTCGGGCGCCGACGGCGCGCTGCTGATCTCGCCCTACTACAACAAGCCCACCCAGGAGGGGATATATCATCACTACCGCGCCGTGGCCGAACACGTGGGCATCCCGCTCGTCGTCTACAACATCCCCGGCCGCACGGCCTCGAAGATGGAGCCGGAGACCCTGGCCCGGCTGGCGGAGATCAAAAACGTCGTCGGCGTGAAGGAGGCCACCGGCTCGGTGGACCAAGCCATCGACGTCATCCGGTTGTGCGGCGATTCCCTGGCGGTCTATTCGGGCGAGGACTCGCTCGTCTACTCGCTCATGACCCTGGGCGGCAAGGGCGTCATCACCACCACCGGCAACGTCGCTCCACGGGCCATGGCCGACCTCACGGAAGCCTGCCTGCGCGAGGACTGGGCCACCGGCCGCCGCATCCAGTTCGAGCTGATGCCCTTGATCCGGTGCCTCTTCAGCGAGACCAATCCCATCCCGGTCAAGGCCGCGGTGGCCGCCATGGGCAAGTGCGGCCCGGAGATCCGCCTTCCGCTTACGCCGATGACCGAGCCGAACCTGAAGCGGCTGAAGGGCGCCATGACCGACTACGGGCTGCTTCAGGCATGACCCGCCGGTTGCGCGGGGACGAGGGGCGAACGGGTCGGGTGCATTCTCGGGTAGCGTCATGAGAAATTCCTTGGGCCTTATCGTTTGCGGCGTGGGCGGACGAATGGGCGGCGCCATGGTGCGCCTGATCCGGGAAACTCCGGGCGTCGTCTTGGCCGGAGCCATCGACCGGGCCGGGAGCCCGCGTGTCGGTCAGGATGCCGGTGAGGTGGCGGGCGCGGGACACTCGGGTGTCGCGATCACCGACCGTGTCGACGCTTCAACCGGGGATAAGGCGGTCATCGTGGACTTCACCACACCCGAGGCGTCCGTGGCCCACATGAAGGCCGCGGCCAGAGCCCGTATTCCCATCGTCATAGGCACCACCGGATTCCAGGCACGGCAGCTCCGCCAGATCCGCACCCTGGCGGCCAGGACTCCCACGGTGCTGGCCCCCAACATGAGCCTCGGGGTGAACCTGCTGCTGGGCTTGGTGGGCCAGGTGGCGCGCAGCCTCGGCGACGCCTTCGACGTGGAGGTCGTGGAAGCGCACCACCGGTTCAAGAAAGACGCACCGAGCGGGACGGCCCTCGCCCTGGCCCGATCCGCCGCCGAGGCCTTGGGGCGCAAGCTGGAACGGGTAGGGGTGCCGGGCCGCAGCGGCGTGTCCGAGCGGAAGACGAGCGACGTGGGCCTGCTCTCCGTCCGCGCCGGGGACATCGCAGGCGAGCACACGGTGCTGTTCGGCGGCATTGGAGAACGGATCGAGTTGGTCCACCGTGCCCACAGCCGGGATGCCTTCACGCGTGGCGCCATCCGCGCGGCCCAGTGGCTCGCGGACAAGGACGCCGGCCTTTACACCATGCAGGACGTGCTCGGGCTCGCCGATGGGCGGGGTTGAGGCACTCCTGGGCCGTCAGGTCGAAGGCAGCGCGGCCTTGAGCTTCTCCTCGTAACCGAGGCCGAGGATCCACGCCTCCTCGGTCTCGATGAGCCGGCGTTGCGCCGGGGTGAGCCGTGGAGCGCCGCTGAAGAGGGGCGCGAGTTCGCCCCTCGCGTCCAGATGCGCGAAGGCCTTCGCGTTCACACGCACTTGGGCGCGGTCGAGGATTTCGCCGTCGCCCCTGCGCTCGGCGATCTCTTTCTTGAGCAACGAGGGGTAGACCTCGGCGATCACGACCCGCGCCTCCGGCGTCCGGAGGCCGGTTTGAAACGGCCAGACGGCCGCATGCCCGGCCATACTCGGGCTTGCGGCCAGGCGCTTGAGAGCCGGCAAACCGAGCAGGACCTGGGAACCGACCGAGCCGGCGTAGGCCAGTTGCCAAACGGTTTTTGCCTCCTTGGCCCATTCATCGGCGATGCGCCGCTCCGGCGGGTGGAGTTCCTGCCCGGTGCGCGCCGACTTCTTCTCCGGGATGTCCGGGAAGGGCCATACCGCGGGGCGACCCCAGCACGGGCCGCACCCTGGATAGGCTCGGTTGATCTCGGCCGCCACCTCGTAGCGATTGTTTTCGTTGCCGGGCTTGTCCTCGATGCGCTCCGCCAGCCAGTCCCACAGGGCCAGCGCCGACGCCTTGCCGGTCAGGCGCGCGGCCACCCCCTTGGGATAGCCAAACGGAAAATCAAACCCCACCAGCACGCGCCGGCCATCTTCGAGTTCGCCTCCCACCAAGCGGCCGAGGCGCCTCAGGATGTCGTCACGGGTACGGGCGTACTCGGGTTCGGTCACCGACACGCTTCCGCCCTCGACGCGCGCGACGGCCCACCACAGTGCATCCTTGGCAGGCTCCTCGGGACTTGGCTTGGAGCGCGCCGACCAGTCGACGATGATGTGAGTGTCGAAGAGATGTGTCCGGGCTCCGACGGCGTTCCTGGCCATGTCTATATCGGCCTGATCTCTTCCAGTTCGCTTCTCAGTCGCTGCTCCGTATGCCACAGGTCGTGGTTCTGTTGTATCCTGAGCCAGAGTCCCGCGTTGCCCACCAGTCTCCCGATCCTTAGCGCCATTTCCAGCGTAATTGGGTGGGTGCAGGCCAGTATCCTGTGCAATTGCTGGCGGGACACCCCAAGCCGTCGGGATGCCTCGCTGACCGACAAACCCAGGGCCGGAAAAACATCCTCGCGCAGTATCTCACCGGGGTGAATCGGTGCGCGAGCGATGGGGCGTTCGGCTCCGAAATCCTTCATGGACACTCCTATGATTGTATTGTTCAAGATCGACCCGCAACGCGAACGGTAGCATGATCTGTTACTACATCAACCCCTTTTTCCGTCCGGAATCGCATTCCGGCCCACGGAGTCGACGTTTCCCGGGTCGGGTAGCGCTCGGTGTTGCCAGCCTGTCCGAGCATCCACTCCGCGGACGTTATCCGAAAGAGTTGCCGCACGACCTGCGCCACCTGCCAGACCTCGCCAGGGACCACGGAACTACGCGGTAGAAGTGCCGGGATCACCCACGGGCTCGTCCACGGTTGCCATTTCCATACCAGAGGGTTATCCGATCTAGTTGAATCGGAAGGGTACTCCCGAAATGCTCGAACGCCTGGAGTTGGAAAACGTCGGCCCGGCGCCGGATATGGCGCTGGATCTGCAACCCCGGTTGAATCTCATCACGGGCGACAACGGGCTCGGAAAGAGCTTCCTGCTCGATGCGGCGTGGTGGGCGCTCACGCGGAGATGGCCTCGTGATCTGAATCCGCGCCTGACCTCCGGGTACGCGGCGCGTCCGACGGACATTGCCAGGCCGGCGAAGCTGCGATTCGCGTTGACAACCGATGCCGGGAACAGCAGGAGCTTCGAGAGCAGGTACTCCGTCAAGGACGAGAGTTGGACCGGCCAGCCTGGAAGACCGTGGAGCCCCGGACTGGTTGTCCATGCACATGCCGCCGGCGGCTTCTCGGTCTGGGATCCGGCCCGGAACTACTGGAGAAAAAGGGGGAACATCGACGTTCAGGATCGGCTTCCAGGGTACGTTTTCTCGCCGGAAGAGGTCTGGACCGGGCTGGTCGTCCCGATCCAGAGCAAGGCGACCAAGGTCTGCAAGGGACTCCTCGACGACTGGTCGAGCTGGATCCGGGAGAACGGGGAGAACGCACGCCGCATGGCCGAGGTCGTCGGCACGCTGACGGTCCAGGGCGAGCCCTGCGAAGTCGGTCCGATCCTGCGGCTTTCCGTCGATGACGCGCAGGACATTCCATCGATCAAGACGGAATATTCCAGCGCTGTTCCGATCGTGCAGGCATCAGCGGCGATCCGCAGGATCACCGGCTTGGCCTACATGCTCGTGTGGTCCTGGAGTGAGCATGTGCGCGCCGCAAGACAGCTCGACCTAAAGGTCGCCGGACAGGTGATCCTGTTGTTCGACGAGATAGAAGCGCACCTTCATCCTCGGTGGCAGCGAGCCATCGTACCCGCGATCCTTCGAGTAATGGATCGCCTCACCGGCGGCGACTCGGGAGTACAGCTCATCGCGGCCACCCACTCGCCGCTGGTGCTCGCCTCGGTGGAGCCTCACTTCGACGAAGACCGCGACCGGCTGTTCCACCTGGATTTCCGAGACGGCCGGGTGCGCCTCGATGTCGTGCAGTGGGCGGCACAGGGGGACGTCCTCAACTGGTTGGTGTCGGATGCCTTCGGACTTCGACAGGCACGGTCGGTCGAGGCGGAACAGGCCATCGAGGCGGCCCAGGCATTCATGCTCGGCGATACGAGCCACATCCCCCAACACCTCAGAGAACGCGACGCCATTCACCGGGAGCTCGAACGCGTGTTGGCCGGACACGATCCGTTCTGGCCGCGGTGGGTCGTGTGGACGGAGCGCCAGGACAGCGGTGCATGATCCGTTTCGCGCGCGTTCGAGAGCCAGACGACTTTGACGAGGGGGCCAGGGTGCCGGGCACTCGATGGCTCGCTGCCCATCCCGAAGCCAAGCGCCCGAAGAATTTCTGGACTCCCTTCAAGGGTGCCCTTGCCCAGGGCTTTCGAAATCTGTGCGCCTACTCCGCGATGTACGAACCGGTCGGGACCGTGGATCACTTCGTAAGCTGCGATGAAGACCCGTCGAAGGCATACGAGTGGGACAACTACCGCTACTGCGCGGGATGGATCAATTCAAGCAAGGGCAATGCGTCGGCAGGAGACCTGCTCGATCCGTTCGAAATCGAGGATGGATGGTTCGAGATCCATCTCCCGTCCTTGCAACTGCGGGTTTCCGAGACCATTCCCGACAAGTTCCGGGAACGCGCCGAATACGTATTGAACAGACTGCATCTGCGCGACGACGAGCGGGTCATGCGTCAACGCAGAGAGTGGTACCGCATGTACCAATCCGGGGAGCTTTCCCTGGATGGACTTGAGGGGAAAGCACCGCTCATCGCCACGGCGATAAACCCGCTCAAATGAGCTTGTTTCCGATTCGTGGCCGAGGATTGTGGCGCTTCCAGATTTGACAGAAATCTCGACTTTTTATATTGAGGATGCGTTTTCAGGTTCGTCAGTACGCCGGCTTGTCCCGTGGTTAGCTGAAGCGGACTACGATGCCCATTCCCCACACAAACCACTGTTCTGCTCCAAACCTTGCACGCACAGAAGTTGCTGGAGGTCGGAGGTTCTACCGCATTTCAGTCCACTGTACAGCGGCCGTGGCCGTGCTCTTTCTTGCCCTGACCGGGGGCGCCCGAGCCCAGGAGACGCAAGACCCGCAAGACACCGTCTATGCCACCGGCGCGGTCTTCGAGACCGAGGCGGAACTCACGGACGAGCCTCGGACGCCTTTGTTCCGGGCGTTTCTCCCCGAACTCGTCGACCTGAGCGGCCGATTCCCCGCCGCCCGCCGTCAAGGCAAGCAGAGTTCCTGCGTGGGCTGGGCCGTGGGCTACGCGGCGCGGTCCTACTACAACAGCGCGCGAGAAGGCGGAGCGCGACTCACCGCCGACCGGATACCCAGCCCGGCCTACATTTACGATTCCATTCGAAGTCCCGGCGATGCCTGCGACAAGGGCACGAAGATCTCGGACGCCCTGGACCTGCTTCGCGACGGCGGCAGCCTGACCCACGCCGAATACCCCTACGACGAGGACCTTTGCAGGCGGCCACGGACCGGCGACGTGGCGCGCGCCTCCAAGTTCAGGATCGCGGGTTGGCAGGTGGTGGACACCGGCCGTCTCGATCAGGTGAAGGCGGAGTTGGCGAACGGCCATCCGGTGGTGATCGGCCTGCGGTCCAACAAGGACTTCCATCGGCTGAGGGGCGTGGCGGTATGGCGTGCCGGGTTCCCGGAAGAGGACGACGGACATCATGCGGTGACCGTGGTGGGCTATTCCGAACGCGGCCAATACTTCACGGTGATGAACTCCTGGGGGCCGGGCTGGGGCTTGGAGGGATTCGGGCGCATCGCGTACGACACGTTCGAGAGACGGGTGAAGTACGGCTTCTCCATGCGTCCGGCCGAAACCCCCGTTCGTCCCAAACCGGGACCGCCGACCCCCAAGCCGGCGCCACCCGCGCCGCCGGCTCCGGTTGTCCAGGAACTCAAGCTGCCGGCCGTGGCATGCGGCCGGCTGGAGATCGAGGAGAGAAACGGGAAGACGCTGCTCAAGGGTTTTGTCGGCAACCAGGGTGATCTGGCCAAGGTGCGGAAGGCGGCCGAGCAGGGGAAGGCACGCATGGAAGTGGAGGTCCGGCCCTGGCCGCAATGCGAAACGCTGATGACCCTCGAAGAACCCCTGGGCCACGCCGGAAGGCCGTCGATTTCGCTGCCGAAGCGTTCTTACCGGTCGTCCGAAACCCTGGCGTTCGAAGTAAAGATGTCGGGGTTCCAGGGATACCTCCACGTGGCCTATCTTCAGGCGGACGGCACGGTGGTCCACCTGGCGGAGTCCGACGCGTTGACCCTCTCCACCTTGCCGGCCAACGCCGTACTGCGGTTCGGCGACGGGCTGGAGGGGCGGCGGAAGTTCACGGTAGGGGCGCCTTTCGGGAGCGAGATGATCGTGGCCATCGCCTCGAAGAGCCCGCTCTTTGCCGGGGACCGGCCGCTCGTGGAGACCGAGCGGGAGTTTCTGACGGCGCTCCGCCAAGCCATCATCGCCCGGCCCGACCCCACGCAACCCGAACGTGTCGTGAGCGCGGACTTCGTTGCGCTCGAAACCAGACGGGGGGAGTGAAGCCATGAGGAAGACCTTCACGGCCGTCGTGTTCGCGGCGGTTGCCGGCGCATGGCTGGCATTGGTCACGGTCGCCCCTGCCCAGCCGATACCCACCGAGGAAGAGATCATCAGGGCCTTGTCGCCATCCGCCGGCAGTGCCGGCAGCTTCTCGCTGACGCGCAGCTTGTCCGGCGCAAGGGGCGTCAAGGTCACGGGCAGCGGGGCTCCCGTCCCGTCCATCGACCTCAGGGTGAGTTTCGCGTTCGACTCCGCGAGGCTGGACAACGAGTCCCTGCTCACGCTCAACGTTCTCGGACGGGCGTTGTCCAGTGATGCACTCCGGGGTCAGACCATGGAAATCGTCGGCCACACCGACGCCAAGGGCACGCACGATTACAACGAAGCCCTGTCGCAGCGGCGCGCCGCGGCCGTGGTGAGCTACATCGTTCAGAACTTCGACGTGGACGGTTCACTCATCTCGTCGAAGGGGATGGGCGAGCGGCAACTCCTGGACAAAAGCAACCCTGAAGCCGCGGTGAACCGGAGGGTGGAGATACGGAACGTCACGCGAGTTCCGTGATGCCCGCCTCGTTGGGGGCATTTGTCGCGAAGGACCGAGGCTGTGTCAAAACGCTGCTTCCTGGCGACTAAACACCAAACCGTCATTCCCGCGAAAGTTCACCCTCGACCCCGATCGGGGGCGGGAATCCAGGGGTGGTGGCGGGGCGCTCCGGCGGCGTTTCCCCGCTCCACCCCACCTGGATTCCCGCCCCTGATCGGGGTCGAGGGTGAACTTTCGCGGGAATGACGTTTCTGGGGGTTATTGCCTCGTCAAGATGGTGTTTTCACACGGTCTGGACCGGCAATGACACCGGCCGTCTTGTTGGGGGCCATCGCCGGCCGGGAGAAAGGCGAACGGGTTTGCCGTCCGGAGGAAGGGAGAGATGGCCATGCGGAAACTCATGATCGTGATGGCAGTGTTCTTCTCGTTGCAGGTTCTCGCCGCGCAGGTCTGGGCGACCCAGCGCGTTGCCTTGGTGATCGGAAACGCCGCGTACGAGCACGCGCCTCGATTGGCCAACCCGCTCAACGACGCGAACGATATCGGCGGGGCGCTCAGCCGGCTGGGGTTCAAGGTGACCAGGTTCGAGGACGCGGATTACGACCGGATGCGCCGTGGGCTCAAGGCGTTCACGCGGACGGCGGCGGGCGCGGAGATCGCGGTGGTGTTCTACGCCGGGCACGGCATCGAGGTGGACAAGCGCAACTTCCTGATACCGGTGGATGCGCGTCTCGTGAGCGACCGGGAAGTGGAGTTCGAGACGGTCCCGCTGGACTTGGTGTCGCGGGCGGTGGAGGGGGCTTCCGGCCTGGGATTGGTGATCCTGGACGCGTGCCGGGACAACCCGTTCGCGGCGGCGATGAAGCGGTCCGGGGCGAAACGGTCGATCGGGCGCGGGCTGGCGCGGGTGGAACCGTCTGGGGAGACGCTGGTGGCCTATGCGGCCAAGGGCGGATCGGTGGCCGCGGACGGCGCAGGCCGGAACAGCCCGTACAGCACGGCGTTGCTGGCCCACGTGGAGGAGCCGGGCCTGGAGGTGGGGCTGATGTTCCGCAAGGTGCGGGATGCGGTGTTGAAGGCCACGGGAGGTCACCAGGAACCCTTCGTGTACGGGTCGTTGTCGAGCAAGGGGTTCTACTTTTCCACGGCGCCGGTGGCGGCACCCGTGGTGTCCGCACCCGGCGGCGCGGCCAAGGGCGTGGTGAAGAGCGACGAGCAGCTATTCTGGGAATCGGTGAAGGAGAGCGGGGACCAGGCGGACGTGGAGGCTTATCTGGAGCAGTTTCCCCAAGGCACCTTTGCGGCATTGGCGCGGAATCGCCTCAAGCGGCTGTTGGAACCGGGCGAGGAGACGCGAGGCGGCGGCGTGGACGCGGCGGAAAAGGCGTTGGGCCTTGAGCGGACGGAGCGGAAGCGCATCCAGATCGCGCTTCGGGCGAGCGGCTTCGATCCGGGCGGACGGGACGGGCTGTTCGGCCCCCGCACACGGGCCGCGATCAGTAAGTGGCAGGCTTCGCGGGGCAAGGCCGAGACGGGATATCTGGACACCGACGGGGCGAAGACCCTGCTTGATGTGGCGCCAGACCTGTCAGGGGGTGTCTGGGCGGTGGCCAAGGGCAGTGACTGCAAGCTGTGGAATCCTAGCCCGCAACCGGACCAGGAAGTGAGTTGGACCGGAATCTGTGAGGGTGGGAAGGTAACAGGGCAGGGGCGAGCGGTCTGGAAGACTGCCCGCGGCGTGGAGAGTTACGAAGGAGCGTACCGCAAGGGTCGAAGACACGGCCGGGGCGTCAGGAAGTTGCCCGATGGAACCCGCTATGAAGGGGAATGGCGCAATGGCAGGCCGCCGGATCGTGGGGTCATCGTATGGCCAAAGGGCGAACGGTACACGGGCGAGTGGAAGGCTGGCAAGGAGCACGGCCGTGGAACCATGATTTGGCCTGACGGCGACCGTTACGAGGGCGAGTGGAAGGTTGGCAAGAAACACGGTCGCGGCACGTACACATGGCCGGACGGTGGCCGGTACGTGGGGGAATGGCGAGACGGATCGCGGAACGGTGGTGGTGTCAAAACAAACCCTGACGGCAGCCGCTACGAGGGGGGATGGAAGGATAGCCAGTTTTATGGCCGTGGCGCGTTCACATGGCCGGACGGCGGCCGCTACGACGGGGGATGGAAGGACAGCAAGCGGCATGGCCGCGGCACGTACACAGGGCCAAGTGGCAGCCGCTACGAGGGGGAGTGGCGAGACGGAAAGATACATGGCCCGGGGGTCTTGTTCGACAAACACGGTAAGCAAACGGCCGCAGGCAACGCGACTAACGGCTGCTTTGGCAGGCGTGGCGGCCTTTGGTGGACTTCGGGTAATACCGCAGATGCCTGCGGGTTCAAATGAGTTTGTGTTTGATACCTCCGAAATCCGTCATGGACACTCCCGATAGCGTTGTCCAGGATCGACCCGCTAGGTACCGGCGGAGATCCGCAGGATTACCGGCTTGGCCTACATGCTCGTATGGTCCTGGAGTGAGCATGTGCGTGCCGCAAGACAGCTCGACGTAAAGGTCGCTGCACAGGTGATTCTGCTGTTCGACGAAATAGAAGTGCACCTTCATCCTCGGTGGCAGCGAGCCATCGTACCCGCGATTCGTCGAGTAATGGATCGCCTCACCGGCGGCGACTCGGGCGTGCAGCTCATCGCGGCCACCCACTCGCCGCTCGTGCTCGCCTCAGTGGAGCCTCACTTCGACGAAGACCGCGACCGGCTGTTCCACCTGGATTTCCGAGACGGCCGGGTGCGCCTCGATGTCGTGCAGTGGGCGGCACAGGGGGACGTCCTCAACTGGTTGGTGTCGGATGCCTTTGGACTTCGACAGGCACGGTCGGTCGAGGCGGAACAGGCATTCATGCTCGGCGATACGCGCCACATTCCCCAACACCTCAGAGAACGCGACGCCATTCGCGAGCAGCGGAACCTGGTGCGGCCCGAGTCCGAGTAGCCCGGCCAAGGGGTCGCGCTGTGAACGGCAGGGCCTGCCGACACGGCACGCGAGAGGGATCGGACTCCGGTCGCTACGCTCCCTCCGTCCAACCCCTCTCGCCCCGCCGAAACCAACCGAAGGGCGTCAGACCCACACCGGCGCCCTTCTCGGAAGTGTGCAGTTTTCGGCTTGAGGCTGTGTCAAAACGCTGCTTCCTGGCGACCAAACACCAATCCGTCATTCCCGCGAAAGCTTGCCCTCGACCCCGATCGGGGTCGAGGGCAAGCTTTCGCGGGAATGACGTTTCTGGGGGTTATTGCCTCGTCAAGATGGTGTTTTCACACGGTCTGGGCTTGCCATTGACACCGGGAGGCTGACCGGACCAAACGTGTCCACGGACTTGCGTAGGCGGCCACCGGAAGGCCCTGCGATGTGTGGAACTCTTAATTAACTCCGCCGCCTTCCTGTCCTACAAACCAGGACCACCTCACCCCATCGTCATGGGTACCACCGGCTTCAACGCCAAACAACTCAGGCAGATACGCACCCTGGTGGCGCAGACTCCTACCGTCCTCGCCCCCAGCATGAGCCTCGAGGTGAACCTACTGCTGGGCTTGGTGGGCCAGGTGGCGCGCAGCCTGGGCGACGCCTATGACGTGGAGGTCGTGGAGGCGCACCACCGGTTCAAGAAGGATGCGCCGAGCGGAACCGCGCCGGCCCTGGCCCGGGCCGCCGGTGACGCCCTGGGACGAAAGCTGGAACGGGTGGGCGTGGAGGGCCGCAGCGGGTTTGGCGAGCGGAAGACGACGGGCATCGGACTCCTCTCCGTCCGGGCCGGGGATATCGCGGGCGAGCACACCGTGATGTTCGGCGGCATCGGAGAGTGGATCGAGTTGGTTCACCGCGCCCACAGCCGGGACGCTTTCGCGCGCGGCGCCATCTGCGCAGCGCAGTGGCCGGCGGACAAGGAGGCCGGCCTGTACGGTATGCGGGACGTGCTGGGACTGACACACTGACGGCGCAAGATACCATGAAAATCATCTGGTTTATGTATGATTTTCGTGGTATCTTGCAGTGATGGTGATTCGCCGCAGTCCTCTTGAGGCGATCCGTACCGCACTGGGGCGTGCATCCGTAGTGGTGCTGGCGGGCCCGCGCCAGTGTGGAAAGACTACGCTGGCGCGACAGTTTCTCGACCCCGATTCCGTCAACTACTTCGACCTGGAGTCTCCGGCCAGCCTGGCCCGACTCGACGAGCCCATGACGGCACTTGAGCCGTTGCGCGATCTGGTCGTCATCGACGAGGTGCAACTCAGGCCGGAGCTGTTTCCCACGTTGCGGGTGCTGGTGGATCGGACTCCATCACCGGCCAGATTCCTGGTCCTGGGGAGCGCGTCCGGAGGGCTGCTTCGCCAAACGTCCGAAAGCCTTGCTGGCCGTACGGAGCGGGTGCTCCTTGGCGGCTTCACCGCGAATGAGGCGGCGGATCATTCCGGTGACGCTCAGGCCAGATTGTGGCGTCGCGGCGGGTTGCCCCGGTCCTTTCTCGCGGAACGCGAGGAGGACAGCGTGGCATGGCGCCGCGAGTACATCCAGACGCTTCTGGAGAGAGACTTTCCCCAGTGGGGCGTGCGTGTGTCGGCGGCCGCCATGGGGCGTTTCTGGGCCATGCTGGCGCATTACCACGGTCAGACCTGGAACGCCGCGGAACCGGCGCGCGCGCTGGGGGTCCGCCCCGCCGTTGTGGCGCGTTACCTCGATACGCTTACCGATGCCATGATGGTGCGCCAGTTGCGGCCCTGGTTTGCCAACATCAAGAAGCGTCAGGTGAAGGCGCCGAAGATATACATCCGCGACTCGGGTCTGCTGCACCAGTTGCTCGGCATTGCAACCGAGAAAGCCCTGCTCACCCACCCACGGGTGGGTGCATCGTGGGAAGGCTTCGTCATCGAGCAGGTGTTGTCGGCTGAGGCTCACGACGAAGCATTCTTCTGGGGCACTCACCAGGGCGCGGAGGTCGACCTGATCCTTCGGCGGGGCGACGCCCTCTACGGCATCGAGTGCAAGTTCGCTGACGCGCCCAAGGTGACGCCGTCGATACGGAACGCGCTGACGGACATCGGACTGGCGCGGGTCGCGATATTGTACCCCGGCACCCGGCGTTTTCCGCTCTCCGACCGGGTAGAGGCGGTGCCGTTGAAGGCGTTGAGTCGCGGCGACCCCGTTTTCACGGGAACTTCGGTCTAACCCGGCGGCTCTTGGCCTGCTCGGTTGACATACGGAATCCCATATATTAATCAGTTTTCCTATTCTCAGTGGCTTCAGAAACTCCAAAATCCGACCTTGAGTCGACGGAAGCGGAAGTCGAGCGGCTTGCGGAGCGCATTGGCCGGTTGATCCGTTCCGTCGAGCCGGAGAAGCGGGAGGATCTGAAGGAACTCGCCTTTTCGCTGGTGCGCGAGGAGTTGATCCGGGGCGAGGAACCACAACAGGCAGCGGACGGGGCCACCCCGGCGCCGATGAATCCCCTGGGTGCCGGCGTGCTGTTTTTCGTGTTGGGGGCGGGCCTCTCCTTCGTGTTCGGGCCGGTGGGTCTGGCGTTGATGGCCGGCGGCTTGTTCTTCATGGTCTGGGGGGTCGTGATAAGCTGGTTCAAGAAGAAATAGGACAGCAGGGACGCGATGGAGCAGGCATGGCTACGAGCGAGAAACGGGAAATAAAGCGAGGCATATGGAGTCGCCGGGACTTCTTCGGCCGCCTTGGCTGGCTGGGGTTCGGGGTGTTCTCCGTGGTCTCTCTCTTCGGTTTCATGCGGTCGGCGTTTCCGCGGGTGCTCTTCAAGCCGCCCTCCACGTTCAAGGCCGGCTTTCCCTCCGACTACGCCATCGGCGAGGTGAGCGAGAAGTTCAAGAAGGACTTCCGCGTGTGGATCGTGCGCGAGGATGTGGGTTTCTACGCGGTCTCCTCCGAGTGCACCCATCTCGGATGCACGCCGCGCTGGCTCTCAGCGGAGAGCAAGTTCAAGTGCCCCTGCCACGGCAGCGGTTTCTTCAAGTCGGGGCTGAACTTCGAGGGACCCGCGCCGCGGCCGCTGGACCGCTTCGAGATCGCCATCGCCGAGGACGGCCAGCTCGTGGTGGACAAGGCCAGGAAGTTCCGCATGGCGCCGGGCGGGGAACCGGATGAGCAGCATCCCAACAGCATTCTCAAGGTCTGAGACGGATCATGATCAACCTGGAACAGATCAAGAAGGACATCGTCGAGAGCCAGGTCTGGAAGTCGATCTTCCGCCACGGCTACGAGGACACGCCGCGGAACCGCGTGCTCATGGTGACGGGCAACGTGTGGATGCACCTGCATCCCGCCAAGGTGCGCAAGCACGCCGTGCGCATGCGCTTCACCTGGTGCATGGGAGGGTTGACCTTCCTCATGTTCCTGCTCACGGTGGTCACCGGCATCTACCTGATGTTCTACTACCGGCCGGTGCCGCAGTACGCCTACGCGGACATGAAGTACCTGGAGTTCGACATGCCCTTCGGCATGCTCATGCGCAACATGCACCGCTGGGCGGCCCACGCCATGGTCATCTTCGTGTGGCTGCACATGTTCCGGGTCTTTCTCACCGGTTCCTACAAGCCGCCGCGGGAGTTCAACTGGATCGTCGGCGTGCTGCTGCTGGTGCTGACCCTGCTGCTGAGCTTTACCGGCTACCTGCTACCGTGGGACCAACTCGCCATCTGGGCCGTCACCGTGGGCTCCAACATGGCGCGGGCCACGCCCCTGCTGGGGCATGAGGGACCCTTCGCGGAGTTTGTCGGGGCCAATCCGATATACGATGCGCGGGCGTTCCTGTTCGGCGGCGGCGACATCGGTCCGCACACCCTGCTGCGGTTCTACATCCTCCACTGCATCTTCATCCCGCTGGTGGCCAGCCTGCTCATGGCCGTGCACTTCTGGCGCATCCGCCGGGACGGCTTCTCCGGCCCTCCGCTCTAGGTCCGTCGGCACGGTTTATCGCTAAGGGAAAGGGTGCCATCGTATGGCTCAGGCCGAGGAAACAAGCCGGACGATCGTCGTCGACGACAAGATTCACACCTGGCCGCACCTGGCGCGCGGCGAGTTCCTGGTGACCATCTTCGTGATGGTGGCCATGACGCTGTGGTCGCTGCTGGTGGACGCGCCGCTGGAGGAGCCCGCCAACCCCGCCCGCACCCCCAACCCCTCCAAGGCGCCGTGGTATTTCCTCGGGTTGCAGGAGATGCTGGTTTACTTCGATCCGTGGTACGCCGGGGTGGTGCTGCCGACCTTCATCATCATCGGCCTCATGGTGATCCCCTTCATCGACATCAACGTCAAGGGCAACGGCTACTACACGTTCAAGCAACGCAAGTGGGAGATCCTGACCTTCTTCATCGGCTTCCACGTCCTCTGGGTGGTCACGATCATCATCGGGACGTTCTTCCGCGGGCCGGGGTGGAACCTGTTCTGGCCCTGGCAGCGGTGGGATCCCCACAAGGTGGTGGCCCTCACCAACGTGGATCTGCCCTACATGGCCGGTCTGCGGGACTACTGGCTCCAGGCGGGGTTCGGCCTGTTCCTGGTCCTGGTCTACTACGTGCTCTCGACGTGGCTGTTCTACAAGTGGGTCGTCTGGGTCAAGGGCAAGGACTTCATGATCCGATGGGGCGCCGTGCGGTTTGCCATCACTTCCTTTCTTTTCGTCACCATGATGGCGCTTCCGGTCAAGATGTTCCTGCGGCTGGTGTTCAACATCAAGTACATCATGGTCACCCCCTGGCTCAATATCTGATGTTCTATCTGGCCAAACTCGTTCAGGCCCTGGGCCTTGCCGCCGTGGGGTTCACGTTGTTCGTGGGCATCTTCCACGGCATCGCCATGGCCGAGGAGATCATCATGACCCTCATTGGCGTGACGGTGTTCTGGCTGGGGCGTGTGTTGGAGAGCAAGGCGACTTGACGCCGGGATGCGGATAGATTTTCTGCGTGCTGTAAGGGAGCATGAATGGCGGTTCGCGGCGTAGATCCGAACGAGGAAAAGAAGTCCTACGGGACGGTCTTTTTCGTAGGCTCCATCCTGCTGGTGGTGGTGTCGCTGTGGGCGATTTTCGACGACAACATCACCAGACGGGTGTGGAAGATTCACCAGGCGGAGTTCATCAGCACGGACTACGAGCGCGCCGCGGCCGCGTTGGCCAAGGAACAGGAGCGCCTCGACGCGGACCCCAAGTACGCGGAACTGGTGAAGCAGCGCGCCGCCGAGGTGGACAGCCTCGATAGCGGCGAGAAGGGCGCGCGGCTCGAGGAGCTCCGGGAGCTGCAGCAGCGGGTCGAGGTCGAGTACTTCGACGCGGACCAGGAGGTCAAGTTCGTCAAGAGCGAGCTGGACGAGGCCTGGTACGAGTTCGACCACGCGGTCCAGTTGGGAATGGACGCGGGACCTTACCGCAGGCACATCCAGGAATTGGAAGCGCAGCAACGGGCGCTCGAACCGGCCCTGGAAGCCGCGCGCAAGAAGCGTGCCGACGTGAAGGCGGAGATCAGGGAGGTCCAGGGCGGCCTCAAGAAGATCGACGACCAGATCTATGCGCTGGAGGGCGACAAGCGGAAGTGGCGGCGGCAGATGGACAACGCCACCGTCACGGTAGGCCCGGAGGGCTTCCCGCAGTTCACCCTCTACAAGGTCCCCAACATCCACCAGGTGGTGCTGAAGGACTTCGACCGCAACAACTTCGACCAGCACGTGGACCGGGTGGACCGCTGCCAGTCGTGCCACATCGGCATCAACCGCGCCGGCTTCGACGATCTGCCGCAACCCCTTACCACTCATCCGAAACGCACGGTGTTCTTGAGCGACTCCGCCCATCCGCCACGCTTCTTCGGCTGCACCGCCTGCCATGACGGACAGGGCGAGGCGGTGAACAGCACCGCCCAGGCCCACGGCAACGTGAAGTTCTGGGAGCATCCGCTGCACGAAGGCCACGACGTGGAGGCCAGTTGCGTCACCTGTCACATCAACGTTCAGGGCCTCGAGGGCGCCGAGGTGGTGGCGCGGGGGCAGCAGATCTTCGAGCAGGTAGGCTGCACCGGCTGCCACCTGGTGGAAGGGTACGCCGACATCCCCAAGGTCGGGCCGAGCCTGCGCAGGGTCCAGGCCAAGCTGGACCCCGCGTGGATGGTGAAATGGATCGAGAACCCGCGCGAGTTCCGGCCCTTCACCCGCATGCCGCACTTCTACTTCACCGAAGACGAGGCGCTGGCGGCGGCGTCGTACCTGTGGACCGTGTCCAGGAAGGAATCCGACGCCTGGCTCGAGGACAATGCCGCGCCGGAAGGGTACCGGCCGGGTGACGCGGCCTTGGTGGAGAAGGGCCGGGAACTGGCCCGCTCGGTGGGGTGCCTCGGCTGCCACGGTTTCGCGGAGGATGAGTTCACCACCCGGGTCGGGGGCAAGGACCTGGTGCCGAACCTGAAGGACATCGCCGCCAAGGCCAACCCCCGCTGGACCTACAACTGGCTGCTGGATCCCAAGAGCTACAACCCGGATACCCGCATGCCGAGCCTGCGCCTGTCCGAGGACGAGGCGCTGGCGCTCACCGCCTACCTCATGACGCTGGGCGAGAAGCCCGAGCCGGACGCCGCCGTGGTGGCCCGCCTCGAGGACCCCGCCAACGTCGCCGAGGGCGAGAAAGTGGTGCGGAAATACGGCTGCGCCGGCTGCCACGACATCCCGGGAATGGAGAAGGAGTCCCGCATCGGCGTCGAACTGACGACCTTCGGCTCCAAGCCGCTGGAGGAACTCTTCTTCGGCAACGACACCAGCATCAAGCACACCTGGAAGGACTGGACCTACAACAAGATCCTGAGCCCGCGCGTGTACGCCACCGAGCGGGTGGAGCAGTTGATGCCCCACTTCGATCTCGCCAAGGAGGACATCGAGGCGGTGAGGGTGCTGCTGCGGGGCTTCATCGAGCGCAAGGTGCCGGAGTCCTTCAAGGCGGACCACGCCGAGCGGGCGCAACAGATTCTCGCCGGCCGCCGTAAGGTGCAGGAGTACAACTGCATCGGTTGTCACCAGATCGACGGCATGGGCGGATATGTCGCCAAGTACTATGAGCAGAACCCCACCCTGGCGCCGCCGACGCTCAACGGCGAGGGCGAGAAGGTCCAGGCCAACTGGCTGTTCGGCTTCCTGCAGAACCCGGAGAACCCGATCCGGCCCTGGCTCCAGATCCGCATGCCGACCTTCGGTTTCGACGGTCCCCATGCGGACACGTTCGTGAACTACTTCGCCGGCCTGTCCGAGGTCGACATCCCTTACGTCCACTTCGATCCGGCGCAGGTGCCCGAGGGCTATCTCGAAGCCGGCCGCATGCTGTTCTCCGACGACTACTTCGAGTGCGGCAACTGCCACGTGCGGGGCGACAGGAAGCCGGAGGGGCCGGTGGAGGACTGGGCGCCCGACCTCAACCTGGCCAACCAGCGGCTGAATCCGGCATGGATCGAGAAGTGGATACTCGACCCGCAGAAGCTCCAGCCCGGAACCAAGATGCCGTCCTTCTACCCCGGAGGCCCGGAGGACATCCTGGCCGGGGACGAGAACAAGCAGATCGAAGCGCTGACCGACTACATCATGACGCTGGGGCTGCCGCCCGCCACCGCGGCCAAGGCCGAAGCCGCGCCGGCCGCGGAGTCGTCGGAGCAGCCCGCGGTTGAGGGGCAAGGCAATCAGGGCTAAGCTGGAACGTGAGACAAGGGTTATGACCGCGGAAGGAGACAAGAAAATGAATCGCAGGTTCTCATTGCTCGTCGCGCTGGTGTTCGCCATGACCGCCGCGCTGGCACTCGGCGCCGCTCAAACGGCCATGGCCGCCGGCGGAACCATTTCGGGCGCCATCGCGTTCAAGGGCGACGTTCCCAAACCGAAGAAGCTCAAGATCACCAAGGACAAGAAGGCCTGTGACAAGCGGCCCAAGTTCGACTCGTCCCTGGTCGTCAAGGACGGCAAGCTGGCCAACGTGATCGTCTACATCGCCGAGGTCAAGGGCGGCAAGGCGCTGGAGAAGAAGGCGGTGACCCTGGACCAGAACGGTTGCGAGTATCAGCCCCACGTCCTGGCGGTGGCCGCGGGCGCCGACGTCACCATCCTCAACCCGGACAAGGTGCTGCACAACATCCACACCTACAGCAAGGTCAACAAGCCCATGAACCGGGCGCAGCCCAAGTTCAAGAAGAAGCTCAAGGTGAAGTTCGACAAGCCGGAGATCATGGAAGTCAAGTGCGACGTCCACGGCTGGATGAGCGGTTGGATCTTCGTCGCCGGCAACCCCTACTACAGCGTCACGGGCGACGACGGCGCCTTCAGCCTCACCGACGTCCCCGCCGGCAAGTACCAGGTCCAGATCTGGCACGAGAAGCTCGGCACGCAGACCAAGGAAGTGGAGGTCAAGGACGGCGGGACCGTCGATCTGAACGTCGAGTTCTCCGGCTGATTGGGAAGCCGACGGACCGCGCCACACTTCACGCGCGGCCGCCATCCATTGAAAACGCCATGCCGGCGCGCAGCCGGCATGGCGTTTTTTCGTGCGACACCCATCACGGTAATTTCCGCGGAAGCGGCCGTGTCTAGACTCATGAGAGACCCCGCGAAACGTCATTCCCGCGTAAGCGGGAATCCAGGGGTTGGGAGGGGCCGAACGAGGGAGTTTCCCCGCCTCACCCCGCCTGGATTCCCGCTTGCGCGGGAATGACTAACTTACCGGTACGTCGTCATCTCGCGAGGTTTGACACAGCCGCTTCCGCGGGAATGACGTTTCGCGGGGTCCTCTGCCTCGCCCATGGAGGTGGGACTACATCCCCACCCGGCTCTTGAAGAAGTTCCAGGCACGCTCCATGTCCGGCGGCGGCAGGGCTTCCTTCTGGCGCGACCCGGCCTTTTCCCCGGGGAGGAAGCGCGGCGTGCCGATTTGCATGGCGCCGTAAAGCACCTGCGCCGCCTCCTCCAGGTAGATGGCCATCATCACCGCTTCGGGAATGGTCCGGCCCACGGTCGCCTGTCCGTTGCCTTGCAGCAGCACGGCGGCGGCGTCGCCCAGGGCCGTCGCGGCGCCTTCTCCCAGCTCGCGCGTGGAGATGAGGTCGATGGTCCGGAAGACGGGCACGCCGCCGCTGAAGAAGCTGCCGTGGTTGTGCACCGCGTCCAGGGGGGTGTCCGTTACCGAGAAGATGTTGGCGGTCCTCGCGTGGATCCGCGTGATGGCGTTCACATCCGGCCGGGCGTTGAAGATGGCCGTATGGAGCGCGGTCTCGAAGGACGGCGGCGCCGGCGCCTCCAGCACCTGACCCTGCAGGTTGACCACCACCAGTTGCCCCGGTTCCACCAATTCCAGGCTGATCCGCGGCGTGATCACGAACAGGTCCGAATCCGGAATGCGCGCGCTCACGTGTCCGAACCCCTGTACCAGTCCCTCGCGGCTCAGGACTCTGGAGGCTGCGATGATATCTTCGTTGAGCTGTTCGACTCCGTCGGGCATGTTGCTCCTTTCGTTCAGGCGGACGTTACACGACCCTTTATACATTCGGTGGATTTCGCGAGGCAAATCGGCGGCTCCGCTCGAAGGCAAAGCGCAAGGCAGGGGGTGACTGCCCGATGGAGGAAGCGGTGCTGACGGGTCAGGCGAGTATCTCGCGTCTTCGCTCGGAGATGCGGAAGTTCAGCTTCTTGCTGGGTTTCATTGACGGGAGAGGATTGATCCGGAACTTGAAACCCGCGGGGGCCAACTCCACCGTGAAGTAGTGCGCGACCATCAGCACGTTGACGGCCAATTGCAGCTCCATCCAACGGGAGCCGAGACAGGTGTGCGTTCCCAGCCCGTACGGGGCGAACCCGGTACTGTGGTGCTCATTGCGTGGAGGCAGGTAGCGGTCGATGTCGAATTTGAAGGGATCGGGGAAGATGTCGTCCATGTAGTGCGTGGCCGTCTGGGCAATGTAGATCTGTGTCCCCACCGGCAGTTCGTAATCCTCCACCACGCACGTATTCATTACGTTTCTTATGGACATCGGGACGATCGGGTACATGCGCAGGCACTCCATAAGGAAACGGTGAGTGACGTCGATGGCGGCCGGGGTAAAGGCGTCGCCATCCGGATCGCCGTCTTCGAACAAGGCATCGGCCTCACTTCGGATTCTGGCGTAGATCTCGGGCTGCGAGGCCAGGCCGTAGACCGCGAAGCTGAACGCATCGCCGAGATACACGCTCGCGATCAACGCCGCGGAAAGGGCGAAACGCAGGTTCGACTCCGGGACGAACTGAGGATCGCTCGCGTGCAGGCTCAGGAGGTCATCCGCAAGGTCCCGATCGGCGTCGGCTCGCTGTGCAGACGTATGGACACTCTGGACCCGTGCCAGCAATGTGTCGACGACTTTCGCCCGGCGTCTCATCCCCGGGGTGCGCAGCATGAACTTGGGCAGGACCCTGACGATGTGAGTGCTGAGCGCCCGTTCCTTGTACGTCGTCAGGTCGTCAAAGATGTCCTGTGTGTCAATGCCCACAAAGAGTGGAGAGATTTGCGCGTTGATCATTCGCCGGCACATGCTCGTGGCGGGGAACGTGTCCCCTACGGTCCAGTTTGCCATGTATTTCCGGGCATGACGGTAGAGTTGGTCCAGTTGTCCTTCCAACCTTCCACGGGAATACGCCGGCGCCAAGGACCTTCGAAGCCGGAAATGATCGGCGCCGTCCAGAGAAGGCAATACTCCGTTCGCGCCATAGACCTTTTCGAAGTCGGAAAAATAGTCCTTGGCCCTCAGGTACATGCGCCCGCGCTTTTGCGTCCAGTAATTTGTCTCAAGCCCGGCGAGGAAGATCATGGGCTTTTTGAAGGGCGGTCGGATCTCGAACACCGGACCATACTCTTGCGCGAGGTCCGCGAAGAACGCGGGAATGTTGCCGCTGTGAACATGTGGATTGAACGCTATCTTACGCAGCGGGACAGTCGGAATCTTCTTGGTCAGGTGGGAACGACGAAGCAACGGGCCGGCAAGGTTGTGGGCCACCGCCTCGGCGATGGAACGGCCGATCAGCTCCAACTGGCAGACGAGTTTGATGCGCTTCTCCGATTCGTCATCGAGCTGGAATATGAAGCGCAGAACGTCGCACGTGTTGAGGAGGCCGATGATGATGATGTCTCTCGGGGTGGGAATCTCGTTGTGGAAGATCACCCTCGTGATGCGCGACGTGACGAACTCGACCGCCGTGCCTTCTCCGTTGCCGGTGTCGGAGTTCTTCTGGCCGAGAGTTCGGGACAGCGTCCAGAATTCGCCGTCGTGATGCTCCAGGATATTGAGGGCGACAAGGCGGTCCAGCGTCAGGTCAACGATCGAGTCCGCGCGGGGAGCGAGCCGTTCGATCCAGAACCGAGCGTTCCGTCGAACCGGTTCCTCCGCAAGTTCCTTGAGGATGGGGTCGAGGGCGGGGTCGCCCACCTCTGTTCGATCCATGACGATCATGGAGTTCATATCGGTGTCGATACGGGATACGAGCGACAACTCCGCGAGGGCCGCGCCGATGACGGCACAGTTCAAGTCCCAGCCGGGCACTTGGTGAAAGTAGCCTGATTCTCCGTTGAGGAGCATCAGCAGCAACTCCTCGGGCAAAGTCAACTGCTGGGTCACCCTACCGTCTGTCGAGAGAACCATCGTCTTCCCTCCTGACGCGAACTTTCCTTATCAATCTTGTTATCAATCTAGCACAGCGGCCCCGACAGTGGTACAAATAGAAAAAGATGAGGACGGAGGCCACGAACGCCCCTTTGCCTTCCCCGTTCCCCGAGGGTTGGTACTTCGTAACAACCCGCCAGGCCGTGCTGAAGGCCAGACTCATCCAAAAGACATGGTTGGGCGAGAATGTCGTCGTCTGGTGTGACGCGGAAGGGCGCGTCTGCGTTGCCGAATCGGTTTGCCCGCACCTGGG
Source organism: uncultured Syntrophobacterales bacterium (assembly GCA_964519455.1). Taxonomy (GTDB): domain Bacteria; phylum Desulfobacterota; class Binatia; order UBA9968; family JAJDTQ01; genus JAJDTQ01. The sequence continues at coordinate 60,086 of CAZFIU010000007.1, forward strand.
CTCCGATCTCGGGCCTGCCGCGGGAGGACGCGTCCGGGACGGGAGGCTGGTCTGCCCCTTCCATGGTTACGAATTCGATGCGACCGGCCAGTGCGTGGCCACGCCCCTTGCCCCTCCCCCCAAGACCGCGAAGTTGCGAGTCTTCGAGACCCGGGAGGCTCTTGGGCTGATCTTCGCCTGGTGGGGAATCGGCGGGCGGGAGCCGCAGTGGAGCCTCCCCGCGGAGCCGCCGGATCAAGCCGGATGGACCGGCCTCGAGATCAGGACCCTTCGGTTTCCCGGTCATCCCCAGGAGACGACGGAGAACTCCGTCGACTTGGTCCACCTGCGCCACATACATGGCTACGAAGGGGTGAACCCCGTCCAGGAACTATCCGTGGACGGCCCCCGTCTCAAGAGTTGTTTCGAGTTCAAGACGAAGCGAACCGTCGCCGGGATCGCGACCCTCACCTTCGAGACCTCGGTCACCACCCATGTCTTCGGGCTGGGCTACTCGTTCGTGGAAATCCGGGAGCACTCCATCGGCATCGATTCACGCCTGTGGGTGCTGGCGACGCCGGTGGATGGCATACTCATCGACATGTCGCTGGTCTCGCAGGTGCGGGAGATACGCAAGCCGGCGCGGAAGATCGCAGGTCTGGGCTTCCTCCCGGTGGGATGGCGCGCCCCCCTGATGAACAAGTTCATGGTATCTCTGCAAAAGCACGACGTTCTGCAGGATGTGGTCATCTGGAGCCGCAAGCAATACCGTTCGCGCCCGCGCCTCTCCCGTTCCGACAACAGGATCATGCCCTTCAGGCACTACTGCGCTCAGTTCTACGCCGATCCGAGCGACTCCGACGGCTCCGCTCGATGACGCTCGCCGCTCTCGATCCTGGACGCTACCGGCTACGGCTGGCGACAGGGGTGAAACGCCGCCACCCACAATGGCGATTCGTCGGGGCATTGTCCCGGTCTCCCCGGCTGCCAGGCGGTCAGGTCTTCCGGTCGATGGCCATCAACAAGGGCGGCAGGAACAGCAGATCGAGGACCAGCGCGAAGCCGAGGGTGAGCGCAACCAGGAGGCCGAGCATCCAGCTGATGGCGAACCCGGACGTGGCGAACACCAGGAAGCCCAGCACCAGCATCATGGTCGTGGTGAAGCACGCACTGCCTACCGAATTGAAGGAGTAGCGCACCGCCTCGGGCGAGGAATGGCCCTCGCGGCGCGCTTTCAGATACTTGGCCATGATGTGAATCGTGTCGTCGACCACGGTGCCGAAGGCGATGGCCGTGACGAGAGATCCGGCCGGCCCCACCTCGCTGTACAGATAGCCCCACACGCCGAAGGCCATGGCCGAGGGGATGAGGTTGGGCACGAGGCTGATGAGGCCGAAGCGCACGCTTCTGAAGATCCCGATCAGGATCAGCGAGATGACGATCATCCCGGTGACCGTGCCCCAGAGCATGCTGAGGGTGTTGCGTATGGCCAGGTGGGCGAAGACGAGGCTGTAGCCCGATGCCTCGCTCGCCAAGTCGGGGGCGTTGGCGCGGAGCCAGTCCTGACCGCGCACCTCGAGCGCGCGCAGCTCCTCGGACTTCAGTCTGCCGAGTGTGACGGTCATGCGCGTGGCGGATTTGGCGACATTGATGCGGTTGTTCAGGTCCATCCCGAAGGGAACCGAAAGCTCGTAGAGCAGCAGGTACTGCGCGGCAAGCCGGGAGTCTTCGGGCACCCGGTAAAAGGCCGGATCGTCGCCGTGCAGGTTCTTGTTCAGGCGCTTCATGATGTCCGAGAAGACCTGGACATGCGCCACTTCGGGCTGGGCGCGGTACCATTCGGCGAAAGCGTCGACCTTGCGCAGATAGTCGGGATCGGTGACGCCGCCGTCGCGTCCGGCGTCCAGGCTGTACTCCAGCGTTTCCACGCCGGTCAGGTTCTCGATGATGAAGTCCGTATCGCGCCGGAACTCGTAACGCTTGTCCAAATGAGTGGTCCAGTTGTCCGTCAGCTCGACGCGGGGCACCCCGGCCACCAGGGCGACCGCCAGGGCGGCCACGGACCAGAGCAGGAGGGTGCGGCGCGCCACCACGAATGCGCCGAGGCGATCGAAGAAGGTGGAACCCCCGGCGCGTCCGGCGCGCGCGCGCAGCGGCAGGACCGACAGCAGCGCCGGGAGAAGCGTCATGGAATACACGTAGGCGATCAGCATGCCGACGGCCACCAGGTTGCCGAGGATCCGAAAAGGCGGCGAGTCCGAGGCGTTCATGCTGAGGAAACCGATCACCGTCGTGGCTGTCGTGAGGAACACCGGCCAGGCATTGTCGCGCAGCGATTCGGCGATGGCCGCGTCCCTGTCCAGACCCTGGGCCATGCCGGAGTTGATGGTCCCGATGATGTGGACCGAGTCGCAGATGGCGAGGGTCATGATGATAAGGGGAATGCCGGAGTTGGCCGCGTTGAGCACCAGCCCGGTCCAGCCGATGACGCCCATGGTGGAGGCGACGACGAAGATGAGCAGAGTGATGATGCACAGCGTTCCGAACAGGGAGCGCAGGAGGAAGGCGCCGACCGCCACGATGACAAGGAAGGCGGCGGGCGCGAGAATTCCCATGTCGTCCTGGGCCGCCTCCGTCAGGACCTGGTTCACGAAGACATTGCCGGTCACGTGGTAGGCGATATCCGGATGGGCGGCCCGGGCCTTGTCCAGGAGGCCGCGGAGATAGTGGTAGGTCTCGATCTCCGCGGCGTCCGAATGCTCGGGCAGGTTGAAGCTGATGACCAGTCCGGCAACGCGCCCGTCGCGGGAGACGAGACGGCCCGCGACGCTGGGCTCGTTCAGCGCGATCTCCCTGATCAGCGCGAGGTCCTCGTCGCCGAGAGCCGCCGCGTCGTCCACGAGCCGCTCGACGTTCAGGTCGTCCTCGACCGCCTCGCTGTGGTTGTAGTTGACAAGCGAGTCCACCCGGCTGGAATGGGGCACCTGCCACGCGGCCTCGGTCAACTCCTCGATGGCGCCGAGGGCCTCGCGCGTGAAGACCGAACCCCCCTTGGGCGCCACCGCGATCACCGCCGCGTTGGTGGCGGTGTAGGTATCCTCCAGGGCGTCGAACGCGACGAGCTGAGGATTGTCCTCGTCCAGCATGTCGCGCCAGTCGTTGGAGATGTTGAGGAACTCGAGGCCGGCCGTCAGAACCAGCATGACCGCCACGGACGAGGCGAGGACCAGCCATCGGCGGCGCAAGGTGAACGCAATGTAGCGGTCCAGAGACGACGAGGTCATGTTTCGTGAATATGCAAAAGCACTGCCTCCGTCAACGGCAGGGGAGACCGCCCGTTGCTTCCATGCGCTCGCCCGCGGGAGATCGTCTCAGGTGTCCCGAAAGGGCTTGCGCGCCAGGAAACAGTACAACGGCGTGAAAATCCCTGCCTTACCTCCCGCGACATAGGCGTCCGCGGTCCGATCCAGGAGCCCGACCACTTCCGAGGAGCCCTTTGGAAACAGCCGCAGAATCTCGGCCAGCTTCGACCCCGCGATGAACGCTCTGCGGCCCCATGGAAGCCCGCGCAAGGCGTTACTCAACCCATGTCGGCTCTCCATGGGCTCGTACCATGGCGTGGACGGCCCCTCCTGGACGTCTCGGTCCAGGGCCTCGATGACCTGGAATCCCGCCGCTTCAAGGGCGTGTTTCACTTCCGCCATGGTGGCGACGTCCTGCAGTGCAATGCCACGCATGAGCTCCCGCTTGATGGCCTGGTGCCGGCTGTCGGTCGGATCGAACTTGTCCGTCAGGCACATTTCCTGCCCCCAGAACAGGGCTCCGGGTTTCAGGATACGGAAGATCTCCGCGAACGCGCGTTCCTTGTCCGGCGCATGACAGGTCGACTCGATGGCGTAGCCCCGGTCGAACGTGCTGTCTTCGATCACGCCCATGTCCATGAAACTGCACGCCACGTAATCGATCATGTGACTGAGGCCTGCTTCGTCGTTCAGCGTCTTCGCCTTCTCCAACTGGATGTCGCTGTGGTTGATCCCCACAATCCTGACACCCGACTCACGGGCGACCCGACGCATCGGTCCCCCGACCCCACAACCGACATCGACCACGGTCATGCCCTCTCGCAACTCCAGCTTGGAGATCATCCACCGCTGATGCCGGACGATGGCGGCCTCGAGACTCTCGTGAGGCGTCAGGGGGGCGAAGTGCAGGGAGTCGCTCCAACCGAACACCATGAACTCACTGCAAAGGTCGTAGTAGTCCTTCACCGTTTCCGCGTGATTGTATCCGGTCGCGCCGGCCGGCTCGGCCGTTCGGTCGATCCAGCCGGCGAGTTGTTGCACTCGGCGGGTGACGTTCGTCCCTCGGTACGCATTCTTCAACGCGTTCGACAGGTTGTGCAGTTTCATGCTCGCTCATCCCACGGTGGCAAGAGCCCCAGGTTCCGGGTCGTGTCCTGATCCGGTTTGCGGGCGTGAATGAAGTACATCGGCGTGAAAATGCCGAGGCGGCCGGCTTCGCCGATGGACGCGGCGGCGAGGTCCCGTGCATCCAGCAGCTCGAAGCCGACCTGTCGCAGGGCGTCGTCGATTTCACGCGGCCGGGGAATGTCCGGCAGACAGCCGCCATATTCCATATCGGCCTTGAGGCGGCGGTGATACGGATCTTCGGTGTCGTACCGATCCGTCATGCAGTATTCGTAGGCCGCGAAACAGGTCCCGGGTTTGAGCAGGCGGAACGCTTCGCCGTAGACTCCGGCCTTGTCCGGCGCGTGGACGGTGGCTTCGATGGAAAAGGCGGCGTCGAAGCTGTTGTCCGGCGCTTCGACATTCATGAAGTCGCACTTGAGATAGTCCACCAGGTGGCTGAGGTTTTCCGCTTCCGTCTGCTTCTCAGCGCGCTTCAACTGGTAATCGTTGTCGTTTACGCCGACGATGCAGGCGCCGGAAAAGCGGGCAATCTCGATCGCCGGCCCGCCGACGCCGCAACCCAGGTCCACCGCTACCATTCCCGGTTGCAGGCCCAGTCTAAGGGCCATGTAATGCTCATGGCGCGCAAGTGAGGCGGCAAAGCTCTCCTTCGTGACGCGTGGGGCGAAGTGAAAGGACTGGCCCCAGCCGTACTCGTAGAAGTCGGTGACCAAGTCGTAATAGGTGTTCTCGAAATACCGGTAGTCCGTCTTGCGTTCGTCCAGACCGCCGCGCGCGGCGCCGCCATAGCCGCGGTCGTACTCCCGGACGCGAGTGGCGACGTGGTCACCGGACCTTGCGTCCTTCAGGATGTGGCTGAGCTTGGATGTCAATGGGATACTCTGATCGGTGGCACTTGGACAGACTGGCCACGACGAATGTTCGAGAAAATGGCATATTGCTACCAAATCGGTCAATGGTCGACTGGAACATGAACCGGCGTCCACGCGGAGACGTTCCCTTGCCCCCCGTGCTCAAATGGGGTAGGGCATTCAACGCATGACGACCCCATGAGGAGGATGCCCATGTATTTCAAGACGCTGTGCGGTTCCTTGCTGGTGATTCTGGGAATGGCGGGCTCGTCCGCGACGGCTGCCGAGGGTTCGTCCCCCGCCGACTTCTATCGCAACAAGACGATGCGCATCATCGTCGGCTACACGCCCGGCGGCGCCTTCGACACCTATTCCCGCCTGGTGGCGCGGCACATGCCGCGGTACTTGCCCGGCAACCCCAGGTTCATCGTGCAGAACAAGCCGGGCGCGGGAGGACTGGTGGCGGCGCGCAGCGTCTATGCCGTGGAACCCAAGGACGGCACGGTGTTCGTGAGCACCAATCAGGGACTGGTGTTGCAGGGGGCCATCGGCCGCAAGGGCATCGACATCGACATGGGCAAGTTCAACTGGCTGGGCGCGGCCAACAAGCCGCGCGGCGGCTGCGTGGTGCGCAAGGACCTGGGCATCGACAGCGTCGAGGACGTCACCAGGCGCGAGGTCACCACCGGCACCAGCACCCCCGGCTCCATGGGCTACGACATTCCCGCCGTGCTGAACGCGGCGCTGGGGACCAAGTTCAAGATGATCACGGGTTATCGGGGCATCGCCCCCGTACAGGCCGCGTTGCTGCGCAAGGAGGTGGACGCCTTCTGTCCGGCCGACCCATTGGCCGGGGTTCTCGCCACGACCCTCCGGGGCGAGGACGCGGCGGCCAAGGTGATCGTGATCATGGGCGAGAAACCGTCGGACGCGCCGCTCCTCAAGGGCGTGCCGGCGGCGGGCATGCTCGCCAAGACCCCGGAGCAGAAGGAGATGCTGCGGGCCATCAACGCGCCCTTGAGCATGGCCTTTCCGTGGGCCGTGGCGCCCGAGGTCCCGGCGGAACGGGTCAAGGTCCTGCGCGACGCCATGGAGAAGACCTTCAACGACGCCAGGTTCCGCGCCGAAGCCAATAAGGCCAAGATGGGCGTCCACTTCAGCAACGGCGGGGAAGTGACCCGGATCGTGGACGGCATGGTGAACGCACCGCCGGAGACCCTGGCCAAGCTAAAGGCCGTCCTTGGCAACTAGTGTCGCGTCCCGCGAACGACTGACCTGAGTCGCGCAGGATTGTCTGCCGTCAGCAGATCGCGACGTTGATTGCCGTCGCCAATGCACGACGTTGTTTGTCGTTGCCAATGCACGTTGACTTGTAGGGGCGACCCGCGGTCGCCCCCCTGGGGGCCGGGGCCGCGGTCCCTGTTGGCCGCCGGCTGACTGTCGGCCCGCCTTGAGGTCGCGGGGCTCTTGGTCCCAGAAACGTTGGGGGTGAACCGGTGAGCGTCGATCAGCAGGGCCGCAGGATGTCGGGAGGCCACGCGGTGGCGTGGTCCTTGCGCAACGAGGGCGTGCGCCACGCCTTCTCCGTGCCGGGCGAGAGTTACATCGCCCTGCTGGACGGGCTTCGAGACGTCCCCGAGATCACCCTCATCACCAACCGCCACGAGGGCAGCGCCTGTCTCATGGCCGAAGCCTACGGCAAGACCACCCGCACTCCCGGCGTGTGCATCGTCACCCGCGGCCCCGGCGCCACCAACGCCAGCATCGGCGTGCACCTCGCCAAGTACGACTCCACGCCTCTGGTCCTGCTCATCGGCCAGGTGGCGCGGGCGCACCGGGGCCGGGAGGCCGGGCAGGAGATCGACTACACGCACTTCTTCGGCAGCATCGCCAAGTGGGTCATCGAGATCAACGACCCGCGCGACGTGCCGCGCATCATGGCGCGGGCGTTCCACGTGGCGCGCTCCGGCCGTCCCGGTCCGGTTGTGGTGTCCCTCCCCCGGGACATGCTCGAGGAAGAGGCGGACATCACCATGGTGGGTCCCTATCCCGAGGTCCGTCCGAGCCCGGACCCGGCGCAGGTCCGCGAAATGGTGGAGCGCGTCAACCAGGCCGAAAGACCGGTGCTCCTGGCGGGTTCCGGCGCCCAGTACGCGCGTGCCCGGGACGAGCTCGTGGCCTTCGCCGAGAAGTTCCAGGTGCCGGTGCTGAGCGCCTTCAAGCGCCAGGACGCGTTCCCCAACACGCATCCCCACTACGTCGGCAACCTGGGCAGCCGTAAGAACCACTCGCGCCGGATCGTGGATGAGGACGCCGACCTGCTGCTCATCGTCGGCTGCCGGGTGAATCAGCAGGTGTCGGGCGGCTACCGGCTGCCGCACCCGGGGCTGACGACCGTCCAGATCGACGCCGACGCCGGCAATATCGGCCAGAACTTCAGCCCCGACATGGCCGTGCTGGCGGACCCGCGCAAGGCCCTGTCGGCGGCGCTGGAGTGCGATGGCGCCGGTCCCAACGAAGCCCGCGCCGCCTGGATCGCGGACTATCACGCCCAGCAGCGGCGCTACGCCACCCCGCTCGAGCGCCCCACCGGCGCCGTCTCCATGGAGCGGGTCATGGCGGACATCAAGGCCACGGTCCCGCCAAACACCATCCACACCCACGACGCTGGCAGCTTCGGCGGCTGGGTGCAGCGCTACATCGAGTTCGACCACGCCGATTCCTACATCGTCCCCAACCTGGGCAGCATGGGTCCGGGCGTGCCCGCCGCGGTGGCCGCCAGGCTGGCCCATCCCGACCGCACCGTCATCGCCCACGTAGGCGACGGCGGCTTCCTCATGACCGGTCAGGAACTCGCCACCGCGCGCCAGTACGGCGTCAAGATCATCGTGATGGTGTACGCCAACGGCTCCTACGGCACCATCCGCATGGACCAGGAGGCGCAGTATCCGGGGAGGAACTACGGTACGGACCTCGTCAACCCCGACTTCGCCGCGCTCGGCACCGGCTACGGCGCCCTGGGCCTCAAGGTCACCCGCGATGACGAGGTCCTGCCCGCGCTCAAGCAGGCCCTGGCCGCCCCCGGCCCCGCTCTCGTCGAAGTGTTGACCGACCTGGAATACGTCTCCCCGACCACGACACTGACGGAGGCCGCCGCATCCGGACGGGTTGCCTAGTGTCCTGTCCCGTATAAAACGTCGTGAAGATGCGCAGGATGTTTGTCGCCGGCAAGGCGCGATGACCTGTAGGGGCGACCCGCGGTCGCCCCTGTGGGGGCACCACGCGAGGAACACCCCGGGTCGGGAAACCCCTCCCGTCATCCCGGACTCGGTCCGGGATCCAGGCGGAGTGAGGCGGCGGACACCTCTCCTCACTCCCGGTTCAACTCGGCGATATAATCCCGCAAACCGGCTTCGAGCTTGTACTCCGGCGCGTAGCCCAGTTCGTCGCGCGCCCGGGTGATGTCCATGCGCGGGCGCGCGGGCGTGAGCGTGCCGCGCCGAAGGCGGATGTCCGGGAAGATCGCGTGCAGCGCCGCCTCCACGTCCTCCACGGTGGTGAGCGCGCCGCTGCCCAGGTTGTAGACGTCGTGGGCCAGCGGTGCGGTGTGCACCGCGCGGGCGATGCCGTCGGCCAGGTCCTTGACGTAGACGAAGTCCACGGTCTCGTAGGCGTTGAGCACCGCCTCCTCCCCGGCCATGGCGGCCCAGACGGCCTCCTGCACCGCCACGCCCGGGCCGCCGGCCACCGACCGGTAGCCGTACACCCCCGCGAAGCGCAGCAGCACCAGCTCGAAGGCCTGTTTGGCGGCAAAGGTCCTGAGCACGTGCTCGCACGCCACCTTTGAGGCGTTGTAGACCCGGCCGCGGCCGTCCTGGGGCGAGTCTTCCCGCAGCAGTTCGCCGGGATCGGCGTCCTGGTACACCGCCTGGGTGCTGGCATGCACCAGCCGGCGCACGCCGGCGAGCCGCACCGCCTCGGCGACCTTCAAGGTGGCCACCAGGTTGACCTGGAACCCCGCGTAGAGGTTCGGGATGTTGGACTCGCCCACGGACGCCGCCAGATGGACGACGCACTCGGGCTTCACCGTCAGGAAGGCGTCCATCAACGCCGCCAGGTCACAGATGTCGCCTCGGACCAGCGGAAGGTCCTTGCCGGTGACGTGGCGGATGTAGTCCGGCTTCGGCACAACGTCGAAGAACGTCACTTCGTCGCCTTGGGAACTCAGTTCGGCGGCCACGTGGGAGCCGATCAACCCGGCCCCGGTAATCAATACGCGCATGGTGCCTCCTTTGCCCTTGTACAGAACGTACTCATCACGTCAGCGACACGTGACGTGTCTCATTCGGGGTCAACCGCGGCCCGCCTTTCGTCATTTCCGCGAAACAGGCTGTGTCAAGACTCTGCTCGGACCTGCTCGGATACCAAATGGCTCCAACGCACAGAACGTCATTCCCGCGAAAGCTTGCCCCCGATCGGGGTCGAGGGCAAGCTTCCGCGGGAATGACTCATTGGGGTGTAGCGGGATTCCGTAACTACTGGAAATCATTGAACAAGCTTTTTATTTCCATATCAATGACGTTTCGGGGACTTGTTGTCAATTCCCATACAGGCAGAGTCTTGACACAGCCGCCTTCGCGGGAATGACGATTCGAGGGGCCTCTGCCGCATGAGTCTCGACACACGCTGTTCCGCGGTCATGACGGAAGGCATGAGGATGAAACTACCAAAAGACAATCCGCCGCGTCCATACGGACAATCCGCGGCGTCCGTTCGGCCACGGCCGCATCCCCCGGCCGCTTCCCATCAATGGTCAACCCTGCTACCCGTGACAGGTGGTTACGCTGGGTTCAGCACATCGCGCACGCACACCGGGACAATTCTTCTACGGCTGGTACATCGTCGCCGTCGGATTCATCGCCAACGTCGGTTCCTCGTTCGCTCTCGCCAGCACCCTGAGCATCTTTCTCAAGCCCATGACCCTGGACCTGGGGGTGTCCCGCGGGGTCTTCTCCATGCTGCGGTCGGGCGAGGGGCTGATCGCGGCCTCCATGGCTCCCATGGTGGGCTCGCTGGTGGACCGGCACGGCAGCCGGTGGCTGCTCACCGTGGGCGCGATGGTGGCAGCCGTCGGCTACCTCCTGCTGAGTCAGGTCGATGTCTTCTGGCAGTTCGTGGCCGTGCGCTGGTCCCTGGTGACCATCGGCGACGGCTTGCTCGGCTACATGGTCGTCAACGTCATGATCGCCCGGTGGTTCGTGGTCAAGCGCGGCCGGGCCATGGCCTTCGCCAGCATGGGCATCGGCTTCGCCAAGGTCGTCATGCCGTTCCTGGTGGCGCCGCTGCTGGTGTGGCTGGGCTGGCGCCACACCTGGGCGGTCTTCGCCCTGTTCACCGTGGCCCTGGTGGTGGCCCCGGCCTTGATCTACGTCCGGCGCTCCCCCGAGGACATGGGGCTTCATCCCGACGGGCTGGAGCCCGGGGCGATGCCGGAGGGGAGGACACGGGGCGCGGGGGCGCGGACGGCGAGCGAGACCCGTACCTGGAGCCGGGCGGCCGGTATGCGGACCCAGGCTTTCTGGCTGATCGTGGCCGTCTTCGGCGTATCCTCCGTGGGCGTCACCGGCCTCAACCTGCACGTCTTCCCCTACATCACCGACCTCGGTTACTCGGGCCCGGTGGCCGCCGGCGTCATGGCCGTCATCGCTTCCATGCAGCTCGGCTCGCCGTTGGTCTGGGGCCTCATCGCCGACCGCATGGACGTGCGCCGGACGACCCTGGCCAAGTTCCTGATCCAGGCGTCCGGCCTCATACTGGCCATCACTTCCGATTCGCTGCCTCTGGTGTACGTCGGCTTTGTCTTTTACGGTGTCGGGCTCGGTGGTAACATGGTGCTGCCCGACCTCATGTGGGCGCGGTTCTTCGGCCGCGTGTCCATGGGCAGGATCCGCGGCCTGGGGCTGTTCCTGATCCACGGGTTCGCGGCCATCGGACCGCCGTTCTTCGGTTTTCTCCACGACTGGCAAGGCAGCTACACGGTGTCCTTTGCCATCTTTGCCGTGACGCTGGTGTTTTCCGGGTTCCTCAGCCTGTTCATCATCGCGCCGGTCCGCACCGATACCGCGTAACGCCCCGCGAGGAGCATCTCTCATGGTCATCGACGTTCACACCCACATCGTTCCCGAGAACTTCCCGCCGGTGGGCAACCGCGCCGCCGGCAACCGCTGGCCGTCCATGGACCGCACCGGGCCGGAGACCGCCAACGTGATGATCGCCGGGCGGAACTTCCGCACCGTGCTCGACCGCTGCTGGGCGGTGCCGCGCCGTCTGCGGGAAATGGCCGCGGCCGACTACGCCGTGGACCGCCAGGTGCTGTCGCCCATGCCGGAGCTTCTGGCCTATCGCCTCGACCCGGAGGACGGCCGCGACCTCGCGCGCTACCTGAACGAGGTGCTGATGCGCATGGTGGACGAGGCCCCGGACCGCTTCTACGCGCTGGGCTCGGTGCCGCTCCAGGACGTGGATCTCGCCTCGGCGGAATTGGATAGGGTGAAGTCGCTTGGCCTCCACGGCGTCGAGTTGCTCAGCAACGTCAACGGTAAAAGCCTGGGCGAACCCGAGTTCCTGCCGTTCTTCAAGGCGGCCGAGGCGCTGGACATGCCCATCTTCGTGCACGCCCAGCACGTCACCTTCATGGACCGGGTGGTGGGGCCGCCGTTCATCGAGAACATCGTCGCCTTTCCGCTGGAGGGCGCCCTCGGCATCGCCAGCATGGTCACCGGCGGGCTCATGGAAGCGTGCCCGAACCTGCGGCTGTGCTTCAGCCACGGCGGCGGCACCTTCACCCAGCTCCTGCCGCGGCTGGAGAACGCATGGGACAGGAACCCCAACTTCCACGCGCTCATGCCCCGCAGGCCCTCCGAGTACGCGCGCATGTTCTTCTATGACGACGTGATGTTCGACAACCGCACCGTGCGCTATCTCATAGACACGGTGGGCGCGCGGCAGGTGGTCATCGGCTCCGATTACCCGTTCCAGTTCCGGGAGCAGCCCCCGGACGACGAGTTCGACGAATTGCGGCTCACCGCCGAGGAGCGCGAGTGGATCTCCTCGGGCAACTGCCTGCGGTTCCTGGGGCTGGAGGGTCAGGGAGCTCTCGTTGATCGCGTCCGCGGGTAACCGGTTTCCCCAAGGAGGTCGAAAATGGACTATCTCGTTCGAGGCAAGCTTGTCGTGACCATGACCCGGGACGGGGCCGCCGGCGTCATCCGCAACGGCGCCGTGGCCGTGTCGGGCCGGGACATCGTCGAGGTGGGACGCTACCAGGACCTCAAGACTTCCTACGCCAACGCCGCCGTGGTGGGCTCCTCGCGCCACTGGGTCATCCCGGGGTTCGTCAACGCGCACCAGCACGGCAAGGGGCTCACGGACTTCCAGTTGGGCGGCAAGGACGACTGCTTCGAGATCTCCCGGTTCGCGGCCGAGCCCCGCGCCGGGCTCGATCCCTACCTGGACGTGCTCTACGCCTGCAAGACCATGATCGAGGCGGGCATCACCACGTGCCTGCACTACAACTCCAGCCTGTCGCCCGAGACCTACGACGCCGACGTCGACGAACGGCTGCGCGCCTACGGCGACGCGGGCATGCGCGTGTCCTTCGGGCTGGACATCCGCGACCGCAACCACATCGTGTACGGCGACGACGAGTTCCTGGCGTCGCTGCCGCCGGCCTTGCGGGAACAGGCGGCCGAGCGTTACCGCCGCTCCCGGACCGCCGCGCCGGAAGATTACTTCCGGACGGCGCGGCGCCTGGCCGACTCCCTGGACGGCGACGGCGGCCGCGCCCGGCTGTTCCTGACGCCGGCGGGACCCCAGTGGTGCACCGAGGACCTTCTGCGCGCCATCCGCCGGGAGGCCACCGAGCGCGGCCTGGGCATCCAGATCCACGTGCTGGAGACCAAGTACCAGCGCTCCTACTTCCTGCGGGAATACGGCAGGAGCGCCGTGCAGTGGCTCGCCGGACTCGGCTTCCTGGCGCCGGACGTGAGCCTGGCTCACGGCGTGTGGCTCAACCGCGAGGACACGCGCACCACCGCCGCCAAGGGCGCCGCCGTGGTGCACAACCCCAGCTCCAACCTGCGCCTGCGCAGCGGCATCGCGCCGCTGACCGAGTTTCACGCCGCCGGCGTGCGGCTGGGCATGGGACTCGACAGCAGCCCGCTGAACGACCGGCCCGACATGTTCCAGGAAATGCGTCTCGCGGCCAACCTGCAGCGCATTCCCGGTGCCGGCCCGGGCCTTGTGCCGCTGGAGGCCATCTTCCGGGCCGCGACCGCGGGCGGTACGGACGTCCTCGGCTGGGGCGCGCACTGCGGCACCCTGGAGCCGGGCAAGCGCGCGGACCTGGTGCTGGTGGACTCGCGGCCCATCGTGGAGCCGTATCTCGCAAGGCACCAAACGCCGGTGGACGCCATGGTCTACCGGGGCGGCGCGGGAGCCGTGGACACCGTCATGGTGGACGGCGAGGTCCTCTACCGGGGCGGCAAGCACGTACGACTCGACGAAAAGGCATTGCTCAAGGAGGTCAAGCAGAAGATCGCGCCGGCGCCGCGCAGGAAGGCGGGCGGCCTGGAGGCGCGCCTCGCGCCGCGCGTGCGGGACTTCCTCGAGTCGCACGAGGAGCACCCGGTCAACCCGTTCTACAAGTTCAACGACGCCGGCTGAGCCACCTGCCGTCCGGCGGACGATTCGGCATGCGCCGGCCCGTGATCTCTCGACTTCGCTTCGCTACGCTCGGGCGACCGGAGTCCGGACCGGGTTCCTTGACTCGGCGGTTCGCCCCGAGCCCTTCGGCGACTTCGGGACAGGCTTCGAAAGCGGCATCCAAGGGCCCGTTGGAATGGACCAGGGTCCCTCAACCAGACACGATTTCAGGAGCACCGCATGTTCGGCTACCGTGCCCGAATCGGCTACATCTCGCCCTCCGTCATGGAGCTCAACGGCTACGACTTCTACCGCATCGCACCCGACGGGGTCGGCATGATCGCGGTCACTTGCATGGTGGGCGGGTGGAACGAGGAGGCGTACCGGAAGGCGCTGGAGCGGGCGGATGAGTGCGCGCACGAGTTGAAGCGGCGCGCCTGCGACTTCATCATTCATGACGGCGCGCCCCTGGTGTTGAGCCAGGGCAAGGGGTTCGAGACCAAGCTCATCCAGAGGCTGGAGTCCATAACCGGTGTGCCGTGCACCACCGCCGCGGCCGCCGCGCTGGAGGCGTTCAGGGAGCTTTCGGTGTCGCGTCTGGCCGTGGTCGACCCCTATCCGCCCGACCTCAACGAGAAGGTGGCGGGCTATCTCAAGGCGTGGGGGTTCGAGGCGTCATCGGTCGTCTCCCTGGGGACGGACTTCACGGCCTCGAGCATCGCCTCGGTGGCGGACCTCTATCAAGCGGCCAAGCGCGCCGTGCGGGAGGCTGGCAACGCCGACGGCATCTACATCCCGTGCGCGAACTTCCCGGTGATGGACGTCATCGAGGACATCGAGACGGACCTGGGCCTTCCCGTCGTCACCAACATGACCTCGCTGCTCTACGTCGCCTTCAAGACCATTCACATCCACGAGAGAATAGACGGTCGTGGCCGGCTCATGCGTTTGCTGGCGGCGAGATAGGGGAAGCCGGCAGGTGATGGCACGGCCACCCATACCGTCATCGATATGAAAATTATATCTTGTTCACATAAGCCCGCTACAACCCGGATCGTCATTCCCGCGAAAACGGAAATCCGGGGGGTGGGGAGGGCAGGCCGTTGTTGACGGCGGCAAGCCACAGCAGTTAAGTGATATGAGACAAGCGGAGGGTCGCGACCATGATCAAGGGCATCGTCATACCCGTCATCACGCCGTTCGAGCACGACGCCTCGGTGGACGAGCCGATGCTGCGGAAGCTCGTGGACTTCTACGTCGACGCCGGGGTCCAGGGGCTGTTCATGCTGGGATCGTCGGGGCAGGGCCCGGCCATGTCCATGGCCGAGCGCAAGCGCACCGCCGAGATCGCCGTGGACCAGAACGCCGGGCGCGCGCCGCTCATCGTGCACGTGGGTACCGCGGACGCGGAGAGCACCGTGGAGCTGGCGCGGCACGCCGCCGAGGCCGGTGTCGACGGCATCGGCGTGATCCCGCCGTACTACTACGCCGACCACTCGGAGTACGAGATCATGGCCCATTTCCGGGCCGTGGCCGACGCGGTCTCGCTGCCCATCTTCATCTACGAGAACCCGAAATACTCGGGCATCTCCATCGCGCCGCCCTTCGCCCAGCGCATGAAGGACGAGATCCCCACCATCCGCGGGATCAAGGTGGCCTACGGCGCCGGCGCCATGCTGGACTACGTGCGGCTGTTCCCGCCGGACGTGTCGGTGTTCACCGGCAACGCGGACATCTTCGGGCTGGTGCCCTTCGGGGTGGCCGGCATGATCAACCCGCCCACGAGCTGCATCCCGGAGTTGTGCGTCGAGCTGTGGCGCGCGCTGGAGCGGGAAGACTACCCGGCGGCCGTGCGACTGCAGCGGCGCGTCAACGACGTCACCGCCGTGGTCATCGGGCAGATCAAGCGCCACGGCCGGGCGGTGGTGGCCGAGATGTACCGGATGCGCGGCTTCGACATCAAGCGCTTCCCCAAGTGGGAGACCAAGCCGCTGCCGCCGGAGTCGCGCGACTCCGTGCACCGGGAACTGAGCCGCGGCGGCTTCCTGGACTGACGCCGCGCGACTGGAGTCCTGAGTTGGTGTCCTGTGTCGCGAGTCGACTCATGAACCTACGGGTACTTTTGGATCGGTCGTCCCATCTGTAGCGAGTAGTTCCCGAACGGAGCCTTCGAACCGGGAAGGGCTTCGCACGCTCTCGTTGCGGACCGGCAGGGTGTGACGAGCGGCTTGTGGTTCAACAGAAGCCATGTCAACGAAATGGTTGACACCGGTGTTGTTGAAGCTTATCGTGAAGGCGAGCAAATTCAGAGAGAGTTCCGATGAGGTCTTCGACCGGACGCTGGGTAAGCGGTGACGATTTCTTCGACCGCGAACCTGAACTGGCAGTGCTCGCCGCGAAGGTGGGCGAAAGGAACCATGTGCTGCTGAGCGGACAGCGGCGCATGGGCAAGACGAGCATCCTGCAGGAACTCGGACGGCAGTTTGAGCACAAGGATTGGCTTTTCTTCTTTGTCGACGTCGAAGGCGCATCATGCGCTGAGGATGCGGTCGCCGGATTGGCGAGGGCCGTGCATCCGGTGCGGTCGATTGCGTCGCGGTTCGCTGCGTCCATGAAGGATCTCGTCACCGCGAACGTCGAGGAAATCGGCGCGGGCGACTTCAGCGTGAAAATCCGAGGAGGTCTTGACGGTGGCAACTGGCAGCGCCACGGGGAACGGCTGCTGGCCGAATGCAGCGCGCAGGGGAAACCTGTGCTCCTGGTCATCGACGAGTTGCCGATTTTTCTCAAGCGCATGCACCGTCGGGATGGTAATGCCGAGCGGGTCGACGAGTTCCTGAGTTGGCTGCGTGGCACGGTGCAGATCCTTGGCGATGCGTCGCCCGTTTTGATCCTATCCGGCAGTATCGGACTGGAGCCTTTGGTGCGGCGGCTTGGGCTTTCGGATCGGATCAACCACTTTTTCTCGCTTCGGTTGGGTCCATGGAGCCGGGAGGCCGGCATCGATTGCTTCAACCGTCTCGCCGCAAGCAACGGACTTCGCGTCGAGGACAGTGTTGCGGCAACCGTATGCGATGCGCTTGGCATCGGCATACCCCATCACATCCAGTGCTTCTTCGCGCGGTTGAGCGATTTCGCCAAGATGCAGGGGCGGGAGAGTGTCAGCGTGGAAGACGTGAGAGAGGTCTATCGCACGGCCATGCTCGGTCCGTCGGGACAGAACGACTTGGTGCACTACGAAACGCGGCTCAAGGAGGCCCTGGACGAAGAGAGCCATTCGATCGCCATGGAAATCCTCGCGGAGGCGGCCATCGTGGGTACGTTTGGACAAAGCGCCCGAAATTGCCTGGCGGCGGGATACTCGAAACTGTTGGGAAACGCAACCGATAGAATCTCCGACGCGCTCGATGTCCTGGTGCATGACGGCTATCTCGAGCGAGCGGAAGGTGGCTACCGCTTCGCCTCGCTTCTGCTCCGAGACTGGTGGGCCGCCCGGTTTCACGACCATCACGTACCGTTGAAAGTTCGCTTCGCGATCCGCGAAGCGGAGGGACCCTTGCGGTGATGGACGTGAGTGGAGGCGCCCGGCCGTCGGGGTCAATCCGAAAGTTCAACCCCGGAACGCTTCAGTCGCACCGCGAGTTGATGAAGCAGTTCGTCGTCAGGGAGCGCGAACTGCAACTGGTGCTGGACGTGCTACGGGGCAATATCGACTCTCCCTCCTGTCAGCACCTCCTCGTAGTCGCGCCGCGCGGTCGGGGCAAGACCATGCTGCTCGCCCGGGTAGCCGCAGAGATGCGAACTAATCACGATCTCTCCCGGTCGTTGTTCCCGGTCCGGTTCATGGAGGAGAGCCACGAAATATTCGATATAGCGGACTTCTGGCTGGAAACCCTGTTTCATCTGGCGCGGGAATCGGCGGAGGCTTCTCCCGACCTGGCGCGGGAACTCGGGAAGACGCACGCCGAACTGGCGGTACGCTGGGGCGAGCGGTTCATGGGGGATTCGGCGCGGGCGGCGGTCCTGGACGCGGCGGAGCGACTAGGTAGGAAGCTCGTGTTGATGGTCGAGAACCTGCAGTCGCTTTGTGGGAATGTCAACGAAGATTTCGGTTGGCAACTCCGCGGCACGCTCCAGTCCGAGCCCCGGATTGTTCTGCTTGCGTCCGCAACCAGTCGTTTCGAGGAGTTGGAGGATCCTCGCGAAGCCTTCTTCGAACTGTTCCGGATCGTGGCGCTGGGGCCGCTGGCAACCGAAGAGTGCCGCCGCCTCTGGCAGGCGGTGACAGGGGACCGGATCGGTGCCCGCGACATCAGGCCTCTCGAAATCCTGACGGGAGGCAATTGCCGTCTTCTTGCAATCGTTGCCGGCTTCTCGGAGCACCGCTCGCTCCGGCGGCTGATGGAGGAACTGGTTCGTCTGGTCGACGAGCATACCGAGTATTTCCGCGGACATCTGGAAGTGCTGCCCAAGGCCGAACGGCGGGTCTACGTCGCGGTTCTCGACCTTTGGCGGCCGTCCAGCACCGGCGAGATCGCGGACCGAGCCCGGATGGACATCAGAGCCGTCTCGACGATGCTTGGGCGACTTGTGCGCCGCGGTGCGGTCATGAGGCAAGCGTCGAAGGGTAGTAGCAGGCACCTATACGTCGGGGCAGAGCCCCTCTACAGCATATACTACAAGCTGCGTCGCGAACGGGACGAGGCGGCCGTCGTCGAGAGCCTCATCCGGTTCATGTTGGCCTTCTATGACAGGTTCGCGCTCTATGAGATCTTTGACCGACTCTGGTCGGAGATCATGGACGCACCGGTGTTGCACAGCGGAGTCGACCGCATCCTGCAAAACAGGCCGGCGGACCAGGACCTGCAATCGACTTTCATTTGGGACAGGCTTGAGGATGCCTCCAGAAAGGCGTGGATGAATCGGCGCGCAACGGCCGTAAAGGAACTCGACGAGGGGATCGCCGCCGCGTTCGAGGAAAAGTCCTACCGGAAGGTACTGGAACTTGTCGACCGCTATGTCGCGGAGGGGTGGGACAGACGCGACGAGACCATGGTGGATCACGAGGCAGCTTATCTGGCTCACCTGCGGGCCGATGCCCATTTCGGGCTGGGCGAGTTTGAAGAGGTCTTTCCAATCGGTAGGGAAGTCCTGAACAGGTTCCGGGATAGTCGGGATGTCTTCATTCTCTATCGTTCGGCTCGCGTCTTGTGCACTACGGCGGCCGCATACTATGAAGTGGGCAGCTACCAGGAAGCCATCAATTGCGCTACAAGAACGGCCGACTGGTTTGGCAAAAACGAGCGGTCGGGATGGCAGAAACTTGTCGCATGTGTACTAGTGGTCGCCGCAGACGCACACGCCCAAATGGATGATGTGGAGGCCGCAATTGCGACGTATGACGATGTGTTGAGGAACTACGGGGACAGTGAAGAACCGGAAATACAGTTGACGGTCGTTAACGCGTTGGTCGGCAAGGCAGATATCGTGCTCGATCGACTGAACGACCCGGATGAGGCCTTGGCGGTTTACGACATGCTGATGGATCGCTATGGGACGAGCGACCGCCCGGAGATCAGAGCATCGGTAGGCGGTGCATTATTGAACAGGGCTTTCATGTTGGGCAGCCTCGATAAATTCGAAGAAGAGATTGCCAGTTACGACGTCGTAATCGATTACGTAGAACAGCAGGGAAAGTCAGGTGACGTGTCGGTTGTGGCACTCGCATTCAAGGCCTTGAGGTTGGCCGAACTCGGACGCACGGAAGAGGCGCTCGCATCGAGTGTCGTTCTGGAGCAGAAATTCGGCACGTCCAGCGAGGTTTCGTACCCCATGTTGGCGTGGCTCGGCGTCGCCGCGCGGGCGGTAGCGTTGACGGTCCGGCGGGACGTGGGGGCGATCGGAGCATTTCGAGCCGCATATGCCCGTTTCCCGACGGGTTACGCTATCATGACAAGCTTGATGATCCGGCTTGTACTGAATTTGGTCGCGGTCGGGGCGCGTGAAGAGGATCTGTTGGAGGTCCTGGTGGAGGACAGGGGGAAATCCCCGTCTATTGCACCACTGGTCGCAGCATTGAGCGAACGTCTCGGCGAATCCATTCGCGCACCAGCGGAGGTAATGGAGGTGGCGGCCGATATCCGGAAGGCTTTGGATGAGAAGTCGGCCAAGGGTATTTTGAAAGGGTTCTAAACGAGGTTGATCGCGTGGACACATTCAGGAGCACCAACAAGGACATCCCGCGGGTAGGGCGCGGCACGCCAGGCGGCGAGTGGCTGCGGCGTTACTGGCTGGCGGTGGGCACCGAGGCGGAGTTGCACGACGTCCCCCAGGCGGTGCGCGTGCTGGCGGAGGACCTGGTGCTGTTCCGGGACCTCCAGGGACGGCTGGGGCTCATCGGCCGGGACTGCTCGCACCGGGGCTCGTCCCTGGAATACGGCGACATCGAGGAGCGCGGCATCCGCTGCCCCTACCACGGCTGGCTTTACGACGTCGCGGGCAACTGCCTGGAGCAGCCGTCCGAGCCGCCGGAGACGAGCTTCTGCGCCAAGGTGAAGCATCCGGCCTATCCGGTGCGTGCGCTGGGAGGATTGATCTTCGCCTACATGGGGCCGGACCCCGACAAGCCGCCGCCCCTGCCGAACTACTCCCCGCTGGTGGACCACGGCGGGCAGCGGCTGGTGGAGAGCACGCGCCACTTCGACTACAACTGGTTCAACTTCTACGAGAACAGCGCCGACCCCTGCCACGTGTGGATCCTCCACAGCCGCAGCGCCTACGGCGAGCAGACCTGGGGCGGCTCGTTCTTCAGCGCCGAGAGCCCGCCGGCCTACGAGCCGGTGGAGACGCCCTACGGCATGAAGATCGTCATGTCCAAGCCGGGTCCGGCGGAAGGCACGGAGTTCGTCGACGAGATGAGCCTGGGGCTACCGAGCATCCTGCAGGTGGGCGACACCGAGTTCGTGCACGCGCGGGTGGAACCGGAAGTGCTGGAGAAGGTGGGCTCCAACTACGAGCACTTCATGTTCCTCACGCCCAACGACGACGACCACTTCATGCTGTTCACCGTGGACTACTACACCGGCCCGGACCCGGACATCTTCGAGCGGCTGGGGAAGCTGCGGAAGCGCGAGACCCCCAAGGGCGAGGTCAAACCCTACGACACGCGCCCGCTCATGCCCTTCCGCGGCAACATCCGCCAGGAAGACATCGTCACCCAGGGCACCCAGCGGCTCCTGGGCGAACGCGAGGAACGCCTCGGCACCTCCGACCGCGGCATCATCATGCTGCGCCGCATGATCCGCGACGCCATCGACGCCGTGGCCGCGGGCCGGGAGCCCAAGGCGCTGCGGCTGGAGGAGAACGCCGAGGGGCTGGTGAAGCTCGACTCGTTCGTGGGGGTGCGGGGCACGGAACCTCACGCCCGGTAGGACAGGACATCAGAATGCCCAAGGTCGTGGTCACCGGCGGCAGCGGCCGCCTCGGACAGCAGGCCATCGGCCACCTGCTGGAGCACGGCTACGAGGTCCTGAGCCTGGACATCGTGCCGCCGCCGGCGAGGCTGTGCGACTCCTGGCTCTGCGACCTGCGCCGCGCGGCCGCCCTCTACGAGGCCTTCAAGGGCGCCGACGCCGCCATCCACCTGGGCGCCTACCAGGCCCCCAACCTGGCGCCCGACTGCGAGACCTTCAGCAACAACGTCACCGCCACCTACAACGTGCTGCACGCCGCCGTGGACCTGGGCGTCCCTCGCGTCGTGTGCGCGTCGAGCATCGCCGCCTACGGTTTCCTGTATGCCCCGAAAATCCGGGCACCCGACTACCTGCCCCTGGACGAGGCCTACCCGTGCCGGCCCGAGGACCCCTACGCCCTTTCGAAGGTGTTCGGCGAGCAACTCGCCGATTCCTGCACGGGCTACAGCGACCTCACCGTGGTGAGCCTCCGGTTCAGCGGCGTGAACTTCGACCCCGCCTTCGAGACGCTGCCGGCACGGTGGACCGACCCGGGACGCAGGATGGGGACGTTCTGGAGCTACGTGGACGCGCGGGATGCGGCCGTGGCGTGCCGCCTCGCGGTGGAAACCCCGCTCTCGGGGCACCACGTCTTCAACATCGCCGCCGCCACCAGCCGATACCTCGAGCCCACGAAAGAGCTGGTCCGGAAATACATCCCCGCCACCCGGATCAGGGAGGGCTACTCCGGGCACTGGGGCGGCCTCGACGTCACCAGGGCGGCTGAAGTGCTGGGTTTCGAGGCGGTTTACCTGTGGCGGGACTACCTCGACCCCGACGGCACCCCGAAGCTTCCTGACGACTAGACACCAATCCGTCATTCCCGCGAAAGCGGGAATCCAGGGGTGGTGGCGGGTCGCTACAGCGGCGTTTCCCCGCCTCACCCCTCCTGGATTCCCGCTTTCGCGGGAATGACGATTCAGGGGGTTGTTGCCTCTGACAATCCCCTCCACCCTTCCGAACCCCGTCCGGCTTGCCTCCCGGCCGCTCAATGCTTCCAGTTTCTGCAACATCGAGGTTGGCTATGCCAGCGCCACCACGTCGACTTCCACGAGAGCCCCTTTGGGCAACCCAGCCACCGCCACGGTCGTGCGGGCGGGTTTCGAGCCTCCCAGGTAGCTCTCGTAGATGGTGTTGACGGCGGCGAAATCAGCCATGTCGGTCAGGTAGATGGTGGTCTTGACCGCCCGGCCCCACGAGGTGCCGGCGGCTTCCAGCACCGCGGTGACGTTGTCGAGCACCCGGCGCGCCTGCGCCTCCAAGCCCCCGGACACGAGCTCGCCGGTACCCGGCTCCAGTCCGATCTGCCCCGCGGTGTAGACGAAGCCGTTGGCCTTGATGGCCTGCTCGTAGGGGCCGATGGCGTCGGGTGCCTTGTCGGTATGGACGACTTCTATGGACATCGTATCTCCTTGCCTGTTGGAATTCCCGGAAATCTACTAGAAGATCTACAAGATATGGGAAGCTGGGGATATACCTCGACCGGAACCTCGACCGGAATGCTCAAGCCATGAAACTGATCACCGCCCACAAGATACTCATCGGGACGTCCATCGTCTTCTTCATCTTCTTCAGCGGCTGGGAGCTGACGAACTATCTCGGCGCCGGCGGGGGCTGGGCACTGGCCCGGAGTATCCTCTATCTCGGCGTCGCCGCGGGCTTCGCCGTCTACTTCAGGACCCTCAAGAACAAGGTGCTGTGAGATGACGCCGGACCCCGATGCCTTCCTCGTTCCGGTCACCGAGGATGAGATCCGCCGCGAGCGCCGGAAGGCGCGGGAGTTGCGCAACAGCCCGTGGTGGAAGAACCGGACGAGTCAAGGTCTGTGTGCTCACTGTGGCGGCCGGTTCCCGCCGCGCGAGTTGACCATGGACCACGTCGTGCCCGTCATCCGCGGCGGCAAGAGCACGAGGGGTAATGTCGTGCCGAGCTGCAAGCCCTGCAATAGCGCCCGGAAACACAGCCTTCCGTTCTGAAACCGCCGCGTCACTTGGCTGTGTAGTCGCTCCGCAGCACCATTATCTGGACTTTCCCGTTCAGGCCATATTTCGGCACGTCGGCGAAGACGGCGCTGACCTTCTCGTTGGCGAAGTACTTCCCGGCGTCTTCGAGGTTGTCGAACTCGAACTCGACGACGCGGTGGGGCGATGCCCCGTAGTAGTTGTCGTAGGAGGTGATGCGCCGCACTTCGGGCGGAGCCTTGAGTGCCTCGACGTTACCACTCACCCAGGCGATATATTTGTCCTTGCCGTCCACGGGATAGTCCACCGTGAAGACGTATTTTACGGATGGACGGCCCTTCATTGCGTCCTGGCCGTGGACCCGAGACGTACCCGGCAGCAGTGGAGGTCCGAACAGGCTCAGCGCGAGGAGCGCGGCCGATGCCGCCGAGAGTATCGGTTTCGTTCGGTTAGCCATGTAGCGTTCCTTTCGTTGTGTCGATGGACTCCGTTCCGTAAACGGTGTTTCATAACCACCGGGGCGGATGCCGTCAACAACGGCGTTGGCGCATGTCCTGCGTCCCGACACGGCTCCCATGGGAGATTTCGGTTTCGGGGCGCCCTACGGCGGGCGGCGGGTCATGCCAGGGCCCAGGCCGACCGTACGATGATGTAGCTTCCCAGCAACGACAAGGCGATGAACAGCACCTGCGTGAACCGCCCCTCGGAGAGGCGTCCGCGGACGCGCCGGCCCCCGATCATGCCCAGGGCCGCGGGCGCCAGCGCCGCCCCGGACCACGCGCCGTAGGACAGGTCGAGCACGCCGTTGCCCCGTAGCGCCAGGGCCAACGCCACGGTCGACAGCGTGAAGAATATTCCCATGGCCTGCACGAGCATGTCGCGGGCGAGGCCGATGGCCTGCAGGTACAGGACACCGGGTACCACGAAG
Source organism: uncultured Syntrophobacterales bacterium (assembly GCA_964519455.1). Taxonomy (GTDB): domain Bacteria; phylum Desulfobacterota; class Binatia; order UBA9968; family JAJDTQ01; genus JAJDTQ01. The sequence continues at coordinate 84,449 of CAZFIU010000007.1, forward strand.
GACCCGGTCATCCCGGTGACGACCCCGTTGACCGCGCCGACCAGCGGGCCGGCCCAAGTCTCCTGTTCGGGCGCGAGGGCGACGCGCACGCCGGCCAGGTTCAACACCGAGTAGACTAACAGCAGCAGCCCCAGCAGCGCCGACAGCCACGCCACGTCCACCCGCGCCAGTACCAGGGCGCCTATCCACACCGTGACCGTCGCCGTCACGAGGAAGGGCCAGAGGCGCGCCAGGATGGCGCGGCCGTGGCCGCCCACCGCCGCCTGCCACACGTTGGTGACGAAGGACGGGACCAGCAACAGCACCATGGCGGTGGTGAGGTCGAAGGCCACGGTCAATAGGCCCAGGCTCACCGTGGGCAGACCGAAGCCCACCAGACCCTTGACTCCACCCGCCAACAGGAAGACGGCGAAAATGATGACCGCGGTCAGGGGATCGGGCATGCCGGGGCCACGCGGCACGGGTAGGAGCGGTGCGGCACCGAGCCGGTGATGGGGTCGATGACGTCGTTGTCGATGATGAGGTTCACGTTGGCGCCTTCGGCGCTGAAGGGGTCGTAGCCGGGCAGCCCGAGATCGGGGCAGCCCTGCCACCAGCCGTGCATGACGCGGATGACCTTGCGGGGAAGCTCGGCGTTGAGGTGTGCCTTCATGGTGACGGCGGCCACCTTGGTCTCCACCCGTACGGGCATCCGGGCGGCGATGCCGAGGTCCGTGGCGTCGTCGGGATGGATCTCCACCAGGGGCTCCGGGGTCTTGGCGCGGAGCGACGGTACCGACCGGTGCTGGCCGTGGCAGAAGTGGATGCCCTTGGCCGTGGTCAGGGTGAATGGATAGTCGCGCACCACCTCGGCGCCGAACCCGGTCTCGCTCGGGGTGAAGTCCGGCAGCGGCGCGTAGCCCTGTTCCCGGAACGGGATGGAATATATCTCCACCAGCCGGGAGCGCGTGTCGAACCCCTTTTCCAGGTACTTGCGGTAGCGCGTTTCCCTGGGCATGGACAGTCCGCCCGGGTGCTTCTTCAACCGCGCCACCGTGATGCCGGCGGGCTCCAGCATGGTGTCCAGCGCCGCCTCCCGGTCGCCGTGCCAGAAGTGTTCGTCGAAGCCCATCCTGCCGGCGAGGTCGAAGAGGATGTCGGCGTCCGAGCGGCTCTCGTGTTGCGGCGGCACCACCGGCGCCCGGTACTGCAGCCACGTGCTCGTGGCCGCCCCCTGGTCGAAGGAGCCCTTCACGTGCCAGTCCTCCCAGGACGTGGCCGCGGGCAGGAGGAAGTCGGCGTAACGCCCCGAGGGGGTCTCGTAGAAGTCGGTCTGCACGTAGAGGTCCAGTTGCTGGAGCGCGCGCCGTCCCCGGAGCGTATCCCCGTTGGCCATGATGATGTCGCCGCCGAAGCTCAGGAAACCCTTGACGGGATAGGGCTCGCCCTCCAGCGCGGCGCGGTACACCTCGTACGCCTGCACCCGGCCGGTGGCCACGGGCCCCAGGGGCCGGGCGTCGAACCCGAGCCGCTTCCGTTCCTGCTCCCGGGAGAGGAACCTGCGTCCGTCCATGCCGTTGACCGGGTTCTTGGCGAAGCGTACGTTGCCGCCGGGCCGGTCGAGGTTCCCGGTAAGGCTGTAGAACAGGCACACCGCGCGGTTGGTCTGCATGGCGTTGGCGTGCTGCTCCAGGCCGTTGTAGCTGTAGTAGCAGCCCGGCGGCGTGTTGCAGAAGAGCCGCACCGCGCGCCGGGCGAGGTCGGGGTCGACTCCGGTGGCCTCCGCGGTGGCCTCGGGCGCGTACCGGTTCAAGTGTCGTTTCAGCAGCCCAAAGACCGGCGTGACCCGTTCCGCGGAGCCGTTCGCGAGCCGGACCTCGAACGACCCCTCCAGGGCCGGCCGCGAGACCGCCGTCGGGTTCGCCGGGTCGTGGAACGTGAGCGCGCCGGCCGCCTCGTCCCATACCCCGTAGAGATCGTGCGAACCGCCGGCGGCCACCACGTCCTGCGTCAGCATCTCACCCGAGGCTTCGCGCACGAGCAGGCGCGCGTTGGTCCAGTCGCGCAGGAACTCCGCGTCGTAGAGTCTCTCCGCCAGCATCACGTTGAGGAAGCTCAACGCCAGCAGCCCGTCCGTGCCCGGCCGCACCTTGAGCCAGAGGTCCGCCTTCCGTGTGAGCGGGATGGCCCGCGGGTCGATGACGATGAGTCTGGCGCCGCGCTTGCGCGCCGCGGAGATGCGGATGGCCTGGGTGGGCCAGGAGGCGTTGGGGTTGTGCCCCCAGAGCAGGATGCAGGCCGTGTTCTCGAAGTCCGGGTTCGGAATCCCGCTGCCGTACGTGTAGCGCGAGCCGTTGTCCTTGTGCCAACTGCAGATGTGCCCCGTGGACACGGTGTTGGGGCTGCCGAACAGGCTGGCGAAGCGGATCAGCCACGGCTCGTACTCCGCCGACGCGCTGCCCCCGGACGCCCCCCGGTAAAAGAACACCGACTCCGCGCCATAGCGGTCCCGCAGCGCCCCCAACCGCTCGGCGATCTCCGCCATGGCCTCGTCCCAACCCACCCGCACCCAGCCCGGGTCCGGGTCGCTCTTGGGATTGGTGCGCCGGAGCGGCCAGCGCAGCCGCTCCGGGTCGTACACCAACTCCGGCGCCGCCTGCCCCTTGATGCAGATACCCCGGTTGGGATGTTCCGCGTCCGGCTCCAGGCGCACGAAGCGCCCGTCCTCCACCGTGGCCACCACCCCACAGCGGGACTTGCTCATGGCACAATAGGTGCGGATCTTCGAGGTCATGCCGGCATGCTACCAGATTGGTGCTGAGGCTTCGATACGTCGATGACGACGACGGAGATCTTGCGGCGCTCCTCGGGGGAGAGGTCGGCCGTGGCGAGGAGTTGGTCGCGGAGGGCATCGGGCGTTTCCGGTGCCGGTCCTTTGGGCGGTCCCTTGCACAGGTGGCGGCCGAACCACAAGACGAGGTAGATGCCGTAGCCATCGCAGCCGGGATCGCGAGTGTACTTGGCGATCAATTGATTGCGGATGGCCCGCCAAAGATCATCGTGCGTGCTCTTCTTGATCTCGATCGGTACGTTGAAGCCGTCGCATGAGACCTGGATGTCCGCTCTCTTGTCGTCGGCGTAAGTACCTTCCTGCAAGGCAACGACGTTGAATCGTCCCAGTCTTGGCTTGAGGTCTGACAGCAACCTGTCGCGGCCGTCGTTCTCCCGGATCGGTTCGGCGGATTCCTGTTGCAGGTTCCAGTACTGTCGCCAGTCCGAGGTGTTCCCGTGGCGGATTTCCTTACTCAGTTCAATCAGGACATCCATGGTGAGGGCCGCCAGGTCGGCCGGATTCGCGGGTCGCCGGTCATCGAGGGTTTCCAGCACCTGTTGAACCGTCGGGTGCTGGAAGTTCGCTGCGCGGCGAACCTCGCGCTGTGTGTTTGCCGCGTCTTGCAGTCCGAGGCGCCATGGTTTCAAGGAATGGTTCTCGGACAAGCGTTGTAGTACGTCTGTGGCGTCGTGGGACGGTTTTGTGGACAGTGCGTTGAGGAGCGAATCAACGATCAGGCCCTTGTACTCGGGATTCCTTGCCACGCCGCGCCCTGCCTCGGAATCGTCGTCGGGCCAACCAACGGGCCGGTAGGATTTGCCAAGGGACTCGATGAGCATCTCCAGCGCGACGACGTCGAGCGCCTCGAGGGACGTCATGTCGCAATCGTAAAGAAAGGGAATTATATACCAAATTACACACCACGAGCCTAGCCAGTGACGCGAACACTGATTTAAATTTTAGCTGACCCAGTGGGCCTTTCCCCCACATCTACGGAGTGTGAGTCCGTTGTTTTTGTCCGATTAAACGATGGCTCGGCTATAAACTGGACACGGTAGCGGGATTTGCACCCGCGCATACCGGAGTAGCAATCCGGTGCCTTACTGTCTTGGCCATACCGTGTTGAATAGGATTTTGGCGGAAGGTATGAACTTGGGAACTTCTGATACGCGTTCCGTCAAAATCTGTCATATAGGTTATATAAGCGCGTAGGTAATGAATGTTCTGAAGGTTCACGGTAGAAGTGACAAAGAATCAGATTTGGAGTTGAATAAGTCACCGTTGTCGGAGGATGATTTGCGTTGCGAGAGGCGATTCAAGAAGGTTGAAAAGGTAAGCGATTTTTGGGATCAGCATGATTTGATTAAGGATGTTGGCGTAGAAGACGAAAAGGAAGGGAAGGTGAATCGATGTATTACTACGGTTATAACGGGATGATAGTGCTTGATCCTGAAAATGAGTATGAGAGGAAATTACTTGGCGAGTTTTCGGGGAAGTTAGCAGAAATTCTAGATGTTATTAAGGTTGGTCCTCCCGAGAAGTTTGGTGCAGATACAGGAGTGGGGTCGGATAACGGTGACGAGCAATCTGATGAGACTCTCATCGGGATTGAGAGCGTTTAGGATTCGGTCAAATAAGTCATTTTTGCCTATCGTAGTTGTTACGAGATATTGAGAATGGAGCTTCTGTTCGGCGCCTAGCTTGTCGAGTTCTTTCATTAGTTTGCTGTGAACGGAGTCATAGGCCGTCGCTGATTCTGCCGTTACGTCGTAGCTGACAAGGTAGTATGCCATCGCGTGTTCCGTCCTTTCGAGTTAGCTTGGTGTCTGCTATCTCAATCCTACTAGAAAGTCAAGGAGTGACGCTGTGGTTTTTTTGTTAGCGCAACGCAGTAATGTCCCCTTTTGTCCAAAGCTAAAATGTCCCCTTGC
>CAZFIU010000008.1:0-88590 GCA_964519455.1 uncultured Syntrophobacterales bacterium
GCTGGGAGACGCAGAATCACAAAAGGTCGATGCGCGTGAATCGGACACGCAGTTGTCAAGCAGATCACGACCGGGACGGATGGAGGAATTACTTACTTCGGAAGAGTTGGCAGCGCGAGTTGGACTCAAGACTCGCCAGTCTGTCCATGACTGGCGGAGAAAAGGGAGGATCGTCGGTTGGCAAGGCGCCAAACGGGGCTACGTTTTCCCGGCGGGTCAGTTCGATCGGAGCGGCAAGCCGTTGGACGGACTGGACCGGATCGTCCCACACTTCAGCGACGGCTATACGGTCTGGATCTGGTTGAACACGCCGCGTCCGTCCCTTAGCGGGGCGAAACCAATCGTTCTCCTGGGCAAGGGAGAAGGCGACCGCGTGGTGGCCGCCGCCGAAGGAGATGCTCAGGGCGACTTCGCGTGATTGCGAACTACGATCCCGATCGGATTCGTGAGCGCCTTCGCGCCGCACAGTTCGGCCGGGTATACCGCCTGATCCATCGCAACCATCGGTCAAGACCACTTGATGCTGTCCCCACACCGAGTCGGTTCAGCGATCCAGCCGGACGCTATTCCGTCCTCTATGTGACAGAAGCTGTCCGCTGTGGGTTTTGGGAAGCCCTTGCCCGCAATCGATTCACACGACGCAGGCGTCGCGAAATCCCGCGCTCGGATGTTAAGTCCAGACTTGTCGTAACGATAGGCTCGGCCGAGTCTCTCCAACTAGTTGACCTGCGAGGCGATGGGCCGATCCGTATTGGCGCACCGCCGGCGGTAGCTCACGACGCCAATCACGCCGCAGCTCGTTCGTTGTCCAGTGCGACCTATGTGAACGTGCCGGAGGCGGACGGTTTCCTTTTCCAGTCGAGGTTCACTGGCCATGTGTGCGCGGCCGTATTCGATAGAGCATTCGGAAAGTTGGCGGTCCTGGACCTCACGCCGCTTGTCGAACATGTCGACTTTCTACAAGCGCTGATTGACTATGACATAACACTGACGACCTCTGTGGGCTAAATCCGTCCAAAGTCGATCGAAGTGTCCCGAGCCCTCTGTCAATCGATGCCACCAGTCCAAGTGGGGAGGACTACCGAAGCCACGAACGACGACGAAGACGCCCTGAATTACGCCCTCGTCGTACTCAATCGCTTGCGATTGAGTACGGGTTCCGTATCCCAGTCCAAAAGGAGATCACCATGGGACGCTTCGCCTTCATTATCTTGATCCTACTGCTTCTTTTTCCTGGTGCCGTCGATGGGCAGCAGCAGGCGTCCCGAGATTGGCACTTCAGGGGAAGGTTTCAAGCCGTACGGAACATGCAACAATTCATGTTTCTCTACATCGCCAAGCGGGATGGAGTGCACGCGGCGGAAGCACTCCTGAACGCAGCCAGGAAGTCCTTCGGGGTGCAGTGGTTCTTTGACAGGGCAGAACAGGAGCCCCCGGGCCTCTACAGAGATACATTGCGGAAATGGGCGGAGCAATTTCAGGAAGGTGGCCTCAGATATTTCGATAGCCTAGAATCAACCCTAAAGGACGTGAGGAAATGAGAACGAAGTGGAGAATCGAAGGATTCGATAGCACCACACCAATACTTGAACCTACGACTGTCGTTCTCGGCTCTGAACAGATACAGGAGCTTCTTCGCCGACTGGCATGCACATCTCCACTGACGCCTTCGGAGGTCATAGAAGCCAGCATCGGCAGCAACCGTTTACTCGACGTCTCTCGTTCCAGGGAAGGCTTCTCATGCGGAACAAATCCGCACTTTTCGGCGAGACGGATATAGGTGCGCCATGAATCGGAGAGACTGTCTTAGCGGGCTGCAACCAGCGTAGCGGTATCTGCGATTCCGAAACGTGACGGCCTCGGCCCTTGCCTGGCGTGGTCATCGGAAGCGGAGGAGGCGTGTAGCTCATTGACCCGGCAGCGGCAAGGCTGCGGCATCTATACTGAATCCTGAAGACCCGAGCAGTTTGTCTCTGGGTTACAATTGAACTGTACATCACCCGGCGACCCCTGCAATCCTGCTTGCAATGCGGTTGGCGGCGGACTTGACCGGGTCGTTGGCGAGGTGAGCGTAGCGCGCCGTGGTCTGGACTTTGTTGTGACCGAGCAATTTCCCGATCATGGGCAGGCCCTCGCCTACGAGCAAGCCGCCGCTGGCGAAACTGTGCCGCAAGTCGTGGATGCGCAGGTTCTGGATGTCCGCGCAATCCAGGATGAGGCGCCACGGCCCGTGCAGGAAGGCGAGATGGGTCCCGCGCTTCAAGCCGGGAATCACCCAGGGACTATCTTCTTTGCGCCGTATGCCGCGCAGCACCGCGATGGCGGGATCGCCCAGATGCACGATCCTGGCGCCGGTCTTGGAGTCAGGCAAACGCAGTTCCCCGCGGTCCAGCTTGACATCCTCCCACCGCAGCGAGAGGATTTCCCCGCTCCGGCACCCTGTCAGCATCAGCAACCGGATGGCGGCTACCGCCGCCGACGAAGCAAAACCCTCGCGCTCCGCGTCCCGTAGCGCGGCGCCGAGGCGTCGGTACTCGTCATCGGAGAGGAACCGCTCGCGCTTGCGCTCAGGGTATTTCTTGACGAACCGGCAGGGATTGACACCCTCGGGGCGCATCTGCCAGACCTCAGCCAGGGTCAGCATCCTGGAAAGGACGCCAAGTGTGCGGTTGGCGTGGCCGGGCACGGAGCGCATGTCGTGGTGGAGGGCCGCGACGTCAGCCCTGCCGACGTCGGCAATACGGCGTCTGCCGAGCCGGGGCAATATCCGTTTCTCGACGATCTTGCGGTTGAGCGCGGCGGTGCTGGGCTTCAGGTGATCGGCAGCGTACTCGTCCAGGAAACGCCGGGCGAGATCGGCCATGGTGGCGCCGTCGGCCTTGCGGGGCGTCTTCCCTTCGAGGTCGCGGCCGGTCCTGGCGAGGGTTACGATCTCGGCTGCGCGCGCCCGCGCCGCCGCCGGAGTGATGGGGCCGTGCGGTCCGATGGTCGCCTTGACGGCGCGTCCCTCGTGGCGGTACTTGACGATGTAGACCTTGCGGCCGCTGGGTGGACCCTGACGCCGAAGCCCTTGACGTCGTCATCCCAGACGACGCGCTCGCGCTCTGCGGGTTTGAGGGCGTCGACCGCTCGCTTGGTGATTTTGGGCATGGTTGATGCCTCCTTTGTATCTCGATTCGGGTACCGCTTAGGTACCTATAGGGAGCGATTCAGAGAGTATTCTACCCATCCGTGACGCGGCGTAAAGACCCTAAACCATTGAATATACGTCGATTTGTCTACTCATGGCGCCCCATGCCGCATGTAACGAAATAGTATGTCGAAGGACGCGACGGTTCGGAGTCTCTTCAAGGGGGTGGGAATGTCTCAGGACGAAAGCACGCCGGAGGCGCGGGACGAGCGCAGTTTCGAGGAGTGCCTTCAGGCCCTCGAGAAGGTCGTGGAGCGCATCGAGAGCGGTGAACTGAATCTCGAGGAATCGCTGGCAACCTTCGAGGAGGGGGTGCGCCTGGTGCAGTCCTGCAACCACAAGCTGGGCGAGGTGGAGCGGCGCATCGAGGTGCTGACGAAGGACTCCGAGGGGCGCTCGCGCCTGCGGGAGCTGGTCGAGGAGGAAGATTGACGGCGGCCAGGGAACGGCTCGACCGCCTGCTGGTGGAGTCTTCGCTGGCGCGCAGCCGCGAGGAGGCGCAGCGCTACATCCTCGCGGGGACGGTGCTGGTGGACGACGCTCCGGTGACCAAGGCCGGCACCCTGGTGCGGCGCGACGCGTGTCTCCGGGTAAAGGCGCGCGCACGCTACGCGAGCCGCGGCGGCGAGAAGCTGGAAGCCGCGCTGGCGCACTTCGGGGTAGAGCCGGCGCACCGTGTGGCGCTGGACGTGGGCGCTTCCACCGGTGGGTTCACCGACTGCCTGCTGGCCCGCGGCGCGGCACGGGTGCACGCCGTGGACGTGGGCTACGGACAGCTCGACTGGCGCCTGCGCCAGGACCCGCGGGTGACGGTGCTGGAACGCACCAACATCCGTCGCCTCGAGGCGGACGCATTGGCGGAAGCGCCGGACCTCGCGGTGGTGGACGTCTCGTTCATATCGCTGCGCCTGGTGCTCCCGCGGGTGTGCCGCCTGCTCAAACCGCCGTTCGAGATCGTGGCGCTCATCAAGCCGCAGTTCGAGGTCGGCAAGGGGCGCGTCGGCAAGGGCGGGGTGGTGCGTTCGGAGGAAGAGCACCGGCGCGTCATCGGCGAGATCGAGGCGGCGGCGGACGCCCTCGGACTGGAGCGCCGTCCGGTGATTCCGTCCCCGCTGCTGGGTCCCAAGGGCAACCGGGAATTCTTCATCCACGCGCTTGCGCCGGCGCCCTGGAGGGCGGTTTCAAATGCGTCGTCCGGGCTTGACTTGGGTGACTGATTGGCTATAGTTCGACAGACCCAAGGAGTGGAACCAACCTATGACAGGTGTTCGAATCAAGGAAAACGAGTCGATCGAGAGCGCTATCCGGCGCTTCAAGAAGCAGTGTGAGAAGGCCGGAATTCTGGCGGAACTGCGCAAGCGGGAACACTACGAGAAGCCGAGCGTCAAGCGCAAGAGGAAGGCCATCGCAGCCAAGAAGCGTGCCATGAAGCGCGCCCGAAGCCACCAGTGGTACTAGGGCCCACGTAACTGCGACTGGGAGTTCCGGACGCCGCAATGGCACGGGCCGGGTGAGTTCGAACCGAGACGGCTCCGCGGGATCCATGGTGGATCTCCAGCGGGAGCGGGCTCCGACGGCGCCGAACAGGCCATTGTGAACATCGTAGACGCAGTGTTGGCAGCAGTTCTGTGCGTGTTTGCCGTCAGGGGCTACGCCAAGGGACTGTTCCGGGAGGTATTCGCCTTGCTGGGCCTTTCGGTTGGCCTCATCGTCGCCGTACGGTACTACGACCAGGGCTCTTTTTGGGTCGAATCCTGGCCTTACTCTCCGCTCATCCTGAACGTCATCTCCTTCCTCGTTCTCTTCTTTCTTGTCTATATCGGACTCAACTGGGTAGGGCACCTGCTCCACCGGGCCGCCGACCGCTTCTTCCTCGGCGGCTTCAACCGTATGGGGGGCCTCCTGGTGGGCGGCGCCAAGGGGGCGGTGCTTGTGGGGGTCGTCCTCTTCATCGCCATCCAGCAGTCGTGGGTGCCGCAGAAGCTGCAACAGCCGTTGGGAACGGCCGCGCTGGCGGGACCCCTTTACGGCTTCGGCGCCGCGGTGACCTCCATGGGCGAATCCTTCAAGTGGCCCGGAGCCTGGAACCCGGGTCCGGCGCCGAGCGATTCGCGGGACGGGGCATGATCTCCGACAAGACCACTCAAGAGGTTCGCACACGAGCCTCCATCGTGGAGGTGGTCTCCGATTACGTCACCCTCAAGAAGGCCGGCCAGAACCACTCGGGACTGTGTCCTTTCCATTCGGAGAAGACGCCCTCCTTCACGGTCAACGAGGAAAAGGGCGTCTTCTACTGCTTCGGTTGCCGCGAAGGGGGCGACGTCTTCAAGTTCGTGATGCTGTACGACGGGCTCACCTTCCCCGAGTCCGTGGAGCGGCTGGCGGAACGCTACGGCATCCCCATCGAGCAGTCGGGGCCGGGGGGCGGCCGGCGCGGCGACCTCTTCCGCCTGAACGAGCAGGCGGCGGAGTGGTTTCGCCGGCTGTTGCTCGATCCGGCCCAGGGGACAAGGGCGCGCCACTACCTTCAGAAGCGCGGCGTCGACGAATCCATGTGGCCGCGCTTCAACCTCGGCTTCGCGCCTCGAGGCGACGGCCTCGCATCCCATTTGCGGCGTCTGGACGTGGCGCCCGCGGACGCGGCGGCGGCGGGCCTCCTGGTGGAGCGGGAGCGGGGCCGGTTCCACGACCGTTTCTTCGACCGGGTGGTCTTCCCCATCACCGAGCCGGGCGGCAAGATCGTCGGCTTCGGCGGGCGGGTCATCGGCGACGGCGCGCCCAAGTACCTCAATTCGCCCGAGACGCCGCTGTTCCACAAGAGCGCGCAGGTCTACGGCCTGAAGCAGGCCCGGGACGGCATCCGCGCCGAAGACCGGGTCCTGGTGGTGGAGGGCTATCTCGACGTGCTTGCGCTCGCGCAGTACGGCGTCACCCACGCGGTGGCCACCCTGGGCACGGCCCTGACCGTGCAGCACCTGCGCCTGTTGGCGCGCTACACCCGCAACGTGACCGCGCTGTTCGACGGCGACGCGGCCGGCCGCACCGCCGCCGCGCGCAGCGTCGAGGTGTTCCAGCAGGCGGGCCTGTGGGGCCGGGCCGCCTTTCTGCCCGGGAACGAGGATCCGGATACGTTCGTCAGGACACACGGGAAGGACGCCCTGGAAAGCGTGCTGGAGCGCTCCGTGCCCATCGTCGACTTCTACCTGGACTGGCTGCGCGAACGCCACGGCACGAGCCTCGAGGGCAGGAGCCGCTCGGCCGCCGAGGTCAGCGCCATCCTGGCCAAGGTGACCAATCCCAACGACCGCGATCTGCTCGCCCGCCGCGCGGCGGACCTCCTGGGGGTGCGCGAAGAGTCGTTGCGCCGGCATGCCGGAGGCGGCCCGGAGGCGGGCGCGCGGACGGCGCGGAACGACCGGGGCGGCGCGGGCCGTGCGGTGCCACGCGCCGCCGTTCGGTGGACGCTCGGAGACGACCGCGGGGAGGCGTCGTTGGTGGCGCTGATGCTGCGGTTTCCGGCGGTGGTGACGGCACTGCGCCGGGAGCCCATGGACAAGCTCGTGAGCGGCAAGTGGAGCGAGATCATCCGGCAGATTCTCGCCAACGCCCGGGACGACGGAGGGTTGGAAGTGGGGGCCTTGACCGAGGGCTTGCCGCCGGAGCTGGTCTCGGAGGTGACGGGGCTCGTGTTGCAAGGACAGGAGTTCGCCGAGAGCGAGCGTGAGCGAATGACCCGGGACTGTCTCCTGTTTCTGAAAAGGCGTTATCTGAACCGGCTCGATCAGGAGTTGTGCAGAGCGATTCGCGTTGCCGAAGAGAGCCGCGATGACGCTGCCAAGAAAGAGAGGATGCGGCAATGGCAGGAGGTCATGCAAAAGAAACTCCGCTTGGAACGCGCGGCGCCGGGCTTGTAGACGTGACGCCGGTCAATGCCCCTCGGGAGGCATCGACGACTCGCCTGATGAAGCGGGAGCAGGATGTCAGGCGGCTGATCGACCTCGGCAGGGAACGGGGCTACCTGACCTACGATCAGGTGAGCGACATGCTGCCCGCGGACACCGTCTCCCCCGAGCAGCTTGACGACGTCATGTCCATTTTCGGCGAGATGGACATCGAGGTGGTGGATGCGAACTCGCGCATGGCGTTGGCCGAACCGGCGGAGGACGCGCCCGACGACGAGCCGGAGGAGGGGGAGGTCGAGTTCGACGGTGGCGACGGGGACGTGGCCGGCAAGACCGGCGATCCGGTGCGGATGTACCTGCGCGAGATGGGCAACGTGTCGCTCCTCAGCCGGGACGGAGAGGTGGAGATCGCCAAGCGGATCGAGGAGGGCGAGGGGGTCGTGGCGGACCACGCGCTTTCCTGTACCGTCGCGGTCCAGCACGTGCTCGACCTGGAAGAGAGGCTCGAGGAGGGCGAGGTCCGGGTGCACGAAGTGATCAAGGGCGTGGACGCCGAGGGCGACGTCACGGAGGAGGAGGTGCACTGCCAGGACCTGCTGGAGCGGATCGGCAAGCTGCGCCAGGCGGCGGGAGAATACGACGCCGTGCGGCAGAAGCTGCGCAAGCGCAACACGGCGGCCGTACGGGAGGAGTTGGAGCGGCAGTCGAGCCGGTGCCGCACGAAGATACTCAGGCGGCTCAGGGCGTTGCACCTCAACCGACTCCAGATCGACGCGATGGTGGACAGGCTCAAGGGGGAACTGTACCGCATCGAGTCCGGCAAGGCCCGGCTGGAGCGGTACGAAAGGGAGACCGGAAAGACCGCCAGGGAGATCCTCGAGGTGACGGCGGGCGACGACGGCAAGGACAACTGGCGGAAGACCGTCGGGACGTTCAGGATGAGCCTGAAGGCCTTCAAGGAGATGCAGGAGGGCATTCGCCGGGCCATTGAGGACGTCGAAGGGACGCAGCAGCGTCTGGAGATGTCCGAGGAGGAAATCCGCCAGCGGGTCATGTCGATCCAGGATGGCGAGGTCCGTGCGGATCTGGCCAAGAAGCAGTTGATCGAAGCCAACCTGCGGTTGGTGGTGAGCATCGCCAAGAAGTACACCAACCGTGGTCTCCAGTTCCTCGACCTCATCCAGGAAGGCAACATCGGCCTCATGAAGGCGGTGGAGAAGTTCGAGTACCAGCGCGGGTACAAGTTCTCCACCTATGCCACGTGGTGGATCCGCCAGGCCATCACCCGCGCCATCGCCGATCAGGCGCGCACCATCCGCATCCCGGTGCACATGATCGAGACCATCAACAAGCTCATCCGCACCTCCCGCTACCTCGTGCAGGAGATCGGCCGGGAGCCCACTCCGGAAGAGATCGCCACCAAGATGGAGATCCCCCTGGAGAAGGTGCGCAAGGTGCTCAAGATCGCCAAGGAGCCCATCTCCCTGGAGACGCCGGTGGGCGAGGACGAAGACAGCCACCTTTGCGACTTCATCGAGGACAAGCGCGTGGCGACTCCGTCCGACGCGGTTTCGAGCCTCAATCTCGAGGAGCAGACCCGCAAGGTGCTGGCCACCCTGACGCCCCGCGAGGAGCAGGTCCTGCGGCTGCGCTTCGGCATCGGCGAGAAGTCCGACCACACGCTGGAGGAAGTCGGGCACAAGTTCGCGGTCACGCGTGAGCGCATCCGCCAGATCGAGGCCAAGGCCTTGCGCAAGCTCCGCCATCCTAGTAGAAGCAAGAGGCTCAAGAGTTTCATGGAAGGGTAGTGCCCGGTCCGGAAAGGACACCACGAGGCGGCACTGCCATGGGACGTCGGCGGACTTCTTCCTTTCGCGTGCGGATCGTTCCGGCGCGCAGAACGTTTCCGGGCCCATAGCTCAGTTGGTTAGAGCCACCGGCTCATAACCGGTAGGTCCCTGGTTCGAGTCCAGGTGGGCCCACTCATCCCGTCCGGGTCCGGGCCTGGTTCCGGACGCACCGGGAGGGCCGGCGAAGGAGGCGCCATCCATGGCCGAGAACATCACCGCGGGCATCGAGAACTGCGTCGCGTCGTGCGCCAGGGTGGAGCGCGGCCAGAGCGTCTACATCGTCACCGAGGAGGGGGTCGCGGACGCGGCGGTGGTGGAAGCGTTGACCGAGTCGGCGCGGGACCGGGGCGGGAACGTCCAGGTGGTGAACGGCCCGGCCATCCCCAAGGAACGGCCCGAGGAGATACCGCCGGCCGTGCTGGACGCCTACGGTCGCGCGGACGTGCTGTTCGCGCACTACCCCTCGCTCAAGCGCGAGGAGCTGCATCGCCATTTCCCCGGAGAGGCGCGGGTGCGAGTGCCCAACCGCGCGCGCACCGTCGCCCTCATGTCCTCGGACTGGGCCGCGTTTCCCTACTCCGTGCAGCGCGCCCTGGCCGACACCCTCGACGCGCTGTCGGCGCCGGGCAGGTCGTGGCGCATCACCAGCCCCAACGGCACGGACGTCCGGGGAACCTTCGGCGCGCGCGAGAGCACGGTGGCGCAGGCCTACTTCGTCGAGGACGAGGGCGGCCGGGCGCGCCGCAACTTCCCCGGCGGCGTGCACAGCCCGGTGGTGGCCGTGGCCGCCGAAGGCGTCATCGTGGCCGACCACATCGCGAAGTTCGGCGGCATGCCGGAAACCGTGCGCCTGGAGTTGAAGGACGGACGCGTGGTCTCGCTGGAGGACGGCGACCCGTCGATGCACGAAGCGTTGAACGCCACCGACGGCTTCATCGACTCGTGGCACGCCGGCGTCAATCCCAAGACCATCGTGCCGATGGCCCGGGCCGACAACCCCGTGCAATGGTACAGCTACTCCCACTGCAGCCCCGCCATCGTGCACTTCCACGTGGGCCGCTCCCACGATCCCGTGGACGTCGCCTGCTTCGACCAGACCATCGAGATCGACGGCCGCACGGTCTACGACGATGGCAAGCTGACCATCTGGGACGAGCCCGAGGTCGAGAGCGCCGCGAACGCCGCCCGGATGGCCGATTCGATGATGGTAAACACGCCGATGACGTTGGACTGACAGCTCCCCTCACCCCTCACCGAGGTAGAGCTTCCTCGCGTTGTCCCGCGTGATCTTCCGGACCACCGTCTCGTCCATGCCGGCCATTTCCTGTTCCACGGTCTGATGTGACATCGGCCACACCGAGTCGCCGTGGGGATAGTCCGAGGCCCACAGCACCGTGTCCGCTCCCATCACGTCCAGCAGCCTCAACCCCACCGGGTCCTCCTGGAACGTCGCGTACATCTGCCGCTGGTAGTACTCCGACGGCTTCATTTTCAGCGCGCCCGCGCCGGTGGGGCGCATGCGCGGCCGGATCTCGAACTCCTGGTCCATCTTCTGCAAGATGTACGGGATCCAGCCCAGGGAGCTTTCGCCCAGCACCGCCCTGAACCTGGGGTGCCGTTCCAGCACGCCGGAAAGGACCAGCGACGCCAGCACCTCGTCGAGCTGTGCCGCCACCACCGTGATGCGGATCAGATCGACCCCGCGTCCGGGCGGGATGTTGGTCCGGCCGGTGCTCCAGAAGCCTGCGCCCTGGTGAAACGAGATCGGCAGCCCCGTGTCCTCCGCCGCGCTCCACAGCGGCTCCCAGGCCTCGTCCCAAACCCGCTTGGCGGCATCGAAAGCCTGGAACTGCACGCCCTTGAGCCCCAGCCGTGCGCAGTGGCGCAGTTCCGTCACCGCCGCCTCCACACCCTGGACCGGGAGGAACCCCAGACCGATCAGCCGCTCGGGCGCGGCGCCGCAGAACTCCGCGATCCACTCGTTGTACGCCCGCAGGCTCACGCTGTTGAGCTCGGGTTCCTCCAACTGGAAGCCCGAGATGAGCCCGCCGTACATGACCTGGCACTCCACCCCGTCCCGGTCCATGTCCTCGAGCCGCAGCTCCGGCGTCGTCGGCCGCCACCGGCCGGGCTCCTGCGTTACCGGGGCGGTGGCTTTCCCGAACCGGATGCTCGTGTAGTTGTCGTAGCGGTAACGAACGCCGAAGAGCTTGCCGTCGGCCTCCCAGTGCCATTCCTCCGCGTTCTCCACCAGCCGCGGCACCCGGTCCCGGAACTTCCGCGGCACCCGCGCGGTCCACAGGTCGCCCGGCAGGTAGGGGAGGTCCACGTGGTCGTCGGCGGAAAACAGTTTCCAGTCGGGCATGGTCGTCTCCGTTCTTCGAGCCGGTGTTCCAACGGGTATTGGAAGCCGTCGTTCACCGCGGTCACGTTGTGCCGAGCCGGACGAGCAGTGGGTCGGGAATGCCGGCCTCGGCGAACCCCTTGGCCCGCAGGGCGCAACTGTCACACGAGCCGCACGGGACCTCGCCGCCCCGGTAGCAGCTCCAGGTGTGCTCCAGCGGGGCTCCCAGCCGGACTCCGAGCGCGGCTATCTCGGCCTTGGAGAGTTCGATGATCGGGGTCTCGACCTTGATCGACACGGCATACTCCGTCCAGAGCTTGCTGCCCAGATCCAGCGTCGGCCGGATCCCGTCGTAGAACTCGGGGCGGCAGTCGGGATAGCCGCTGTAGTCGAGCGCGTTGGGCGCCATGTACACGGAAGCCGCGACGTCCGGCGCGGCCACGCCCTCCACCTCGATGGCGTAAAGCACCCGACTCTCCAGGTACGCCGCGGCCAGCGACAGGAAGATGGTATTCCGCATGGGGACGTAAGTGATCGGAACGCCGTGCCCGATCTCCCCGGTGGCACGACCGGACGGCACCGGGAAGCGGTCGGGATGGGTCAAGGCGGAGTACCAGGCCACCTCGGAGAGGAAGGATATGTCGAGGACCCGGTGCTCGATCTCCAGGATGCCGGCGATTCGCGCCGCGCAGTCGACCTCCTTCGAGTGGCTCTGGCCGTAGCGGAAGGTAATCGCGGACATATGGTCGACGCGGCCCTTGGCATGGGCCGCCACGGTCGTGGAGTCCAATCCTCCGGAGAGGAGGGTGACACCGTAACTGCGCATGGAAGACGTATAGCAGATCGCCGCATGCCCATCGCCCCGGCACCGCGGAGTCGCCGCACGACCGTCCGGGACTCCTTGCCGGCCAAACAGGCTGTCGAAAAACTCCGGTCGGTACCCAACCCGTGTTTCTCAACAGCCCGATTGCGCTCCCACCCGATTGCGCTCCCATTGCTCCGGCGCCGGCCGGGTGATAGCCTCGGCAACCGGAAAGGGCGCCGACGAACGCCTGCGGCGCGCCGCGTCAAGCTGCGCGACAAGCCTCGAGAGACGCTGGCCGCCCTGGACCACCTGCGCGACTTCATCGGCATCGAGCGCATCCTCTGGGGCACCGACTTCCCGCACATGCGCCAGCACATGTCCCTGAAGGACACCGTGGACATTTACCGGCGGCTGCCCGCCTTGGCCCACGAGCACGGCTACCGGTTCACGGACGGCGAGGCGGAGGCGGTGCTGGGTGGGAACGCGGCGAGGGTGCTGGGGATGGGGGCGTGAAGCACCGCCCGTATGCGCCGGCAGGAGCCGAAGACACCGCGCCGCTCACCGCAGCTCAGGGTAGCCCTGGGATGCGGCGAGGCGTTCCATCTCGGCAATCCTGTCGTACGCGGAACGCGCAATAATCCGCACGCCGTCGATGAACACGGCGGCGCCGGCGGCGCGGACCTCCGGCTCCTCGAAGGCTTCCACCAGCGCGTTCTGCAACTGCCGGATGCGGTCAGGGTCGCTCCCGGCCCGCGTCACGAAGGGAATTCCGGGGGCCTGCGCCGTGAAACAGAGCCGGCGTGTCCCTTCCAGCAGGAAAGGGCGGTAGCGTTCGAGATGGGCATAGGTGACGCAGTCGATGGCGGCGACGCCGGCCTCGCCCCGCGCCACCGCGGCGACGCTCGCGGGGTGGGAACCGCTGGTGACGATCCGGGAGAAGAAGCGACCGCGCTGGCTGAATGGCGCCACCAGTGCTCGCAGCGCGTTCGTCCCGGAGTGGGACTCGTGGCTGTTGACCACGCACACCGCGTTGCGCAGGTCCGAGATCTCCGTGGCGGGCGAATTCTCGGCAACGAGGACCACGCTTGAGTAGAAGCAACCATCGCAACCGGGCGCGCGGTAGCGCGGCGTGGCCACCAGGGTCAGCGTTCCGGCATAGCGGCCGACCAGGTCGGCCCCGCAGCACTGGCTCAGCAGCAACCCCGTATCGGTCCAGAGTTCATGGACGTCCCGGGCTCGATCGAGAGCCGCCGGAACCCCTTTCACTCCCGCCTTCCGCAGCTTTCGCGCGACACTGTTCCAGAGCACTTCGTGGGCGCCGTGCACCTCCTCGAAGTCGTACATCGGGAAGCTGGCCGAGAGTGTCATGGGCGGGAGTCCGTGCTCGAAGTGGTTACCGTGCGGTGTCCAAGATCCGGTGTTCGCGCGCTACCGCGGATATCGCCTACCATATACACACTCTTCAACACCAAGAGGAAGAGACCTGTTGTTCAACCAACCCTCGTCGGCCCGCGGTCACTCCGCGCTTGACGTGCGTCTCCTCCTGGTTCAATGTGGGTAAGACTCGGTAAGGAGATCCTGACGATGCCGCGTACGACCAGGACCATTACGTTCTCTCTATCTCCCGCAATCGCTGATCGTATCGACCGCGTGATGAAGGAGCAGGGACGGAGCAGGAGTGAGTTGGTCCGAGAGGCCTTGCTCCGTTACCTTGAAGAGTGTGAGTGGCGACAACTGTTCCAATATGGGGAACAGCGCGCGAGGACCATGGGCCTCGGTCCTGAAGACGTGTCGCCTCTGGTGGAAGAGTACAGGGCCGAAGTTGGTCCCTCTCGGACGTGAGGGTCGTATTGGACACGAACGTGGTCGTGTCCGGCCTGAACTTCCCCGGGAACGAGCGTTTGGTCCTGGAACTGGCCCTCCGGGGACGGTTCGAGTTGTGCCTTTCTCCCTTCATCCTGGAAGAAGTTGCAGGGGTGTTGAGCCGCAAGTTCGGTTGGGCCGAAGACCGGGTACGCCGGGCTCGCCGTAGTCTGGAAAAGGCTGCCACCGTTCTTGAACCTCGGAGGATGCCGGATGTCATCGAAGCCAACGAAGCCGACAACCGAATCCTGGAGTGTGCGATAGAAGCCTCGGCTGATTACCTGATCACCGGCGACCGAAGACATCTGTTGCCTCTTGGGCAACACAGGGATGTGAGGATAGTCAATGCTCCTCGGTTTCTTTCTGTCCTGGGCCTGTAGTCCGTCTTGGCTATCCTGCAATCGGGTTTCCAAACCCCAAGGAGGTTCCCATGGCTATCGAACTGAATCACACGATCGTGCCCGTCCGCGACAAGGAAGAGTCGGCCCGTTTCTGGGAGAGGATCTTCGGGTTCGAGCACCAGAAGCCGCTGGGCAACTTCCAGCCGATCCATATTGCCTCGCAGTCTCTGTCGCTCGATCTCGACGACCGCAAGGAGGTGGAGCACCACCACTATGCCTTCAAGGTGAGCGAACAGGAATTCGACGAGATCTTCGGCAGGATCAGGGCGGCGGGGCTTGAGTACGGCAGCGGCCCGCGGAGTTCCACCGACATGAAGACGAACACCTGGAACGGCGGCCGCGGCGTCTACTTCCGCGACCCCAACGGACACCTCCTGGAGTTGCTCACACAGGACTACACCTGAACGACTGTTTCACGGCAAAATACCTCATGGAGAGGCACCAAGCCCCCGAATCGTCATTCCCGCGGAAGCGGGAATCCAGGGGGGGGGGGGGGGGGGCCGCGGGCGGGCCGCGCACCGCCCCGGGGTTCCCGCGTCCGGGGGGTTGGTGCCTTTTCCTGTCCGAGCGGAATGTGGCACAGCCTGGCAAGCGGGAATAGAGGGGTCACCCCGTGGCGCGGGAATGACGGTGCGTACCTGCGGCCGCTACCGTGCTATGGCCGCGCCGGCTCCGGCAGCGGGGCGTCGTCGGAGCGGATGGCGATGTAGATGAGCAGGGCCGAGGACAGCAGGATCAGGCTCATGATCTGCATGAAGCCGTCGTAGCTTCCGTACACGTCGAAGTAGACGCCGGCCAGGAAGGGACCGCTGGCGGAGCCGATCTGGTGCACGATGAAGCTCAGGCCCATGATGAGCCCGGCGAGGCGCGGTCCCACCATCTCGAAGAACATGACGTTCTGGATCGCGATGGTGCCGAAGGTCGGCCCCATGGCCAGCGCCACCACCAGGTAGAAGGTCAGCGGGTCCGACATGTCCAGGGACATGAGCAGCGTGCCGACACCGCGGCAGACGTAGGTGATGGCCAGCATCTGGGCGCGGCCGTAGCGGTCGGACAGCCAGCCGAAGGTCACCGCGGACACGGCGGCGGCGATGCCGAAGACGGACACGGCGATGGCCCCGGTGGCGTGGTCGAAGTCCTTGCTCAACGCGATGCCCACCAGGTGCACGCTCTGGAACAGGGCCATGCCGCACGAGAAACGCGCCAGGAACTGCAGTATCATCGAGCGGTCGCGCAGGTAGGGCAGGCAACTCGCCCAGGTCGCGCGTTCCCGCCGTCTGGCCGAGGAGGGGTCCGGATCGCGCGCGCCGACCCATCCGAACGGCAGGGCCACGCCCAGCAGCAGCGCCCCGCACGCGAATGCGGCCACGCGCCAGTCGTAGCTCCCGATGAGGAAAAACAGCAGCGGCGCCAGGAAGAAAGGGCTCAGGGGCGACGCCGTCTGCACGATGCTCACCACGAAGCCGCGTTTCTCGGCTTCGTAGTGCTTCGACACCAGGAGCGAGATGATCACCAGGCCGCAGGCGCCCTTGGCCATGCCGGTCATGATCCCGAAGGTCAGGCATAGCTGCCACAGGTTCTGCGACAGGCCCATGCCGATGAAGCCCCCGGCCATGAGCAGAACGCCCCCGAGAATCACCGGGCGGGTGCCGAGGTCGTCGGCCATCTTGCCGAACAGCACCCCGCCGATGCCCCAGCCGAGCATTGCGAACACGTAGGGGATGGTCGCCACCGAACGAGACCAGCCGAACGTTTCCTCAATGGGAGTGAGGAACAGGCTGAACGCGTTCATGCTGATGGACGTGATGACCACGACCGCGGCGGAGAAGACGACGATGAGGGAGCGTGGGATTCGCATGGGTGTCTCAGGAGCCCGAGGCCGTTTCGAGCACGCCCTTCACCCGTTGAACCGCCGCGTCGTATCGCCGCTTGGTGGGCATAAGAGGAAGAAGTCTCCCGTTGTCTTTCACGGCTGCCCGGTTCGCGGTGTCGCGCCGTTGGCCGGGACGGGACCGGCCGGCGCGCGCACTTCTAAAGGGCGTAGAGCGCCTTGGGGTTGTGGTACAGGATGTTGTCTTTCCGCTCCTGGCTGATCTCGTCCATCTTCTTCAGGTCGAGGATGGCGTCCATCTCGCTGGACGGGTCGGTGTGGCCGTAGTCGGTGCCGATGACCAGGTTGCCCTCGCCCGAGTACTTGAGGACGTAGGGGATGTCGTCGTTGGTCTGGCAGGTGACGTAGATGCCGTATTCGGCGAAGAGGTCCTTGGGGAACTCACGCCTCGCCGCCTGGTAGCGGTTCTCGCTCTCCAGGTAGATCCACGGCACCCACTGGGAGGAGGCCTCGATGAAGCCCCACCGGAGGTTGGGGAACACTTGGGGAATCTCGCTCATGATGAGTCCCAGGCACGAGGTCACCGTGGGCGCCCGGAACATGGCGAAACGCCCCGCCGTGGTCGGCCGGTAGGTGTCGCAGTTGCCGGGATTACCGTTGGCGATGTGCACGGCGACGGCCATGTCGAGGTCGCTGGCCGCCTGGTAGACGGGGTAGAAGTACGGGTCGCACATGTCCCGGTCCCCCTCCAGCGGCCTCATGCACACCGCCACCGCGCCGTCTTCCTGGGCCTGCTTCATCTGCGCGACCGCTTCGTCCAGGGCCAGCACCGGCACCACGCACGACCAGCGCAGCCGGCCCTCGCTCTGCCGGTAGATGTCGCCGAGCCAGCGGTTCCAGCTCCGGCACAGCGCGACTTCCACGTCCGGCTTGGTGGTGATCTGCTCGATCCAGAAGGTGTTGTGAAGCACCTGGACATCGACCCCGAGCTTCTCCATGTGGTCGAGCCGAAGCTGCACGTCGTCCAGCTCGCGCGCGGCCTGGGGCGATTCCACGTTCCGTCCGAACTGGTCCGACAGGTCCCTCAGTTGCTGCTCGCTGTAGGTGGGGAAGCGGAACCCGCGGATCTTCTCGTCGATGACCCAGTACTGGAGCGTGGGCTCCTGCGGCGAGGAGAACAGCGACGGGCGGTACTTCTGCTCCGACGGCTCCAGAAAGTCCCACGTGTGTTCCGTCTCGATCACGTGGGCGTCCGCGTCGATGACCGGGAGAGTTTCCTGACTGGACATGGCGCTTCTCCTTGATCCGCGGCCCGGAGGAAACCGGGCCGGCAGGGTTGTTGTGCGGCGCCGTGCGTGGACCAGCGGCGCTCAACCGTCAAGTTCGACCAAGAGCGGGCGTTTGTCAACCTCGGCCCCTCCGCACCTCCGGATTCCCGCTTTCGCGGGAAGGACGAGCCGGAGCCCCGGGTGCCACCTCTTGTCCGCGCGGAGTCTTGACCCAGCCTGGAACGCGGAGCTCCGGGAGTAGGGAGGAGCCCAACGGGTCTCAGTGCAGGTTGGCACCGCCGTTCACCAGGATGGCTTGGCCGGTGACGAAGTCGCTCAGCTCGGACAGCAGGTAGAGCGCGGTGCCCACCACGTCGTCCGGCTTCTCGATGCGCTGCAGGATACGCTTGGAGGCGGATCGTTCGTAGTCCGCGAGGGCGTCCTCCGTGGGCTCGGGCTCGCTCGCGGTGGAGCCCGGCGCCAGCGTGTTCACACGGATGTTGTCGGGGCCCAACTCGCGGGCCAGCACCCGCGTGAAGCCCACCACGGCCGCCTTGGACACGACGTAGTGCATCATGCCGGCGCCGCCGTTGTAGGCCATGTTGGAGGCGATGTTGACGATGCTGCCCTGTCCGCGCTCCTGCATGGCGGGGACCACCGCCCGGCTGCACAGCCACAGGCCCTTGACGTTCACCGCCATCACCCGGTCCCATTCTTCCTCGCGGATTTCCTGGAACCCCGAACGCGTCACCGGCACGCTCATGAAGATCGCGGCGTTGTTCACGAGCCCGTCGATGCGCCCGAACTGTTCCAGGGTGGCCTGGACCATGGCCTGGCAGCTTTCGAAGTCCGCCACGTCCGTCTGCACGCCGAGGGCCTGCCCGCCGCTTCCGGCAACCTCCCGCGCCACGGACCGGGCCGCGTCCCCGTCGATGTCCGCGACCACGGGTATGCCGCCCTCGCGGGCGATGCCCAGGCAGTAGGCCCGGCCGATGCCGTTGCCTCCACCGGTTACGATCACCACCTTCTGATCCAGCAGACCCATGTTCGATCCTCCCTTCCTCGGCCGCGCGTTCTCCGCGGCAGGTTGCAACCATCGGGAATCGTTGTCAAGGTTCGTGTCGAGATGGACTATCGCGCGAACCTGTTGGAACGCACCGAGGACCTTCGGGACCTGATCGCCGCCACCCGGCGCATCGCCGTCCTCGGCATGAAGACCGAGCAGCAGGCCTCCCAGCCGGCGTTCTACGTCCCCAGGTACATGCACCGGGCGGGCTTCGACGTGGTCCCGGTGCCCGTGTACTATCCCGAAGTGACGGACATCCTCGGGGAACCGGTGTACCGCCGGCTGGCGGACGTTCCCGGCCCGGTGGACATTGTGAACGTGTTCCGGCGTCCGAGCGACATCGAAGCGCACCTCGAGGACATGCTGGCCGCCCGACCCGCCGCCGTGTGGTTCCAGTCGGGCATCCGCCACGACGCGGTGGCGGATGAACTGGCGCGCGCGGGCATCAAGGTGGTCCAGGACCGCTGCCTCATGGTGGAGCACCGCGCGCTGGCGCGAACCGGCTTCCCGCCTCCGCGGGAATGACGGAACGGGCCGGAGAGTGCCCTACGCCAGCGCCACGATCCAGCACAACATCACCACCGCCCCCGCTGCCACGCCGATCCCAAGCTGAACGGACGGAGTTTCCGGCCGCTCCACGAAGAGGGCCACGCAGACACCCGCGCCCGCGCCGGCCGCGAACCCCCAGAAGTGCGCCCACAAGTCCGTGCGCGGCCCGCCGGTGCCGAGCATCGCGAGGATCGCCACTCCGGCGGCCAAGGGTATCCAGGCGCGCCGTCCGTCCATTCCGAGCCGGCGGCGCTCGACCACTCCGATGCCCCCCAGCAGGCCCAGGGCGCCGAACACCGCGGTGGACGCACCCACGGAGTTGTGGTCGAAGCCGTGAAACCAGGCGTTGAACAGGTTGCCCAGCGCCCCCACGCCCAGCACCGTGGCCGCGCCGAGTCCCGGCCCCAAGGACCGGCACACGGCGGTCAGAAAGAAGACCAGGGCCACGGCGTTGGACGCCACGTGAGGAAAGTCGCCGTGCAGGGTGAGCGCGGTGACCGTGCGCCACAGTTGGCCGCGCAGGATCCAATCGGTCGACGCGTTGCCGTGCTCGATCCAGCGCACGGTCTCCTGGGTCCAGGCGGCGAGAAAAAAGAACGCCAGCAAACCCACGGCAATGCCCAGCCCCGTGTGAAACGGAGCGCGACCGGGCCAGGGGAGGTCTTCGTCAACGGTCGTGGTGCGGTTCTCGCTCTCGTAGGCCCACAGTTCGGTGGCCGCCCGCTCCAGGTGCTGGGAGGGCACCGAGATGATCCATCCGCTGGACGTGTGTACGACCCGGGGCGCGAGACCCTCCGCCTCCAGCACCAGCGCCCACTCCTCGGCCCGGCGGAGGTCCCGCGTCCTGCGTACGATGATTTCCCTCCCTGCAAGCGTCATGGCGGCGGTCCGGTTGAGCTGCGAACGTCCATTTCCAGATATCGAAGACGGGGAGCGGCTTCAACCGGCCTTGTCATTCGTCTCACCGGTACGTGATGAGCGCGATGCCGGTGACGATGAGCACGGCGCCGGCGCCGACGCGCGCGTTGATGGTCTCCAGGTCCCGAAGGAACAGCGCGCTGAAAAGCACGATGAAGAGCGGGTTCGTGTTGATGAGCGGCACCACCACGGATACGGCGCCCTTGGCCAGGGCGATGTAGCCCAGCAGTTGCGCGGTGGCCGAAACCACGGCCGCGGTGCCGTAGAACGGAAGGCATTTCCGGTCGCCCTGGAGCTGCCGCAACTGGCCCGTCACGACGAGGCTCAGCGAGAACACCACCAGGGAGGTAGTGATCGTGACCGCGGTGGCCACGTATGGGTTGGGCATGATCAGGAGCCCGGTCTTGCGGAAGTTCTGCGAGATGGCGGTGAGAAACGCGGCGCCCAGCGGGTAGGCCAGGTGGACGGCCTTCCACTCGCTTTCCCCCTCCCGCCGGCTCGAGGTGAGCCAGACACCGGCGACGCTCATCAGCGAACCCAGGTAGACACCGGCGTCGGGCCGTTCGCCGAGAAAACCGAAGGCGATGGCGATGGCGAACAGCGGCGTCACGCTGCGCACCGGGCCGGCGCGCGACGCGCCGAGGCGGACGATGCCGGTGTAGTGGAGAAAGCGGACGATGGCCGGCTGGATCAGTCCGCTGATGATGAAGTAGTACGTGGCTTCGGTGTAGAGGAGGCTCACGGGAAAGAAGAACCAGATGACGCTCCACAGCACCACCGTGCTCAGTACGAAACCCATGAGCGCCGCCAGGGCGACGCTGGCGTAGCGCGAGCCCCGGCGCACCAGGATCGCTTCCGACCCCCACGCCACCGCCGCGCTCAGGGCTAGAAGCTCGGCGCCCAGACTCACTCCAGCACGAGCGGGGTGTCGTCGCGGTTGGCCCATTCGGCCATGGAGCCGTCGTAGTTGCGTGCCCGTTCGTAACCCAGCAGTGTCAGGACGAAGACTCCGTGCGCCGCACGGATGCCGCCCTGTCAATAAGTGACCACTTCGCGGTCGGGTGGAACCCCCGCCTGCTCCAGCAGGCCGCGCAGCTCGCCGGCATCCTTGAAGGTCCGGTGGGGCCTGTCGTTCACGAAGTTGAGCCATTCCAGGTGCACGGCCCCGGGTATGCGGCCGGCGCGCTTGTTGCCGCGGTTGTTGGCGCCGGTCCACTCGCCGTCCGAGCGGACGTCGAGGAACACCACGTCCGGGTTGCCGACGTTGGCGGTGCCGTAGTCCACGGTGCAGACGAGGTCCGGACGGATCTTGGGGTCGAAGCTCGCGGCCGCGGGCTTGGGCACGTCCAGGCTCATCGGGCGTCCCTCGTCGAACCACTTCTGCCAGCCGCCGTTCAGCACCGTCACCTTGGCGTGACCGTAGTAGTTCAGGACCCACCACAGGCGCGCCGCCCACAGCGAGCCGTTGCTGTCGTAGGCCACGACGTGGGTCCCGTCGCCGATGCCCAGGTTCTCCAGGACCTCCCTGGCTGTGTCCGGGGGCGCCACCAGCGGGTACTTGCGCGGGTCCGTCGTGTATTCCGGCTGCTTGATGTAGTGGTGCACGCGGATTCCCGCCGCGCCCTTGATGTGTGCCCGGCGATAGACGTCGTAGGGGTCGCAGTCGACGATGCGGATGTCCGGGTCGTCGAGGTGCTGCTCCAGCCAGTCCGTCTCGGTCAGAAGCTCCGGCCGCGCGTAGCCTGCCTGTGCCATGAGTCCACCTCCCTGTTGGCCGATGCGGCCCATCGCGCTCCCGTAAAGACTCGGGAAGCGGCCGGGCCGACGTGTCGAATCTGTACCAGATGAAACGATGGCGCGCGAGGGTTGCCGGGTTGAACTGCGGGGCGTCTTGGGCGAGTATGACTCCGGGCCGCGGTTGCCCCACCACGGGCGTGGGAACGACAGGGGGGCCGGTGAAGGACGTACGGTAGGGCCGGTGAATCAAACCATGGGGGAAGTGACATGCCTTTGTTCATAGACGCCGACGCGCACGTGATCGAAAACGAACAGACCTGGGAGTTCATGGCCGAGGAGGACCGCCACCTCGCCCCCGACCTGCTGGTGTCGCAGAACTCGGGGCTCCGCTACTGGCGCATCGACGAACGCGTCGTGCCCAACACCAACATCGGCCTCAACGCCACCGCGGAATCGCGCGAGCTGGCCAACGTGGGCGCGCGCATCGCCCACATGGACGAGCTGGGCGTGCACATCCAGGTGATCTACCCGACCATGTTCCTGCGCCCCCTGACCGTGCGTCCCGAGGTGGAGCGGGCGCTCTGCCGCGGCTACAACCGCTGGCTGGCGGACATCTGGAAGAAGGGGGGCGGGCGCCTGCGCTGGGTGGTGCTGCCGCCGCTCCGGTCCATGGACCGCGCCATCGAGGAGATCCACTTCGGCAGGGAGAACGGCGCCTGCGGCGTCTTCATGCACGGCATCGAGGGCGGGCGGCTGCTCTCCGACGACACGCTCTTCCCCATCTACCGGGAGGCCAGCGACCTCGGCATCCCCATGTGCGTGCACGCCGGCGGGGGCAGCTTCGACCACTACGACCTGTTCCTCCAGGACACGTTCTCGCGCTTCAAGCTGTCCACCGTGGGCGCGTTCAACAATCTCATCTACAAGGGCGTTCCGGACAAGTTCCCGGACCTGCGCTGGTGTTTCGTGGAATCCACCTCCCAGTGGGTGCCCTATGCCCTCAACGACCTGATGATCCGCACCCAGGCCGAGCTGGCGTTCCGCCGGCAGCACGCCGACACCGCGCTGGCGGCCGTGCGCGGCGCGCCGCGGGAGCTGGCCGACAAGAACCTGCTCAAGGACAACCGCATCTACGTGGCCTGCCAGACCACGGACGACCTGTCCTACGTGCTGGAGTACGCGGGCGACGACAACATCATCGTCGGCACGGACTACGGGCACGCGGACTACTCCAACGATATGGAAGCCATCGCCAAGCTGTCGAAGGACGGCGTCCTCGCCGGCGGCGTGGCCGACAAGATCCTGAGCGAGAACCCGGCACGGTTGTACGGCCTGCGGGATTGACCATGGCGAAGGCATCCTTCGGCGTCGAGATCCATCCCTACTACGACGTTCCGGCGCTGATGCGGGAGATCGCGCTCGCCGAGGAGTTGGGCTACGACCAGGTGTGGGTAGGCGATTCGCAGCTCATCTGGCGCGAGATGTACGTGATCCTGGGCGCCGCGGCCCAAGCCACCTCCCGGATACTCCTGGGAAGCGGCGTCACCAATCCCGTCACCCGGGTCCCGGCGGTGACCGCCAGCGCCGCGGCGACCTTGCAGGAGCTGTCCGGCGGCCGCCTCACCCTGGGCATCGGCAGCGGCTTCACCTCGGTCAACACCATGGGCCGGCGGCCCGCCACGCGCGCGCGGCTGGAAGCCTGCGTGGGCGAGATCCGCGCGCTGTGCCGGGGCGCGCGCGTGCCCGCCGGCGCCGAGGAGATGCGGCTCATGTTCGCGGCGCCGGAGCAGTGCCCGCCCATCGCGGTGGCGGCCAGCGGCCCCAAGATGCTGCGGTTGGCGGGGCGCATCGGCGACGGCGTGATCCTGGCCCGGGTGGCCATGGAAGGGGACATGCTCGACCGGATGCTGGAGTGCGTGAACGACGGCCGCCGGGAGGGCGGCCGCGAGGCGGAGCCGTTCCGGACGTTCCTCTCGGTCTCCGCGGCCGTGGACGAGGACGGCTCCAAGGCGGTGTCCGTGGTGCGGCCGCACGTGGCCCGATCCATCCTCAAGCCGTTCTGGGGGTTGAGCCCCGCGGCCGCCGCGGCGGCGGAACGGATGACCGGCCGCTACGACAACTACCAGCACCTCAACCCCAACGCCGCCCACGCCGACTCCGTGCCCGACGCGGTGGTGCCCGAGTTCGCCCTGGCCGGCACCCCCGCCCGCTGCATCGAAACGGCCCGGCGCATGTTCGACAACGGCATCGACCAGATCACCATCCGTCCCTACGCGGTGGGCGGCCAACCCCGGGCCAGCATGATCCGCGCCTTCGCCGAGCAGGTGATGCAGCCCATGCTGCGCGGCGCCTGATGACCGGGACAGCCGACGGAACGGCGCGTGCGCCGGCTCGAGCCCACGACACGGACAACCGGAGGCCGACATGTCGCGCGACCGTCTGAACCTGGGCTTTCTGGCTGCCGCGCACTTCCTCGATCATCTGTTCATGCTGATCTTCGCGACGGTGGCCGCGTTGCACCTCGCCCACGAGTGGGACATGAGCTACGCGGCGCTGATCCCCTATGCCACGCCCGGGTTCGTGGCCTTCGGCGTCGGCGCCATCGTGGCCGGGTGGATCGGCGACAAGTGGAGCCGCCCCGGCATGATCACGATTTTCTTCATCGGCATCGGCGCAAGCTCGATCCTCACCGCGCTGGCCGACTCGCCGTTCGAGATCGCGCTGGGGCTGCTGGCCGTCGGCGTGTTCGCCGCCATCTACCATCCCGTCGGCATCGCCATGGTCATCCAGGGACGGCGGAAGACCGGCATCCCCATCGCCGTCAACGGCGTGTTCGGCAACCTCGGGGTCGCCGCGGCAGCGCTGCTCACCGGCTATCTCATCGACACCGGCGGTTGGCGCAGCGCCTTCGTCGTACCCGGCGCGGTCTCCATCGCTCTCGGCGCCGCCTACGCGGTCCTGGTGTGGGCGCGGCAGGGGAGCGGGGCCGTGGCCGCGGACAATGCCGCCGGCGCGGCCGGCGGAGTTCCCGCGGTCGATGCACCGTCCATCGCCCGCTCCACGTTCGTCCGTGTCCTCTGCATCATCGTGTTCACCACCGCCATCGGCGGCCTGGTCTTCCAGAGCACCACGTTCGCGCTGCCCAAGATATTCGACGAGCGCCTCGGCGACCTGGCCGGCTCCGCCACCGCCGTGGGCGGCTACGCGTTCCTGGTGTTCGCCATCGCGGCCATGGCGCAACTCGTGGTGGGTTATCTCGTCGACCGCCACTCGGTGCGCACCGTGTTCGCCGTCGTCGGCGGCCTGCAGGCGCTCTTCTTCGCCCTCATGTACCAACTCACCGGCGCCGCCGCGCTGGTGGTCTCGGTGGCGTTCATGCTCGTCGTCTTCGGCCAGATCCCCATCAACGACGTGCTCATCGGCCGCATCACCAAGAGCGAATGGCGCAGCCGCGTCTTCGCCCTGCGCTACATCGTGACCTTCTCCGTCATGGCCTCCACCTTGCCCGTGGTCGCCGGCATTCACGCGAGCTGGGGCTTCGGCGTCCTGTTCGTGGTGATGGCCGTGGCGGCGTGCGGCGTGCTGGCCGCAGCCCTGATGCTGCCGCGTGCGGAGGCTGTCATCGGTCAGCCCGCCGTCGCGTGAGGGGTCTCCGGCGCCGTCTCGCCCGCCGCTTGCCTCCCGGGCCTCTCCATGTTTCCAGCTTCTGCAATATTGAGGTAGAGTACGATAAAGAACGGCGAAGTTTGATAAATAAAGCGGGAGCAGGAACAACGGCCGGGGGACTGAACTCGGAGGAAAGGGATCATGCGCACCACAACCACCTTGCTTGCCGTCGTCGTAATGGTCGTCCTTGCCGGATGCGGTGGCGGGAACCGGGGGAGTATCGTGTCGATGGAGACCGGGCCCGGTACCGCCCCGACGGCGGAAGAGGTCATGCTCGGCACGGTCGCGAGAGTGGAGTCCGCTACGATGGCGCTGGCGAGCGATCAGCACGTGTTCCGATTCGACGGGGCATCGTATCGAACGTTTGCCCGGTGCGACGACACGGTGTGCGGCGTCAGTCGAACCGCCGAGGGGTTGGAAGCCGCGCTGCAGCTTGCTCTCCGTGACCCCCGATTCGATTCGGAAGCAAACACTTCGCGGAGCGCCTGAAGGATTCCCTGACACTCCAGCCACAGACCGAGACGGTCCAGGGTGTCCCGTTGGTGGAGGGCTTTGGCCAGCGTACCGAAGGAAGAGCGTTCAGGGCGGCGTTCTATGGCGGTTGGCTTGACGACGGCGCCTTCTTCGTCAACCGCACCACCCTGTTGGTCCGGGACGAGCGGGGGCAGCCCGCCGGCCCGGGCACCGTGTTCGATTCCAGCGCCCTCGGCGTGCCCAGCGCCACGGCGCCGACGCCCGCGCCGGGCATGTCCGCGACCTGGACAGGGATGATGACCGGCGTCGATGTCAGCGATCTCGTGACCCGGGGCCAGTTCGTCCGAGGTGACGCGACGCTCCACATCGACGATCTCGCCAACCCGGACGTCGATGTCGTCTTCGACAATCTCCATGATCTGGAAACTGGCGCGAAGCTCGACGGCAGAAGCATCCCGCCCTGGGAGAATATCCCGCTCGACGGCGGTGCATTCGGGGAAAAGCCCACCGGAAGCAGCGACTACATCCAGGGGCGCTTCGTCGGGGAGGGGCACGCTGGCGTCGTGGGCGTCTTCGAACGCGGCGAAGTCGTGGGTTCTTTCGGCGCGAACAGGCAGCGGACCGAGTAGGCACCGTTCCTTCCGCGCGGCAGGCACCGGACCCGTTCGATCCGGCGGGAAGCGTTGTCGACACGCCAATGATTTCAGTAGAATCATGCGGTCGTGAAACAATCGCCAAGTCGTTATCTCGTCGGCGTGGACGTCGGCGGCACCTTCATCGACCTGATGGTGTCCGGGGGCGGACAGCGTCTCCTCCGCAAGACCCTGTCCGATCCCGAGGACCGCGCGGGTGCGTTGCTTGGGGGGCTCGCCCTCGCGGGCGAGGAGATGGGGCTTACCCTCGATGAGTTCCTGGGACGCACCGACAGGATCATCCACGGCAGCACCATCGCCACCAACGCCCTGCTGACGCGCGGCGGCGCGCGCACCGCGCTGCTGACCACCGCGGGTTTCCGGGACGTGCTCAACATGCGGCGCGGGGTGCGCTCGGACCTGTACGACCCCAAGCAGGCGCCGCCCGATCCGCTCATTCCCAGGCAGCGGATCCATCCCATCGCGGAGCGCGTGGACGGCGACGGCGCGGTGCTGGAGGCGGTGGGCGAGGAATCCGTCGAGCGGGCCGCGGCGGCGATCCGGCAGGGCGGTGTGGAAAGCGTCGCCGTGGGTTTCCTCTTTTCCTTCGCCAACGACGCGCACGAGCGCGCGGTGGGCGAGCGGCTGCGGGAGACTCTGCCGGACGTGCACGTCTCGCTCTCCAGCGAGGTGTTGCCCGAGGTCCGGCTCTACGAGCGCCTCAGCACCACCGCGGTCAACGCCTACGTGACCCCGGTGCTCGCGGCCTACCTCGAATCCCTCGAACGGCGGTTGGCGGACAACGGGTTCCGCGGCCGGCTGCTGGTCATGCAGTCGAGCGGCGGGGTCATGGGCCTGGACTCGGCCGCCCGGTTCGGGGTCCGCAGCATCCTGTCCGGGCCCGCGGCCGGGCCGGTGGCGGGGCTGTGGTACGCGGGGCTCCACGGCATCGCCAACGCCATCACCGCGGACATGGGCGGCACCAGCTTCGATGTCTGCCTCGCCGATGGTGGCGAGGTGGAGGTGACCAAGGAGATGGAGATCGCGGGGCACCGGATCGCCTTGCCCATGGTGGCGGTGCACACCATCGGCGCGGGCGGCGGCAGCATCGTGTCCGTGGACGGCCGGGGCCTGCTGCGCGTGGGGCCCGAGAGCGCGGGCGCCGCGCCGGGTCCGGTGTGCTACGGCCGCGGCGGCACCCGGCCCACGGTGACCGACGCGGATCTCTTGATCGGCTACCTGGGGGCGGAGCGTTTCTGGGGCGGGCGTCTTCGCCTCGACGAGGATGCCGCTCGGGAGGCGTTTCGCCGGCAGGTGGCGGAACCCCTGGGCATGGACGTGGTGCGCGCGGCCTATGGCGCTCACCAGGTGGTGAACGCCAACATGGTGGACGCCATCCGGGAGGTGTCGGTGCGGCGCGGACACGACCCGCGCCGGTTCGTGCTGGTGGCCGCGGGGGGAGCCGGACCCATCCACGCCTGCGCCATCGCGCGGGAGCTGGACATCGGGTTGATCCTGGTGCCCAGGGAAGCGTCGGTGATGTGCGCCGCCGGGCAGCTCCTGTCGGACCTGCGCCACGACTTGGTGAAGAGTTGCGTCATGTCGCTGGAGGGGCTCGACCGGCCCACGGTGGAGGCACACTACCGGGACCTGCGCCGGTCGGCCGAGGAAGCGCTGCTCGCCGAGGGTGTGCCGCGGGATCGAATTGCGCTAAGCTGCGCGGCGGACGTGCGCTACGTGGGACAGTTCAGCGAGGTGGAGGTTCCCGTGGCGGGAACAGCGCTGACGGAGGACGCCGTGGCCGGTCTGGCAAGGGATTTTCACCGGATCCACGAGTCGCTCAACGGCTACAGCATGCCCGAGGCGGCGGCCGAGATCGTGAACCTGCGGGTGGTGGGACGGGGGCTTGCCGACTCCGAGCCCATGCCTGTTCGGGGCGCTGGCGGCGCCGCTTCCCTGACCGGACGCAGGAGCGCGTTCTTCGACGGCGGGTTCCACGAGGTGCCGGTTTACGACGGGCACCGGCTGGCCGAGGGCGACAGTGTGCGCGGCCCCGCCATCGTCGAGCAGGAGACCACGACGGTGGTGCTGCCGCCCGAGTTCCAGCTCACCTGCGACGCCCGCGGCAACTATCTCGTGCACCCGGGCACGCAGGGTCTGGAGAAGAGCGTGGAACGGTGTCGGGGCGGGATTCAGAACCGCCTCCGAGGGGCGTTGCCGGAGCACGGACGAAGAGGTTGACGGAGCGAATCGTGAACGCGGCCGAGAACCGCACCCTTGGCGCCATGGACCCCATCCTCCTCACCGTCATCACGAACCGCCTCGAAGGCGTGACCCGGGAGATGGGCGCGGGCATGCTGCGCAGCTCGCGTTCGCCCATCTTCGCCGAGAACAAGGACTTCGTCACCGCGGTGTTCGACCGGCGCCTGAGGCTGGTGGCGCAGACCGCATACATCCCGGTGCTCATGGGAGCGAGCCCCTTCGCGGTGAAGGCCGTCAGCGACCACTTCGGCGACGACGTGGAGCCCGGCGACGCGATGATCCTCAACGACCCCTACCACGGCAACAACCACGCGCCCGACATCTCGGTGTTGAAACCGGTGTTCTTCCAGGGGCGGCTGCGGTTCTGGGTGCTCAGCCGGGGCCATCACGCGGACATCGGCGGTGGCGGCGCGGCCGGCCGCAACCCCCACGCCGCCACCGCGTGGGAGGAAGGGCTGCGGATACCGCCGGCGAAGCTCTACCGGGGCGGTGTGTACAACCGGGACGTGTGGGAGATCATCCTGTTGAACGTGCGCTTGCGCGCGCTGGTGGAGGGCGATCTCCAGTGCCAGGTGGGCGCCTGCAACGTCGGCGACCGGGCGCTCCAACAGATGCTCGAGCGGTACGGATGCGACAGCGTGGACCGCGCCATCGACGAGGTGCTGGACCGGAGCGAGACGCAGATGCGGGAGCGCATCGCCGCCGTGCCCGACGGCGTCTACCACGCGTCGCGGCGGCTCGACCACGTGCTGGAGGACGGCGGCGCCGGACGCCGTCCGGCGATACGGCTCCGTGTCGAGGTGGAGGGCGAGCGGCTGCACGTCGACTTCACCGGCTCCGACCCCCAGATCCCGGTCTATTACAACAGCTCCTACGCCAACACCGTGTCGTCCTGCTACATCGGACTCTTCTCCACCATCGCGCCGGACGTGGGCGTGAACGAGGGCGCCATGCGCCCGGTGTCGGTGACGGCGCCGGAAGGATCGCTGGTGAACCCGCGCGAGGGCGCGCCCACCACCCAGTGCACCGTGGCCACCTGCGCCACCATCGTGGAGGCGGTGTGGATGGCCCTGTCCGAGGCCATGCCCGAGCGCGCGCAGGCGGCCTGGGCACGCACCAACGCGGGCGCCGGCACCGCCCTGAACCGCCGCACCGGCCGGCCCGGCGCCTTCATACTCCATTTCGCCAAGGGCGGCGGCGGCGCCACCCGCGGCTTCGACGGCTGGAGCCACATCAGCCCGGTATCGTCCATGGGCGGCAGCCGGGTGCCGGACCCGGAGCTCTACGAACTGACTTTCCCGCACCGCATCCTCCGGTACGAGTACCGCCCGGACAGCGCCGGCGCCGGCAAGTGGCGCGGCGGCTACGGGGCGGTGTTCTCGCTCCGCTTCAACGAGGACGGCAGCGCGCTCTCCGTGCAGATCGGCAGCGGCGCGGAGGAGACGGCGCCGTTCGGGTTGGCGGGAGGAAGCGACGCCGCGGTCGGAACGGTCCGGGTGCGCTCGGAGAACGGCGAGGAGACGGAATTCCACCGAGCCGCCATGCACCACCCGCGCGGCGGCGACGTGGCCGAGATCCGTTCCGCCGGTGGCGGAGGTTACGGAGACCCCTACGAGCGACCGCCGGAGGCGGTTCTGGAAGACGTGGCGGACGAGTTGCTGTCGACCGGGAACGCACGGTTGCGGTATGGTGTGGTGGTGGACTCGGACACGGGTGCCGTGGACGTGGAGGCGACCCGAAGGCTGCGGCAAGTCCGTCGGAAGGCTCCGACCTCGGGGCCGAGCCATGGATGAATACTTGACGGCCGGCAATGGGTTCCGGTTTCGCTGACAGGAGGACATCATGTCGAGGATCATTACGCGCGCGCTCACACAGGAACAGGACGGCGTTCCCGGCTTCATCGCTTCCCCGGAGCGGTCGGTGCCGGGCCCCGCGCTGCTCATCATCCATCATCACTACGGCGTCACCGGTCACATCAAGCACATGGCCTGCGAGTTCGCCGAGGCCGGCTACACCACCATGGTGCCCGCGCTCTACGACATGCTGGGCTTCTCCGACTTCCACGATGTGCAGAAGCAGACCACGGACGGGCGCTTCGTCGAGGTCATCGGCCAGGGCTGGCGCTACCTCTGCGGCCGCGACGACGTGGACGAGAAGCGCGTGGCGGTCATGGGCCTGTGCATGGGCGGGCGCATCGGCATCCACTTCGCCGCCGCCACGCCCCAGGCCGCGGCGTTCGTGGGCTACTATCCTTCAGTGCGGGAGGAGGGTCCCAGCAAGCTCAGACCGCGCCATCCCAACGAGGCCGCCCGTGAGATCCACTGCCCGTCGCTGACTTTCTTCGGCGGCCACGACCGGGTCGCCCCGGTGCCCGTGCAGGAAAAGCTGCGCGCGTGCTTCCTGGAGGGCACCCCCGAGGTCGAGTGGCATTTCTTTCCCCATGCCGGCCACGGCTTCGCCCTGGCCGACGGCGACGCCTACGACCCGGCCCTTGCCAAGCTCACCTGGCCGTTGGCCGTGAACTTCCTCGACCGGGTGTTGGGAGCCGAACCGGCGGCCACGGTGGTGCGTTCGGTGGCCTGAGTCCGGCGGAAGAAGCGCTTTCACTCGAATCGTCATTCCGCGAAACAGGCTGTGACAATACTGGCCACGCAGAGACGCTACGAATACGTCATTACGCGAAACAGGCTGTGTCAAAACACCCTTCAAGAGAGGCAACCACCCCCAGAATAATGGCGATTCGTAGGGCGTGCTTCGGATCGCTCTTCACAGACCATTTTTTGCAACATCGACGCTAACCGACCACCGGCGGCGTGCGCCGGTACCACTCCGCTGCCTGCTCGTAGGCGTGGGCGGCCCGCAGCACTCGTTCCTCCCGGAAACGCGGCCCCACGATTTGTAGACCGATGGGCAGGCCGCCGGCGGTGAAGCCGCAGTTGACGCTCAAGGCCGGCAGGCCGGTGAGGTTGAAAGGTGTGGTGAAGAGCGAGCGGAAGTTCACCCCCGTACCCTCCAACCGGATCTCCTGTCCGTCCACCTCCATCGCCGCCCGCTTCGATTCCTCGATGGTGGGGGCGGGTACCGCCGCCGTGGGCGCGGCGATGAGGTCCACCTGCTCGAAGGCCTGGTCGAACTCCCGGCACAACATCCGCCGGATGCGCTGAGCCGTCACGTAGGCCTCGGCGGGAATCAACATGGCGCCGACGTTCTGAAGCAGCAGGCGCGGACTGTAGTCCCGCGGCCGGGCCGTGAGGTAGGGCAGGTTCTCCACCACGTTTTCCGGGCGCGTGATGCACGGCCAGACGAACCGGGTCGTGTCGATGTGCGGCACTTCCACCTCCACCAGCCTGGCGCCGAGGGATTCCAGTTGCCGCTGGGCCTCCACGAACGCTTCCCGCACCGACCGCGTCATGTAGCGGTCGAAGTAGTCCTTGACGATTCCTACCCGCAGGCCCCCGACGCCAAGGTTGAGGCTGTCTTCATAGGCCGGCACCGGTTCGTCCGCGCTGTTGGGGTCGTTCGCGTCGCGGCCCGCGACGGCCCGCAGGATCAGCGCGCAGTCCCGCACCGTCTTGCTGAACACTCCCAGGTGGTTGGTGGTGAAGCCGCCGTCGCCGGGCACGTGGCCGAAGCGGCTGATGCGTCCGTAGGTGGGCTTGAACCCCACGATGCCGCACAGCGAGGCCGGGTTCCTCACCGAGCCGCCGTTGTCGGTACCCAAGGAACCCAGACACAAGCTCGCCGCCACTCCGGCCGCCGAGCCGCCGCTGGATCCTCCGGCGATCCGCTCCATGTCCCAAGGGTTGCGGGTGGTGCCGTAAAACGGGTTGATGGTGGTGCCGCCGTTGGCCCACTCGTGCATGTTGGTCTTGCCCAGGATCGTCGCGCCCGCTTCCCTGAGCCGCGCCACCGCCGTGGCATCCAACTCGGGAACACAGTTCTCCAGCACCTTCGATCCCGCCGTCGTGCGGATTCCGCGCGTTGCGATGTTGTCCTTGATGGACAAGGGAATGCCGTGGAGCGGCCCGCGATACTTGCCGTCGTGTATCTCCGTCTCCGCCGCCCGCGCGTCCGCCAGCGCTTCGTCCCGGGCCACCGTCACGTACGCCACCAACTCCGGGTCGAGCCGGTCGATGCGCGCCAGCATCAGTTCGGTCAGCTCGATCGGGGAGAGGTCCCTGCGTTTTATCGCCTCCGCCGCGTCCGAGATCGTCAGTTCCGCCAAATCACGGTCCGTCATCACTTGGCTCCTTCCGGGTAGTCACCTTTGCCGAGTTGCAGCGTACGGTGTATGAAGCCTATGCGCAGGAAGGTCGAGGATCAAGGCCGGTGGGTCTCAAGGCGCCTTCATTCGGTTGACGGTTGTTTGATGGGGATACCGGAAAGTCAGCCAACCCTCCCGGCACGGACGGGTGAAGGTGCGACTGTGTGACAGTTTTCGAACGTACGTCGAGGTATCACTGATATGCGCATCGCTGCCGTAGACCTTGTCAGCAACACCTGTTTCCCGGCCCTGGCGGCCCAGGAGCTGGGCTTTTACCGCGAAGAGGGTGCGGACGTGGAGATCGAGCTGGTGTCCCAGATAGGCGCCACGCGGGCGGTCCGGGAGGGTAGCGCGGACGCCATGATCGCGGGATCGGTGCACGACCTGTTGCGGGAGTTCCCGGGCTGGGGTGGGGCCAAGCTGTTGGTGGCGCTGTCCCAGGGGACTCCCTGGCTCCTGACGGTGCGGGCGGATCTGAAGGCCGAACGCGGCGATTTCAACGCGCTCAAGGGGCTGCGGCTGACCGCGGCGGAAGGGCCGGACCTGGTGTTCAAGACGCTGCTTCGCGCCGGCGGGCTGGATCCGGAGCGGGACGTGAGCATCGTCCACCTGCCGGGCTCCGAGGCCAGGGACGTGTCCTTCGGCGTCTACGCCGCCCGCGGCCTGGAGTCCGGACAGATCGACGGCTTCTGGTCCAACGCCATGGGCAGCGCCACCGCGGTGTCGCTGGGTGCCGGCAAGGTCCATGTGGACGTGCGGCGCGGCGACGATCCGGCGGAAGTGCGCTTCTGCACGTTCGCGGGTCTCGGCACCACGGACGCCTTCATCGAGCGGGAGCCGGAGCAGTGCGCGGCCGCGATCCGGGCCATCGTGAAGGCGCAGAAGGCGTTGCGCGCGAATCCCGCCCAGGCGGCCAAGGTGGGGGAGGGGCTCTTTCCCAAGGATGCCGCCGAGCTCATCACCGGCATCGTGGAGCGGGACGTGCCGTTCTACCAGCCGGCCATCACCGAGGAAGCGGTGGCGAAGCTCAACGCGTTCGCGCGGTCCGTCGGCCACCTGCCGGGACCTGTGCCCTACGAGCAGGTGGCGGCGGTGGAATTTCGGGATTTGTGGGGAAGATGAGAACACCCGGTCCGTGATCCTTCACACCCGTCATTCCCGCTTTCGCGGGAATGACGGTTCGGGGCTTCGGAAGCATTGCTCACCCAAACAGAGTCTTGACACATCCCGTTTCGCGGGAATGACGTATTGAGACGTGCTCAGAACCCCGCCGCCGGCTCCAGTGCCCCCTCCGGCGGCGTGCGCGTTTCGTAGGCCCACCCGGGCATGCGGCTCTCCATGCCGTTGGCGGCCAGTTCGGCCTCGTAGGTCTTGCGGACCTGCGGGTCCTCGTCGATGTAGGAGATGGCGTTGCCGCCGTCGCGGGTGTCCACCGCGCCCACGTCCTTGGCCTGGCCGCCGGGGGCGCCGCCGCGGCGGAAGGCCGGCCCGTAGGGGCCGTCGAAGATCAGCAGCCTGAGCCCCGCCGGGTCGGTGCCGAAGTGCTGGTGGAACCAGTCGCCGCGCATGGGGGCGGCACTGATCATGCCCACGGGCTCGTAGGTCTGCTGCTTGACGTCGTCTCCGCGTCCCACCTCCCAGGGGCGCATGCCCAGGGTGTCCGGCCACGTGTAGCTGAACCCCTTCCCCTTGATGCAGACCAGGATGGCGCCGGAGCTGTGCTTGTGGGCCTTGGAGTATTGGCCGGTCTCGTACTGGGCGATCTTCATGTAGAAGTTGGCCCCGGCCATGTGGGGCTCCACCCGGCGGTAGCTGAAGGAGCGGCGGTTGTCCCGCGGGAGCTCGCAGGTGACGATGTCCGGGATGACGTTGGTGAGGCGCATGGCCAGGCCGCGCACCGGGTCGGCGCGGATCTCCTCCACCGGCTTGAAGTAGTCGTCCTCGCCGGAGAACCGCTTGCTGAACTCGTAGGGGCAGTCCATAACGAAATCGGCGTCGCGGACCAGGTTCAGGATGTTGGGCGCGGTGGTGGCGGCCAGCAGCATGGCCGGGGACGACGTGGCGTTGACCACCCGGTGCCAGGCGTTCAGGGGGATGCCGAAGAGCGATCCCGGACCCCACTCGAAGGTGAGCTTCCTGCTTTCACTCTCGTGCCACACCTCGGTGGTGCCGCGTCCCTCCACCACGTAGTAGGTCTCCTCGTAGAGATGGCGTTCGGCGTTGAGCGCGCCCGCGCCCGGGACCTCGACCACGTACATGCCCCAGAGGTGCTCGGTGCCCAGGAGCTGGATGCCGATGCCGCGACCGCCCAGGCGTTTCCAGGGCTTGAGCGGCAGGTTCTGGACCTTGTGCACGCCGATGTCCCGGTGGATGGCGATGCCCTGGTCCTCCATGAAGCGGTCATAGGGCGACTTGGGGTTCTTCCATGTGCCGAAGCCGGCCTTGCCGGTGGCCGAGGGCTCGTTGAAATCGAACAGTTCCGCGCCGGGCTCCACTCCCATGATGTCCTCCTTGGTCTTCCGGTGTCGTGTCCGGTTCGTTGAGAATGGGCCGGACGCGACACCGGGTCGCTGTCCGGTGGGATGTTAACCGTGCCCTCCGGCACGGTCAAGCGCGCCCGGCCGGGGCTGTTAGCGCGCCTGGCCGGGGCAGTGCTTGGGGGCCTTTTTGGGCGATGACGCCAAGGCTTCAGCATTTGATCGGGTAGGGCCTTTGATCTATAGTGGCACTGCCTTCGGCGCACCGCCGAAGGGCCTTTCAGGGAGTGACAGAGCATGACCTGGCGGGGCGGCCGCCCGCCTTTCCGAGGAAGGAGTTGAGCCATGAAGGACGGATTTCGCGTAATCGATTCGGACCGGCACATCATGGAACCTTCGGACATGTATGACCGGTACATGCCGAAGAAGTTCCACGGACGGGTGAAGATCACCGGACCGAACCAGACCAACCGCCTGGTGGACGGGAAGCCCGTCTCCGACTCCAACAGGCGGCCCGACCGCGAGGTCACCGACTACGGCTACATCTTCG
Source organism: uncultured Syntrophobacterales bacterium (assembly GCA_964519455.1). Classification (GTDB taxonomy): domain Bacteria; phylum Desulfobacterota; class Binatia; order UBA9968; family JAJDTQ01; genus JAJDTQ01. The sequence goes on from CAZFIU010000008.1 coordinate 36,050, forward strand.
CCAGCAACGAGTCCTGGCGCGAGACCTTCGCCGAGGCCATCGCCACCGGTTTCGACCCCGCGTCCAACCTCCGCGACATGGACAAGGAAGGCATCGACCTGAGCGTGCTGTTCCCGACCATGGGCCTCTACGTCATGTGGAGCTCGGACATCGACCCGGAGCTGAGCCAGGCCATCTGCCGCGCCTACAACACCTGGCTCGCCGAGTACTGCGGCCACGACGAGTCGCGGCTGCGCGGCGTCATGCTGCTGCCCTTGCAGGATCCCGCCCGGGCCGTCGAGGAGTTGCGCCATGCGCGCGAGAAGCTCGGCCTGGTGGGCATCTTCTGGCGCCCCAACAAGCTCTGCGGCCGCACGCTGGCGAGTCCCGACTACTATCCCATCTACGAGGCGGCCCAGGACCTGGGCGTCACCGTGTGCGTCCACGAGGGCGCGCGCACGGTGCTGGAGCAGGCCGGCGGCGACCGCTACAGCGAGTTCGGCCGCCACGTGGCCTGCCACCCGCTGGAGCAGATGCTGGCATGCCTGAGCTTCTGCGCCGACGGCGTGCTGGAGCGCTTCCCGAGGCTCAAGGTGGCGTACCTGGAGTCGGGCTGCGGCTGGGTGCCCTTCTGGCTGGAGCGCATGGACGAGCACTGGGAGCACGAGTCCCACGGCTCCGCCAAGACCACGCCGGAGAAGCCCAGCTTCTACTTCCACCGCCAGTGCTGGGTGAGCTGCGAGGCCGGCGAGGAACTGGTGCCGAGCTTCGTCGAGCACGTCGGCAACGACCGTCTCACCATGGCCACGGACTATCCCCACAGCGACTGCATCGACAAGTGGCCCGACCTCACCGTGGGCGCCCTGAGCGCCAACGACAAGCTGTCGGAGGAGACGCGCCGCAAGATCCTGTGGGACAACCCGGTGCAGATGTTCGGCTTGGGCATGTAGGCGGGTTACGAACGATGGCGAAATTCAGGGTCGTCTACTGCGGCAGCAACGATGTTCCCGTCGACCTGATCGAGCCCATCCTGCGCGACGCCGACGCCGAGATGGTGGTCGCCCGGCCGACCAACGACGAGGAGTTGGCGGAGGCCGGGCGGGGTGCCGACGGCATGATCTTTCACGGCGCCCTGCCGCTCACGCGCGAGATCATCGAGAAGTTCGACCGCTGCAAGGTGGTGTGCCGCACCGGCGTGGGCGTGGACCGGCTGGACCTGGCCGCGGCCAAGGAGCACGGCGTCACCGTGTGCAACGCTGCCGGCTGCAACTCCATCGAAGTGTCGGAGCAGATGATCGGCCTCATGATCGCCATCTCCCGCAAGCTCGTGCGCATGAACCAGTACGTCCGCGAGGGCCGCTGGCGCCGCCACACGGCCGAGCTGCACTCCTACCGCGGCCCGGTGTCGCGCATCGCCGGTCAGACCCTGGGGATCGTGGGCCTGGGCAACGTCGGGCGCCAGGTGGCGCCCCGCGCCCAGGGCATGAAGATGAACGTCCAGGCGGTGGACCCGTACGTGGCTCCGGAACTCGCCGAGGCCATGGGCGTGAAGCTGGTCTCCCTGGACGAGTTGGTGCGCACCTCGGACGTCATCAGCCTGCACGCCCCGCTCGTATCCGCCACCCGCAAGATGTTCGGCAAAGACCAGTTCGTCGCCATGAAGAAGACGGCCTACCTCCTCAACTGCGCCCGCGGCGGCTTGGTGGACACCGACGCCCTCTACGAGGCCCTCACCACCGGCGAGATCGCCGGCGCCGCCCTCGACGTCACCGACCCCGAGCCCATGCCTGCCGACCACCCGATCCTCACCCTCCCCAACGTCATCGTCACCTGCCACACGGCAGCCAACTCCAACGAATCCTACGTCGACTGCCAGACCCACGCCGCCCGCGAAGTGGTCAGGGTGCTACAGGGCGAACCCCCCACCACGGAGATCAACGACCCGTGGTTGGTGGGGGAGGCGCAGGTCCAGGGGTTTGGAGGGGTGTGAGGGTAGTCAGGAGAATGGCGGTGAAGAAGCCCGTTGAAATGCAGCGCAAAGGCCGACGCAGACTGGGTATCCTCAAGGAAATGATGAGCGAAGAGGAATTGAAGGCGCTCATCGAGGCGGTCGAAAGACCGTTGTCGCCGGCAGATCAGGCGGCCCTGGAGGGCGAGTTGACAGACGATTTCGGCATCGCCAAGCCGCAAGTCCTTAAGGATTAGCGTTGGCGCTACGACGCGGACGCCCACCCTTACGACCGTTTCCCCTTGCGGTTGCCGCCTTGACGGACGACTGGCTCTGGCCGCCGACCCCACCCATTTGGGACGCCATCCAATTCTTGGACCCGAAGACGCCCTGGAGCAGGGCCGGGACGTAAAGATCGGCATCGAGTCGCGGCCAGTGCAGCCCCAGCCCGGTCGGGCTGATTTCGATCTCTGCTAAGTCCTTTGGCGAGGCCCCAGCCAGTCCCTCCGCCAACATCACGGGAAACGTCACTTCCACACCGGTGCTGAGTTCGACGATCACACGCTCTCTGCGGGGGTTATACCGTGCGGCATGGACATGGCCACCCTGACGTTCACGTATCCAGGCCAACGCGGATCTCAGCGCGTGGGCCAACTCTCTCGCCTTGTATTCATGGCTCTTCCCGGGACGGCTTGGGCTGATACAGTCGATAGCCTTGATGCCGGCGCGACGACATGCATCCGCCGCAACCGTGCCGAGGGCGATGACCGTTCGTCCATCGACTTCGTGTCGGGTGATTCTATCGAAGGATTCGTCAATGTGTTTTGAGGGAAACGGCGGACTTAACTCGTCCGGAAGCAGGTGGAACGTTTGCGTGATGTATATATCCCTACGTTTCAGTCCGACCTGATCCAAGGCGCGATCCAGCACTTGGTTAAAGGGTATATCCGGCAGATAGCCTAACTTCTCCAAAACGCAGCGATTGGGTTCCACGGACGGAGCGTCCAGCCAGTAATGGGCGACAAGTACCGGGCCTGTCGCGCTGTGAGACTTCTTTTGGATGGGCGTTACCCACTCTCCGTCAAAACCGACATCGGTGAGTGTTTTGTACCCGGGAATCGCGAACTGGCGGCGGCGAGCGATGATGTCCCTTCTTTTCAGTTCATTCACCTCGTCGGTTCGATTGAATGCTGCCTCATCTTCGGCGACCGCTTCGTCCTCGTTCTGAGATTCGTAGTAGTGGAGGACGCGCTGGACTCGTTCCTTGTCCCACCCGTGCGGAAAATTGGTTGTCTTCCTCATCTTCCTCTCCTTCTCATGCGTCGTCGAAACGCGGTGAGCGGCTTGCCTTTCAACTCATACGCCGTGATGACGAAGATCTGATCGGCCTCTCGGTCGGGCACATAGATGACCCGAAGAAAACGTCCTCCAGAAGTTCGGCCTATGGCAATACGTGATCCCTCTCGGCCGGGACGGTCTTCACTTGGAGACATCAAAACATCCGTGACCTCAACCTCGTCGATTCCATGAGAGAAGATATGAGAATAACCGGTTTCTGGATCAACATAAAATCTGAGCCGCACTGCTTCGCCCTTCGGTCCCGGTTCGCATCACACCGAAAGGCACACGCTACCCCTTCCGCGCCTCCCGAATCGCCCGCCACAGCTTCGGTGCCGTGTACGGCATGTCGATGTGGTCGATGCCCAGCGGCGACAACGCGTCCATCACCGCGTTGGCGACGGCGGGGGGTGCGCCGTTGGTGCCGGCTTCGCCGACGCCCTTGACGCCCAAGGGATTGAAGGGATTGGGGGTCTCGGTTTCGCCGATGATGAGAGGCGGCATGGTGCTGGCGCGGGGGACGGCGTAGTCCATGAGGGTGCCGGTGCGGGGCTGGCCTTCTTCGTCGAAGACCATCTGTTCGCACAGGGCTTCGCCGAGGCCTTGGGCGAGGCCGCCTTGGACTTGGGCCTCGACGACCATGGGGTTCAGCACCACGCCGATGTCGTCCACCAGCACGAGCTTCTCGATGGTCAGTTCGCCGGTGTCGGCGTCGATGCGCACGACGGCCACGTGGGCGCCGAAGCCCCAGGCTTCGCGGTTGGGGTCGAAGAAGGCGATCTCGTGAAGACCGGGATCCATTCCCGCCGGCGTGCCCTTGGCGTGGGCCGCGCCGGCCACCTGGCGCCAGGTCACGCTCCGTTCCGGCACGCCGGCCACGGCGAAGCCGCCGTCGACCTGGACGACGTCGTCGGGCGAGGCTTCCATGAGGTTGCCGGCGATGGCCTTGGCCTTGGTGACCAGGCGTTCGGCCGCGGTGGCCAGGGCGCCGCCGCCCATGACCGCGCTGCGGCTTCCGAAGGTGCCAGTGCCTTGCTGGATGGCGATGGTGTCGCCGTGACGCACCACCACGTCTTCCATCGGCACCTTGAGCAGCTCCGCCGCCACCTGGGCCCACACGGTCTCGTGTCCCTGTCCGTGGGAGCTGGAGCCGGTCAGCACCGTGACCGCGCCGGTGCGGTCCACCCGCACGGCGCCGCTCTCGAACCCGGCGCCGCCGCTGGGCTCCACGAAGGTGGAGACGCCGACGCCCACCAGCTCGCCCCGTTCCCGCGCCTCGTCGCGCATGCGGATGAGTTGGTCGTAGTCGGACAGCCTCAGCGCCTCGTCCAGCGACTTCTCGTAGTCTCCCGAGTCGTATTCCACGCCCACGCCCGTGCGGTAGGGGAACTGCTCCGGCTGGATGTAGTTCTTGCGGCGAAGCTCCAGGGGTTCCATGCCAAGGTCGCGGGCGGCCTTGTCCGCCAGCCGCTCGATGTTGAGCACCGCCTCCGGCCGCCCGGCGCCGCGGTATGGCCCCGTGGGCACGGTGTTGGTGAAGGCCGAGACGATCTCCACGCGCACGTCCTGGATCTGGTAGCACCCCGGCGCCATCACCAGCATGCGCTGGGGCGGTCCGGCGGTGGCGGAGTGCAGGTAGGCGCCCAGGTTCGCCACCACGCGCACCTTGAGGCCCAGCATCTTGCCGTCCTTGCTCAGGGCCAGCTCGGAGGTCATGGCTTGGTCGCGGCCCTGGCAGGTGGTGAGGAAGTCCTCGCTGCGGGTGGCCATCCACTTGACGGGCCGGCCGAGCTTCTGGGCCACGTAGCACACCAGCACGTCCTCGCGGTAGACGCAGCCCTTGCTGCCGAAGCCGCCGCCCACGTCCGGCGCGATGACGTGGATGCGGTTCTCGGGGAAGCCCAGCGAGTTGGCCAGGTCGGCCCGGGAGCGGTGCGGTCCTTGAGTCGACATCCATACCGTGAGCTCATTCCGGATGGGGTCGGGGTAGGCCAGCACTCCCCGGGCCTCCATGGACATGGCCACGAGCCGTGGGCTCTTCATGTGCAGGCGGCAGACGTGGTCGGCCTCGGCGAACGCCTTGTCGACGTCGCCGTTCTCCTTCTTCATGGTGTAGCAGTGGTTGGTGCCCAGGTCCTCGTGGGCCAGGACTGCGCCTGGTTCCAGCGCGGCCTCGGCGTCCGTGACCACGGGCAAGGGATCGTAGGTCACCCCGATGGCCGCGGCGGCGTCTTCCGCCAGGGCGCGGCTTTCCGCCACCACCGCCGCGATGGGCGCGCCCACCGCGTGCACCGCGCCGCGGGCCAGCACCGGATGTTCCGGCATGTTCATGTCCGGCGTGAGCATGGGCGCGCGCAGGGCCAGGTCGCCGGTGTCGTCGCCCGTCAGCACGGATACGACGCCGGGCATGGCCGCGGCCTCGGCGGTGTCGATGGACAGGATGCGGGCGTGGGGGTGTGTGCTCCGGTGGATCGCCACGTGCAGGATCCCCGGCAGCTTCACGTCGTCCACGTAGCATCCCTGCCCGGTGAGCAGGGGCGGGTCCTCGACCCGGCGGATGGAAGCACCGATCAGGCTGTTGGGGCTGCTTTGCTCTGTGCTCATGGATGTGTCCTCAAGGGTTGGGTAGTGTCTGTGGGCCTGCCCCGAATCGTCATTCCCGCGCAAGCGGGAATGACGATTCGGGGCAGACGGTCCCCTCCTTTGTGTCGGCTGCAAGCTGCAACTTTGGGGTCTATGACCGCGCCGCCGCCGCTTCGATGGCCCGGCGCGCGTAGACCGCCGCCATGTGGCGTTTGTACTCTTCGTCGGCGTAGGAATCCGCGTGCGGATCGGTGCCGTCCGCGGCCCGCGCCGCCGCCGCCGCGATCACCTCCGGCGTGAGCGCTTGTCCATCCAGGGCCGCTTCCGTGCCCGTGGCCCGGTGCGGCGTTCCACCGACGCCCCCCAGCACCACGCGCGCGCCGGTGCACGCGCCGGAACCGTCCACCGTCAACGCCGCCGCCGCGCTCACCACCACGTAGCCCGAGGCCGGGTGCGGCAGCTTGGCGTAGCTCGTCCGCGCGGGCGCCGCAGGCAACGGGACCCGGATGGAGGTGAGGATCTCGTCCGGTTCCAGCGCGGTGGTGAAGAAGTCCACGAAGAAGTCGTCCGCCGCCACGGTGCGCTCGCCCTCGGCCGAGGTCAGCACGAACGCTGCGTTCAACGCCGTCAGGGTCACCGGCAGATCGGCGCCGGGGTCGGCATGGGCGACGCTGCCGCCCATGGTGCCGCGATTGCGCACCTGCAGGTCGCCGATGACCGAGGCGGTGTCCGCCAGCCCCGGCAGCAGGTCCCGCACCGTCTCCGACGCGGACACCTCGGTATGGGTGGTCAGGGCGCCGATGACAAGGTCGTCCCCGTCTTGCCGGATGCCCTTCAGGCCGGGGATCCGGCTCAGGTCGATGAGCACCTCGGGCTGGGTCAGGCGGAGCTTCATGGCCGGCAGCAGGCTGTGTCCCCCGGCCAGGAGCTTGGCGTCCTCCCCGTGTTGCCGCAGAAGGCCGAAGGCTTCCTCCAGGGAGCCCGGCGCCTCGTATCCGAAGCTGGCTGGATGCATGCTGTTACCTCGGTTGCTGGGCCGCCGCCCGGATGGCCTTGACGATGTTCACGTAACCCGTGCAGCGGCACAGGTTGCCTTCCAGGGCGTGCTTGATGGCGTCGTCGTCCGCGTCCGGCCGGGTTTCCAGCAGGTGCGCGGCGGTCATCACCATGCCCGGCGTGCAAAAGCCGCACTGGAGGCCGTGCTCTTCCTGGAAGGCCGCCTGGACGGGATGCAGGGTGGAGCCGTCGGCCAGACCTTCGATGGTGGTGACCTCGGCGCCGTCGGCCTGCACCGCCAGCACCGTGCAGGACTTCACCGCGGCGCCGTCCAGGTGCACCGTGCACGCGCCGCACTGGCTCGTGTCGCAGCCCACGTGTGTGCCGGTAAGCCCCAGGTGCTCGCGCAGGAAGTGCACCAGCAGCAGCCGCGGTTCCACCTCGGCCGCGCGCGCCGTGCCGTTCACGCTAACGTGGATGGGTCTTGCGGGGTGTTCCATGTCTTCCTCGTCAGAGTTGCGATCCTCCGGCAGGTCTCTTCGTGCCAAGCAGGTCAATGCCGCGGAACAAGGCGTGCGGTCACGGCTGTTCCGTGACCGGCGCCGCTTGCCGGGCGGCGGCTTCCGCGTGAGGCTCGTGCCGCGCGCCGGACTGGCCCGAGCGCTTGCGCGGCCGGCGGCGTTTGCCGGCCGGACGTGCGCGGCTGGCTTCGCCGGCTTCCGGCTTCGCCTTGCGGCTCCGGGGCTTCTCGCCCGGCTGTCCTTCCGACGGCCTCGGGATGGACTGGCCGAGGATCTTTTCGATGGCCACCACGGACTTGCTGTCGGCGGCGGTGGCGAAGCTCGTGGCCCGGCCGACGGCGGTCATGCGCGCGGTGCGGCCGATGCGGTGGACGTAGTCTTCCGGCGTGTAGGGGAGGTCGTAGTTGATGACGTGGGCGATGTTGTCGATGTCGAGGCCGCGGGCGGCGATGTCGGTGGCCACGAGGATGCGGTGGCGTCCCCGGCGGAACCCTTCCAGGGCGGCGCGGCGGCGCTCCAGCGACAGGTTGCCGTGGATCTCCGCGGCGCGATGGCCGCTGCGTCGCAAGGTCTCGGCGATGAGGTCGGCGCGGCTCTTGGTGCGGGTGAACACCAGCACGGATTCGCCGTTGTTCTTGAGGAGCGACAGCAGGAGCGAGGTCTTGGCCCCCGGCGTAGTGTCGTGGAGCGTGTGCGTGACGCCGTCCGCGGGTGTGGCGGGCTTGGCGACCACGGCCTTGAACGGGTCTCGCAGCGACATGCGCACCAGTTCCCGCAGGTCGGTGGGCAGGGTTGCGGAGTAGAGGAAGCTCTGGCGCTCGGGCGGGAGCGCGTCGATGACCTGGTTCAGTTGATCGGCGAAGCCCATGTCGAGCATGCGGTCGGCCTCGTCCAGGACCACCACTTCCACCTCTCTCAGGTCCAGGTGTCCGTCCCACATGAGGTCCAGCAGCCGGCCCGGCGTGGCGACGATGATCTCCGGGTGCTGCTTGAGGCCGCGTAGCTGCGCCTGCATGTCGGCGCCCCCCACCACCGTGGTGGCGTAGACCCGCAGCGAGCGCCCGAGCTCGTCGATGGTTTCCTGTATCTGGAACGCCAGCTCGCGCGTCGGCGCCAGGATCAGGCCGCGCGGCGCTCCCGCGGGCGAGTTGGCGAGCTTTTCCACCATGGGGATGACGAACGCCGCGGTCTTGCCGGTGCCGGTCTGCGCGCAGCCGAGGATGTCGCGGCCTTCGAGAGCCGGGGGAAGGGCTTTTGCCTGTATGGGAGTGGGGGAAACGTAACCGATCCTGGCGAGATCCTTGAGCAGCGGATCGGATAGACCGAATGTGTCGAACGATGCGGAGTCGGTGTTTGACATAAATGATTTCTTTGCGTGGGGTATCCGTGTCGGGAGAATTGTCGGCCGGCCGAGGATACGGACCATCGGCCAGGGTTCCGGTTGTTGAAGACTTGGCGGTCACCGTCCCGTTACGGGACCGCCAAGTCGGATCGGTCGGTCGTGGCGGGACTGGGCTACCAGCGGCCGGGTTTGCCTCCACCCGACCGTCTGCCGCCGCCCCCCGAGTTGCCGAAACCGGACCTTTTCTCCTGCGGGCGTGCTTCGTTCACGGTCAGGGTACGGCCTTGGAGGTCGGTTCCATTGAGTGCGTCGATGGCCTTCTGGCCATCCTCGCCCGAGCTCATCTCCACGAAACCGAAGCCGCGGGACTGGCCGGTAAACTTGTCCGCGATGACTCTGGCGGACTCCACCGTTCCGTGCTCGGTGAAAATCTCCTCGAGCTGGCCGTCCGTTACGGAATAGGGCAAACCGCCCACGTACAATTTCTGACTCATGTTCTTCCTCCGATGGCTGATACAAAAGAAAACCAGTCTGTTCGACCCCGGGATCGCTGCCTTGGGCAAGAACATGCGTCTTTCACAGCACGTGTGGATTTTGCTTCGGACTGCTGCTTCGACGGGAAGACTAGGCTGGAAAATAGTTGGACTAACAGGGACTTTATCTGCATCCGGCGTCCATGTCAACGAGTCGGTCGCAACTCCTCGTCACGCCGCTACCGGTGACGGCACCGATAGTGAACCGAAGATGAGAAGTTGGCAAACGGCTATATGGCCGGCGCGGGACTAGAGGTCCTCGATGCGAGGTTGCGGACCGGGGACGATATCGGCGATGTCGGGATCGATATCATCGCCGCGTTCCGGCCGGTCTAGCCGGGCTTCCTTGCGTTCGGCGCGACGCCTGGCCTTCTCCTCCTTCTTCTCCTGCTTCGCGCGTTCCCGTTGCCGCTTGGCAAAAGTGGTTCTTGGTTGGGCCATTCCGATAGTGTAGCGTTTCTCGCCGCGAACGCCAAATGGATGACACGTCCCGATCCCGGCGAACCGCCCGGTTCGCCGGGGACTACATCGCCAGTCCGTCGATGAATTGGACGCCGGGTATCTTGCCGAGATCCTTCGGCGCGATCTTGAGCTTGGACGAACGGCTCCCCGAGCCGAGGATGACGTATTCTTGCGACAACAGGTTCGGGTCCGCGTACACCGGCAGACCCGCGGGCAGCGCGAAAGCCGTGACGCCGCCGATCATCATCCCGGTCAACTCCCGAGTCTCCTCGGCGGATGCGAACGAGGCCCTCGACACCCCCATCAGCCGTTTGACCGTCTTGTTGACGTCCAGCCGCGCGGAAGCCTGGACGATGCACGCGCAGTACTTCTTCTCACCGCGCTTGGACGCCACGATGATGGTGTTGCCGCTGGTCTCCAGCGGAAAGCCGTATTTCTCGCAGAAATCCGCGGTATCGGCGAACGCCGGCTCGATGTGAACGAGTTCGTAGCCGACGCCGAGTTCCTCGAGGGCGGCCATGACGCGCGTCTCGACGTCCGTGGCGGCAGGTCCTGTCCTTGTCATGCGGCGTACCTCCGCGTCATCTCCCGCTCTCCATCAGCCGGTACACCCGCTCGGGGCTCATGGGCAGGTCGCGCACGACCACGCCGACGGCATTGCGCAGGGCCGCGGCGATGGCGGGCGCCACCGGGGCGAGGCCGCCCTCGGCCATGCCCTTGCTGCCGAAGGGACCGGGGCCGTCGCCGTTCTCGATGAGGACGGAGTCGAACACCCCGGGCAGGTCCTTGAAACGCGGCAGCGCGTAGTCGATGGCGCTGGGGTTGAGCAGCAGCGCGCCGTCGAACACCTGCTCCTCGGTGAGCGAGTTGCCCATGCCGAACATGACCGAGCCCTGCTCCTGGCCCTCGCACCGAAGTGGATGCATGGCCTGGCCGATGTCGGCCGAGGACACGTAGCTCAGGCAGCGTGCACGGCCGGTTTCTTCATCCACCGCCATCACCGCGATGCCGGCGTTGATCTCCCAGGTGCGGATGTCGATGCGGTCGCGGGTGAGGGCCTTGTCCATGCCCTTGCCCACCAGCGTGCCGGTGGTGCGCTCCGCCAGCTCCTCCAGGCCCATGACCGGTTCGCCGTTGCTCGAGAACACGCCGTCGTCCAGGGACAGGTCGCGGGCGTCCCTGTCGGTGAGCGCCCCGGCCTGTTGCAGCAGCAGCTCCCGCAGCTCCTCGGAGGCGCGCTTCACCGCGTTGCCCATCAGCACGGTGATGCGGCTGCCGTAGACGCCGGAGGCGCCGGGCGTGGTGCTGGTGTCGTAGGGGGCGATGGCGATGCGGTCGATGGCGACGCCGAGGGTTTCCGCGGCGGTCTGGGCCAGCACCGTCTTGGCGCCGCCGCCGATCTCCGGCGCGTTGGCGTGCACGGTGAAGGTGGCGTCGTCGTTGAACACGATGCGGGCATTGTACTGGGTGGTGGAAAGGTCCTTGATGGCGCAGGCGATGCCGGTGCCGATCTTCTCGCCGGGCCGGGCGAGGGACTCGGGAGCGTGTTCCCCACGCGACGCCTCGAAGCGGTCCAGGCAAACCTGGAACGTGGCCAGCGGGTCGCCGTCCAGCGGCGGCCCGCCGAGCACGTACCGTTCGCCGGAGCGCAGCAGGTTCTTGAGACGGAACTCGATGGGGTCGCAACCCAGCTCGGTGCAGATGCGGTCGGTGTGCGCCTCGCACGCCCAGCCGAGCTGCACGCTGCCGATGCCGCGGAAGGCCCCGGCGGGCACCTTGTTCGTGTAGACGGAGTAGCAGTCCGCGCGCGCGTGCTCCACGCGGTAGGGGCCGACGGCGCGGAACGCGGCCTTGCGCGTGACCTGGATGCCGAAGTCGGCGTAGGCGCCGGTGTCGAGATAGATCTTCGCCTCGCGGCACAGCAGCGTGCCGTCCGCGCGCAGCCCGGTGCGTATCTCGATCTCGGCGGGGTGGCGTCGCGCCGTGAACGCGGTCTCCTCCATGGACAGGCGAAGCTGCACCGGCACCCCGGCCGCGGCCGCCGCCAGCACCGCCAGGTGCTCCATGCTCACGTGCCCCTTGGAGCCGAAGCCCCCGCCCACGTAGGGGACCTTCACCGTGACCTGCCCGGGCTCCAGCCCGAACATGCGCGCCAGCTCGTCGCGCACGGGAAAGGGTGCCTGGGAGGAACTGTGAACCGTGACGGATTGGTCGTCCACCATGGCGACGGCGCAGTGGGGCTCCATGGGGTAGTGGAACAGCGACGGGAAGGTGAAGCGGTCCTCGAAGACGCGGGCGGCCTCGCGGAAGGCGCGCTCCGGATCGCCCTCGATGAAGTGGGTGCCGCCGCAGTGGTTGTGGGCGTAGTCGTACTCGAAGTCGTCGGCGCCCTCGGTGTCGTAGACGGCACCGGCGTCGTGCACCAGCGTGCCGCCCTTGATCGCCGACTGCATCTCCGCCACCTGCGGCAGCGGCGTGTAGCGCACCTCCACCCGCGCCGCCGCCTCCACCGCCGCGGTCTCGCTGTCCGCCACCACGATGGCCACCGGCTCGCCCTGGAAGCGGACCTTCTCGTGGGCCAGCACCGGGCGGTCCTTCACGGACTGCCCGTAGGGCTTGAGGGCGCGGATGCAACCCATCCGTTCGAGGTCCAGGCTGTCGTAGGTAACGATGGTGTGGACGCCCGGCACCGCGCGCGCGGCCTCGAGGTCGAACCCGTCGATGCGCGCGTGGGCATGGGGGCTCGACACCAGCCTGGCGAACTTCATCCCCGGCACCGTGAGGTCCGCCGTGTAGACGGCGCTCCCGGTGACCTTTTCGTCCGCGTCCAGACTGCGGACCGATCGGCCGACGTATTTCATCGAGAAGACTCCAGTGTTCGGGTTGGGTACCTTGGGTTGGATACCTCTATAACTAACCTGCGATCATACCGGAAACGGAGGCATCCCCGCAGGCCGGTCAGGCGTGGCGGAAACCCCCGTACATTGATAGACTGTGGGGACGACATCGACGAATCCAGCCGACCGCCCGCCCCGGCACCAGCGTTCAGGGGTTTTTCCGCGGTGACGGGCCGCCCCCGGCGGACCTGTCAGCGCGTCCTTAGGCAAACGTGGTAGCTGCTGAATTCCGGTCCGTTTTGTGGTATTCGCGATAGTTTCGAGTGCCGGCAGGACGGGTGCGAACCGTCGTGCAGAGGTCTGTTCGACATGAAGAAGTACCAAGGACTCTATGACCCCGCGTATGACCACGACGCCTGCGGCGTGGGCATCGTGGCCAACCTGAACGGCCGCAAGTCCCACGACCTCGTCCGCCGCGCCGTCGAGGTCCTGATCAACCTGGAGCACCGGGGCGCCTGCGGCTGCGACCCGCGCACGGGCGACGGCGCCGGCATCCTGTTCCAGATCCCCGACGCCTTCTTCCGGCGGCATTGCCGGCCCATGGGCATCTCCCTGCCGGCGCCGGGTCGGTACGGCGTCGGCATGGTCTTCCTGCCCCGGGAGACGGAACATCATCGCTGGTGCGAGCAGGTCATCGAGAAGACGGTCCGGGACGAGGGACAGGAGTTCCTGGGCTGGCGCGACGTGCCCGCGGACTTCACCCAGTGCGGCGACCTGGCCGCCCAGGTGGCGCCGCTGATCCGCCAGTTCTTCATCGGCGCCGGTCCGGCAATAGCCACCCAGGACCAGTTGGAGCGCAAGCTCTACGTCGTCCGCAAGGTCATCGAGAACGCGGTGGACGCGGGACTCACTCCGGAGGTCCGGGACGACTTCTACATCTCCAGCCTGTCCAGCAAGACCGTGGTCTACAAGGGGCTCCTGCGCGCCGATCAACTGGATTCGTTCTACCGGGACCTGTCCGACGACTCCATCGTCTCGGCCCTGGCCCTGGTACACTCGCGCTACAGCACCAACACGCTGGGTTCGTGGCGGCTGGCGCACCCCTACCGCATGCTGTGCCACAACGGCGAGATCAACACGATCCGCGGCAATCAGAACTGGATGCGGGCGCGGGAGGCGCTGTTCTCGTCGCCGCTGTTCGGCGACGACATGGGCAAGCTGAGCCCCATCATCCGCGAAGGCGCCAGCGACACCGCGGGCTTCGACAACGCGCTGGAGCTGCTGGTGTCCACCGGCCGCTCGCTGCCCCACGCCCTCATGATGATGATCCCGGAGGCGTGGGAAAACCACGAGACCATGTCGGACGAGAAGAAGGCCTTCTACGCCTACCACGCCTGCCTCATGGAGCCGTGGGACGGCCCCGCGCTCATCGCCGCGTGCGACGGCGACCGCGTGTGCACCACCCTGGACCGGAACGGGCTGCGGCCCTTCCGCTACGTGGTCACCGACGACGACTTCATCGTCGGCGCCTCCGAGGCCGGGGTGCTGGACCTTCCGCCGGAGCGCATCTTGATGCGCGGGCGGCTGCAGCCCGGACGGTTGCTCCTGGTCGACACGCTGGCGGGGCGCATCATCGCCGACGACGAGATCAAGCACGAGATCAGCACCCGCCGGCCCTACCGCCAGTGGCTCGACCGGGAGATGGTGACGCTGGACGACCTGCCCGAGCCCGAGGAGGCGCCGGGATACGACGCGGACACGCTCGCGGAACGGCAGCGCGCCTTCGGCTACACCAGCGAGGAGCTCAAGATCCTCGTCGGACCCATGGCGGTGCGCGGCGAGGAGCCCGTGGGCTCCATGGGCAACGACGCGCCGCTGGCGGTCCTGTCCAACCGGCCCCAGTTGCTGTTCCACTACTTCAAGCAGCTCTTCGCCCAAGTCACCAATCCGCCGTTGGACGCCATCCGCGAAGAACTGGTGACGGCGCTGCGGACCTCCATCGGCTCGGAGCAGGACCTCTTCGCCGAGACCGCGGAGCATTGCCGTCAGCTCGAGCTCGATCGGCCGATGATCTCCAACCATGAGCTGGCCCGGATCAAGGCGCTGGACCGCCCCGGCCTCAAGGCCGAGACGCTGCCGGCCGTGTTCGCGCGGTCCGCTCCGGCGGGGGCGCTGGAGGAGGCGGTGGACGCGCTGTGCGTGGAAGCCGGCCGCGCCATCAAGGAGCGCGGCTCCACGGTACTGATCCTGTCCGACCGGAACGCGGGGCCGGACCGGATCCAGATCCCCAGCCTGCTGGCCACCGCCGCGGTGCACCACTACCTCATCCGCGAGGGGCTGCGCACCAGCGCCGCCCTCGTGGTGGAGACGGGCGAGGCCCGGGAGGTGATGCACTGTTGCCTGCTCATCGGCTACGGCGCCAACGCGATCAATCCGTATCTGACCCTGGAGACGGTGGAGTGGATGTGCCGCGACGGCCTGTTGGATGACGCGGACATTCCCGGCGAGAAGGCCCGCGCCAACCTGATCAAGGCGCTGGGCAAGGGCGTGCTCAAGACCATGTCCAAGATGGGCATCTCCACCATCAAGTCGTACCACGGCGCCCAGATCTTCGAGGCCATCGGCCTCCGGCAGTCGGTCATCGACAAGTACTTCACCTGGACGGCCTCGCGCATCGAGGGCGTCGGTCTCGACGAGATCGAGCAGGAGTACCGCCAGCACCACCACCACGGCTATCCCGAGCGCGCGCCGGCGAGCGACGGTACCCTGGACGTGGGCGGCTACTACCAGTGGCGCAAGGACGGGGAGCACCACCTGTTCAACCCGCACAGCATCGCGCTGCTCCAGACCTCCACGCGCACCGCCGACTACGATCTCTTCCGCGAGTACACCAAGCAGATCGACGACCAGACCCGGCTCCTGGGCACGTTGCGGGGCCTGTTCGAGTTCCGGCCCATGCAGCCGGCCGTTCCCCTCGAGGAGGTGGAACCGGCGACGGAGATCGTCAGGCGCTTCTCCACCGGGGCCATGTCCTACGGCTCCATCAGCAAGGAGGCGCACGAGAACCTGGCCATCGCCATGAACCGCATCGGCGGGCGCAGCAACTCGGGCGAGGGCGGCGAGGACCCGGACCGCTACCACCCGGACGACAACGGCGACTGGCGCAACAGCGCCATCAAGCAGGTGGCGTCCGGCCGCTTCGGCGTGACCAGCAACTACCTGGTGAACTGCACCGACCTGCAGATCAAGATGGCCCAGGGGGCCAAGCCCGGCGAGGGCGGGCAGTTGCCCGGCCACAAGGTGTTCGAGCCCATCGCGAAGGTGCGCAAGTCGACGCCGGGGGTGGGGCTCATCTCGCCGCCGCCGCACCATGACATCTACTCCATCGAGGACCTGGCCCAGCTCATCCACGACCTCAAGTGCGCCAACGACCGCGCGCGCGTCCACGTCAAGCTGGTGGCGGAGGTGGGCGTGGGCACGGTGGCGGCCGGCGTCTCCAAGGGCAAGGCCGACGTGGTGCTCATCAGCGGCTACGACGGCGGCACCGGCGCTTCGCCGGAGTCGTCCATGAAGCACGCCGGCATCCCCTGGGAGCTGGGGGTGGCCGAGACCCAACAGGTGCTGGTGCAGAACGACCTGCGCGGCCGCATCGTCGTGCAGACCGACGGGCAGCTCAAGACCGGCCGGGACGTGGCCATCGCGGCCATGCTGGGAGCCGAAGAGTTCGGCTTCGCCACCACCGCGCTGGTGGTGAGCGGCTGCATCATGCTGCGCAAGTGCCACCTCAACACCTGCTCCGTGGGCGTGGCGACCCAGGACGAGGAGCTGCGCAAGAAGTTCACCGGCAGGCCCGAGCACGTGGTCACGTTCATGATGTTCATCGCGGAGCAGATGCGCGAGATCATGGCGGAGCTGGGTTTCCGCACCGTGGACGAGATGGTGGGGCGCGCGGACTGCCTCGACACCCGCGAGGCCATCGAGCACTGGAAGGCCAAGGGGCTGGATTTCTCCAAGCTGCTGACCCTGGTGGAGGCGCCGTCCTCCGTGGCGCGCTACTGTTGCGAGGCCCAGGACCACGGCCTCGACAAGAAGCTCGACCAACGTCTTATCGAGGCGGCCCGGGACGCCCTCGAGGAGGGCAAGCCGGTCGTGATTCGTCAGGAGATCCACAACATCGACCGCACCGCGGGCACGATGCTGAGCGCCGAGGTGTCGCGCCGCTACGGCGAAGAGGGGTTGCCGCGGGACACGATCCACATCAATCTCTTCGGCTCGGCGGGGCAGAGCTTCGGGGCGTTCCTGGCGCCGGGTGTGTCGCTTCTGCTCGAAGGCGAGTCCAACGACTACACCGGCAAGGGGTTGTCGGGCGGGCTCATGGCGGTGTACCCGCCGGAGAACGCCGCGTTCGATCCCACCGAGAACATCATCATCGGCAACGTGGCCCTCTACGGCGCCACCGGCGGCCAGGCCTACTTCCGCGGCCGCGCCGGCGAGCGTTTCGCCGTGCGCAACAGCGGCGCCGAGACCGTCATCGAGGGCGTCGGCGACCACGGCTGCGAGTACATGACCGGCGGCCGCGTGGTGGTGATCGGGCCGGTGGGGCGCAACTTCGCCGCGGGCATGAGCGGCGGCGTCGCCTACGTGCTCGACGAGCAGGGCGTCTTCCCCGGGCTGTGCAACCAGGAGATGGTGGACCTGGAGCCGCTGGAGGATGAAGAGGACATCGCCCACGTGCGCCGCCTCATCGAGGGCCACGTGCGCTACACCGGCAGCGACCGCGGCGAATACGTGCTGGACCACTGGTCGGAACTTCAGGGATCGTTCGTGAAGGTCATGCCGGTGGACTACCGCCGCGCCCTGCGGGAGATGGCCGAGCGCCAGGCCCGCCTGGCGGAGGCCGAAAGCCGGGAAGGGACGGCGGCTTCGGCCTGAGCGGACGCTACACAAATACGCCGACGTTTCGGATCGTCATCCCCGCCCCTCTTCCGTCATTCCCGCGAAAGCTTGCCCTCGACCTCGATCGGGGGCGGGAATCCAGGGGTGGGGAGGGGCAAGTCAATTACAATGGGAAAAATCACGGGATTCATGGAATTCGAGCGGGGCAAGCAGGGCTACCGCGACCCCCTCGAACGTCTGAAGGACTGGGAAGAGTTCGTGCTCCCCATGCCGGGCGAAGCGCTGCGCGAGCAGGGCGCCCGCTGCATGGACTGCGGCATTCCGTTCTGCCACACCGGCGTGCCCATGGGACGCGGGCCCGGCGCGTCGGGCTGTCCGCTGAACAACCTCATTCCGGACTGGAACGACCTGGTGTACCGGGACCACTGGAAAGAGGCCCTGGCGCAGCTTCACAAGACCAACAACTTCCCGGAGTTCACGGGCCGCGTGTGTCCGGCGCCGTGCGAGGGCTCCTGCGTGCTGGGCATCAACAGCAACCCGGTCACCATCAAGACCATCGAGTGCTCCATCGTCGACCGCGGCTTCGCGGAGGGTTGGATCAAGCCCGAGCCACCGCTCCAGCGGACGGGAAAGCGCGTGGCCGTCATCGGCTCCGGCCCGGCCGGTCTGGCGTGCGCGGCGCAACTCAACCGAGCCGGCCACGCCGTCACCGTCTACGAGCGCGCGGACCGGCCCGGCGGCCTCCTCATGTACGGCATTCCCAACATGAAGCTCGACAAGGAGAGGGTGGTGCGGCGGCGCCTCGACCAGATGGAGGCCGAGGGCGTGGAATTCGTCACCGGCGTGGAGATCGGCACGGACATCCCCGCCGACGACCTGCAACGGGAGTTCGACGCCGTGGTGATCTGCACCGGCGCCACCAAGCCCAACGACTTCGTGCGCAACGCGCCGGGCCGGGAGCTGGACGGCATCCACTTCGCCATGGAGTTCCTCCACGCCAACACCAAGAGCCTGCTGGACTCCGCCCACGCCGACGGCAACTACATCTCCGCCAAGGACAAGCACACCATCGTGCTGGGCGGCGGCGACACCGGCACTGACTGCGTCGGCACCGCCCTGCGCCACGGCTGCCGCAGCCTCCAGCAGTTCGACGTGATCCCCAAGCCGCCCCCCGAGCGCGCGCCCAACAACCCTTGGCCCGAGTGGCCGGTGGTGTACAAGCTTGACTACGGCCAGGAAGAGGGCAAGGCGCTCTTCGGCGACGACCCCCGGCGCTACGACACCAACACCATCAAGTTCATCGACGACGGCCACGGCCGCATCAAGGGGCTCCAGACCATCGATCTCGACTGGAGCAAACCCGGCGACCGCGCACCCTTCAGCCCGGTGGAAGGGTCCGAGCAGGAGTGGCCCGCCGACCTCGTCCTCCTCGCCATGGGCTTCTCCGGCCCCGAGGACGAAATCCTCACCCAACTCGGCGTCGAGCGCGACCCCCGCTCCAACGCCCAGGCCGAGTACGGCAAGTACGCCACCAACGCCGACAACGTCTTCGCCGCCGGCGACGCCCGCCGCGGCCAGAGCCTCGTCGTCTGGGCCATCCACGAAGGCCGCGGCGCCGCCCGGGAAGTCGACCGGTATCTCATGGGCAGCACGGACCTGCCGTGAGGACTCATGACCTGCGTTTACTGCAAGGGCAGGATGAGTCGCGCGAGCGCGCCCTTACATATTGAGCGTAGCGGCTATCACTTGGCGCTCTGTGCGGTGCCGGCCTGGATTTGCGTCCAGTGTGGGGAACCCTATTTTGAGGTGCGAGAGCTCGGCACTATACAAGCGATGATCCACGCGCTGGATGAGCAGACGCGTCGGTTTAACGAGGATGCTACCTTGACCCCAATGTAAAAAGAGGTTCGTAGAGAGAGCGGTCCGAAGCACGCCTTACGAACCGTCATTCCCGCGAAAGCGGGAATGACGGTTCGTAGGATTCTAATCCGTCGCTTGAACCTCACCTACAGTGACAGTCCCCAACAATCCCCGTCCGCCCTTCCAAACCTCATCCCGCTTGCCTCCCGGTCGCTCCATGCTTCCAGCTTCTGCAACATTGAGGTTAACCCAAGTTTAACAGAGGTGATCGAGAGTCATTATAAATCGGGGGGTTAGCGGGGCGATTTTGGCCTTCTGGCACTACATTCCGGTATTTTGACGATAATATAGGGAGTTCAGACGGTCAATTTTTATTGTGCCATTAGAGAAATATGCTGAGGATGTCAAATTGGGGGTGGGGTCGGTTTGGGTTGCGCGGATCGCACGGGCGTGGTCCCGACACGTAACGGTCCGCCTGAAGGGGCGCCACGTTCAGACCCACGCCAGCAAAAACACCCCTCCCACGATCAGCCCCGCCCCCACGCCGTCCTGCACCCGTACGATCTCGATTCCCTTCAGGGTAAAGTGCGCTAGCGCGAAGGTGACCAGGGGCTGGATGTTCCAGATGGGGCCGACGATGACGGCGGGGGCGTGGACCACGGCGAGGAAGGTGAAGATGGTGCCGATGGCGTGGACGACGCCGGACGCGGCGAAGCAGACGGTGCTGGCCAGGGGCACGCCGCGGAAGACGATGCGGATGCGCAGCACCTTGCCCGCCAGGAAGATCATGGCCAGTCCGGTGATCTGCGTGATGAGGGCGCCGATGATGGGGTCGCCGCCCTGGAGCACGCCGAGGCGCTTGAGGATGGGGCCCAGGCTGTAGAAGGCGAAGGACAGGAAGGCGTTGACGAAGCCTACCAGCGGGGCGGAGGGTTCCGTCGCGGTGGTCTTGACGTGGGTGATGAGGAGGATGCCCGCGACGATGGCGATGACGCCGCCGAAGGTCCCGGCGGTGGCGGTCTCGCCGAGCAGAGTGACGCCGATGACGGTGGTGAGGAGCGGCGAGGCGTTCTTGATGGACTGGGCCCGGGAGGCGCCGACCTGGTCGATGGCCCGCAGCAGGAAGACCCGGCCGAAGAACGCTCCCACCGCGCCCAGGACCACGAAGGTGACCGCCGCGGGTAGCGGGACCGGCAGGCCGGCGCCGTCGTAGACGACGATCCAGACCAGCACCAGGAAGGGGACCATGGCCACCTGCTGGATCGTCACCGCCGCGTCCACGTCCGACCCCACCAGCCCCCGCTTCACCAGCGGCGGCACCAGCCCCCACACGATGCCCCCGGCGAGGGCGTAGATGATCCCCAGTCCCACAATCGGCAGTGTTGTACGATGGCCGTTCGGCGTCAAACACGCGGGTATGGGGCACGGAAGCCTTGGCGTTGTTGGCGGGGCAATTCAAATGCCGCGCCGATCCGAGAGGCTTCGCTTGCATATTTTCCGGGCAGGTAATGTTCCGCGTGAGCCCGGAGGTTCACCGCAAGGCGGCGCTGGCGGCGGAGTTGTCCGGAAAGAGTCTCAACCAGTGGGCGGAAGAGGTGCTTGCGCGTGCCGCAGGCTAGCTGCGAAGCCCTCTTGCTTGATTCCTGCCAAAGACAGACGAAGGACGGCGCGACGATCTCCGGCAGGGGCGACCGGCCGGTCGCCCCTGCATGCGCCTCCGGGTCACTGCGCGGGTAGCACCTTGATCTTGATGGTGTGCGCCATCTTCTTGCCGAACGAGCGATGGAGCCCGTCGGCGAACTGCATGGTCAGGGTGTATTCCCCGGGCTCGAGCTTGATGGTGGCCTCCGTCTGCCCCTTGCCGTAGTGCAGGTGGGTCTTGTCCGTCGGGATAACCTTCCCGCCGCGCATGGGGCCCTGGTTGATCAGGATGTGGTGATGCCCCGTCCCGGCGACCACGCCTTCTTCGGAAGGTTTGATCGTCATGCCTTCCACGCCCATCACCACCTTCACCGGGCTCCGCACCTCGGCTCCATCCTTCGGCTCGATGAAGTAGACGCGTTGTTCCTGTGCCGTGGCATAACCCGCAAGGGCCAGAGATGCCGCGAATGCCGCGGCCGCGATCCGCCAAAGTCCTGGTCGATTCATGATGGAACTCCTTTCCGGTAGAGTGACGGAGACCCTATCAGCCGTCTCTCACGTTGACAAGCCACGGATGATGACCTAGTGGGTTCAGGGTCGCGAATCTCCCCCAGAGAAAGGCCTTTCATGTCGAATATCCAGAAATCGGACCAACGCTGGCAGTCGGACGTCATCGTCGACCTCATGAAGCTCTACGACATCCCCTACGTCGCCCTGAACCCGGGGGCGAGTTACCGGGGGCTGCACGACTCCATGGTGAACTACGGCGAAAACGATCCCGAGATGCTGCTGTGCAACCACGAGAAGATCGCGGTGCAGATCGCCCACGGCTACGCCAAGGCGTCGGGCAAGCCCATGATCGCCATCGTGCACAACGTGGTGGGGCTGCTGCACGCGCCCATGGGGATTTACTACGCCTACATCGACCGCTGCCCGGTGTTCATAATCGGCGCCACCGGCCCCATGGACGAGAAGTACCGGCGCCCGTTCATCGACTGGATCCACACGGCCTTCGCCCAGGGCGACGCGGTGCGGAGCTTCACCAAGTGGGACTACCAGCCCGGCAGCATCCACGGCGTCCCGGATTCGTTCGCCCGTGCCTATTCCATCATGATGAGCGAGCCCCAGGGTCCCATTTACATGTGCTACGACTCGGCGCTCCAGGAGAGCCCGCTCACCGAGGACGTGCCGATGCCGCCGGCGTCCGCGGTGAAGGTGCCGTCGCGCATCGCGCCGGAGCCGGCGGCCGTGGCCCAGGCCGCGGAGATGTTGGTGAAGGCGGACAACCCGCTGCTGCTCACCGAGTACGCCGGGCGCATGCCGGTGGGTTTCGAGCCCACGGTGGAGTTGGCGGAGACCGTGGGGGCGTCGGCCTTCGACATCTGCAAGCGGCTGGGCTTCCCCAACCGCCATCCCCAGAGCATGAGCTTCAACCCCGACGCCTTCAACGGCGTGGACCTGGTGATGGCGCTGGACGTGGTGGACTGGACCCGCGGCTCGCACCGGCTCAACACCCAGACGCGCGAGATCACGGTGGTGACCGCGCCGGACTGCAAGTGGGTGGACCTGGGCTTCGCCGACATCGAGATCAGCAAGTGGGCCACCGACTACAACAAGCACAACAACTGGGACCTGCGGGTGATGGGCGACACCGCCATCACCATCCCCGAGCTGACCAAGGCGTGCCGCGCGCTCATCGACGCGGACCCGGCGCTCAAGGGGCGCGTCGACGAACGCAAGCAGGCGCTGGCGGCCAGGCACGACCAGCAGTGGGCCAAGTGGCAGAAGCAGGTGGAGTCGGAAATGGACCAGCGGCCCATGACCGAGTCGCGGCTGGCCTACGAGGTGTGGCAGGCCATCAAGGACGAGGACTGGGTGCTGACCGCGGGGACGCTCAAGGACTGGGTGCAGAAGATCTGGGATTTCGACAAGCCCTACCGCCACCCGGGCCGGGAGCTGGGCACCGGAACCCAGATCGGCATGTCCATCGGGGTGGCGCTGGCCCACAAGGGGCAGGGCAAGCTGGTGGTGGACCTCCAGCCCGACGGCGACCTCATGTTCGACCTGGGCGCGCTGTGGATGCCCATCAAGTACGACATCCCGATGCTGGTCGTCATGTACAACAACCGCGCCTACTACAACGACTGGGCGCACCAGATCCACATGGCGCACCAGCGCGGCACCGACCCGCGGCGCGCCTACATCGGCATGGACCTGGAGGCGCCGCCCCCGGACTTCGCGCACATCGCCCGGGGCATGGGCTGGTACGCCGAAGGCCCCATCGAGGACCCCGCGGAGGTGGTGCCGGCGGTGCGCCGGGCCATCGAGCAGGTCAAGGCCGGCAAGCCCGCGCTGGTGGACCCCATCGTCTGGCGCCGGGACATCAATACCTGAGGGAATGGACGGGTCACTCGTTACGCCGGCGGGGCCCCATGCGACTCCGTTTTCCGCTATGCCCGCGGCCCCTTTCCGTCATTCCCGGTTCCCCCTTTCCGTCATGCCCGGTTCCCCCTTTCCGTCATTCCCGCGAAAGCGGGAATCCAGGGGTGGGGCGGGGAGTCGCCCGATTACCTATCCCCACCCCTGGATTCCCGCTTTCGCGGGAATGACGGAAAGGGGAGACCCGGGAATGACGGAAAGAAGGAAGGGCGGGAATGACGGAAAGGGGCCGCGGGCATGACGTAAGGGGAGACCTGGGCATGACGGAAAAGGGGGACGCGGTAAGTACGGAAAAGATGCGGGACAGACGTTTCTGAACGAGAGGGAACAAATATGAGCAAGGCGGAGAAGATCGAAGCGGTCGAGATCAAGAAGTCGGACCGCAAGTGGCAGTCGGACGTCATCGTCGACATGGTCAAGCGCTACGGGTTCGAGTACATCGCGCTCAATCCCGGCGCCAGCTACCGGGGCCTGCACGATTCGCTGGTGAACTACGGCGAGAACGACCCGCCCATGATGCTGTGCAACCACGAGAAGATCGCGGTGCAGATCGCCCACGGCTACGCCCGCGCCACCGGCAAGCCGATGATCGCCATCGTGCACAACCTCGTGGGGTTGCTGCACGCTCCCATGGGCATCTACTACGCATACCTCGACCGCGCACCCATCTTCATCATGGGCGCCACCGGCCCCATGGAGGAGCCCAAGCGGCGCCCGTTCATCGACTGGATCCATTCCGCCAGCGTGCAGGGCGAGGCCATCCGCCACTACGTCAAGTGGGACTCCCAGCCCACCACCATCGACGCCGTGCCCGGCGCCTTCGCCCGGGCCTACGCGGTGATGATGAGCGGCAAGCAGGGACCCATCTACATGTGTTACGACGCCGGCCTGCAGGAGGCCGCGCTGGACCACGAGGTGGCGATGCCGCCGGAGGACAACGTGCACGTCCCGGCGCAGGCCATGGCCGATCCGGCGGCGCTGGAGAAGGCCGCCGACACGCTGGCGGCGGCCAAGCGCCCGGTCATCGTGGCCGATTTCGCCGCGCGCCCGCCCCACGGCTGGGACCACGTGGTGGAACTGGCCGAAACCCTGGGAGCGGCGGTGTGGGACTGCGATTCGCGCCTCAACTTCCCCAGTGAGCATCCGCTCAACCTGAGCATGGACAGCGAAGGCTGCTACAAGGACGCGGACGTGGTGCTGACGCTCGACATCGCGGACTTCGAGAAGCCCACCCACGTGCGCGACATCGCCACCCGCACGGTGGTGAGCATGGTGCCGGAGGACGCCACCTGGATCGACATCGGCTACACCGACACGGAGATCAGCAAGTGGGCCATGACCTATGCGCGTCCGTTCTACGCGCACCAGCGCATGACGGCGGACCCCGTGACCGCGGCCCCGGCGTTGACGAAGCTCCTGAAGGAGCGCATCGACGCGACGCCGGGCCGGGCCGGGCAGATCGCCGAACGCACCGAAGAGGTCGGCCGGCGCCACGCCGAGGTCCGCGCCGAGTGGCTGCGGCAGGCGAAGGAAGACCGCTGGGACGCGGTGCCCATGACCGTGCCGCGGCTCGCCCTCGAGGTGTGGGAGGCCATCAAGGACGAGGACTGGGTGCTGACCTCCGGCACGCTGCACGACTGGGCGCGGCGGCTGTGGAACTTCGACAAGCCCTACCGCCACGGCGGCCGCGAGCTGGGAACGGGCACGCAGATCGGCATCTCCCTGGGCGTGGCCCTGGCCCACAGGGGGAAGGGCCGGTTGGTGGTGGACCTTCAGCCCGACGGGGACCTGATGTTCGACGCCGGCAGCCTGTGGATCGCCGCCAAGTACCAGATCCCCATGCTCATCGTGATGTACAACAACCGCGCCTACTACAACGACTGGAACCACCAGATCGTGATGGCCCGCAACCGCGGCACCGATCCCAACCGCGCGCACATCGGCATGGACCTGTGCGGCCCGGACCCCGACTTCGCCACCATGGCCCGTTCCATGGGCTGGTATGCCGAGGGACCCATCGAGGACGGCGACGACGTGCGGGCGGCCCTGGACCGCGCCATCGCGCAGGTCAAGCAGGGCAAGCCGGCGCTGGTGGACACGGTGACGCAGCGGCGGTGAGAGAGCCGCCGGGCGGCTATCCTGATTCATCCGTCCTTCGGAACGTCATTCCCGCGGAACAGGCCGTGTCAGAACTCTGCTCAGACACGAAAGGGCACCAACCCCCCATATAGTCATTCCCGCGGAAGCTTGCCCTCGACCCCGATCGGGGGCGGGAATGACGGCTCCGTTAGGTAGTGGCGCCGGGAGTAAGGACGCACCCGTTTCGAGGGATGACGGTCCCGACTTCGGTACCCTCCCGATCCCAACGGTCATGCGGTACGACTACTACGACATACGGGGCTACGAGCGCCTCATCGTCCGCATCACCTTGGGGCTCGACCCGGACACGGCCGATGACGTCGAGCGCTACGGCGCAGCCTCCGTCCTGTGGAGCCTTTACAACGGCTTGCGGGAGGATCGTCGCGAGGTGTTCCTCGTCGGGCTGGGCAACGCGCTGGAGAAGAACGCCAGCCGCAAGGCGCTCTCGCAGATGGTGCTGTTCGCGTCCAACCCGGTGGTGGACGTGGATCACAGCATCGACATCCTGGGCGACTGGTTCGTCAAGAACAAGAAGGCGGACCCGGGCCTGTACGAGGCGCTGGACGCCTACTGGCGCCGCCGTTTCAAGCGCGGCTTCGACGACGACGCCTGAGGCGGCGGCCCCCGGCCTCCGGCCTTCAGGCCGCCTGGATCCGAGCCCATGCAGCGTCGTAGAGCCGCGCGGTCTCCGGTCCCGGATAGCGGCTTGACTCGCAGGCCGCCAGCGTCGCTTCGTTCGGGAAGATGGCAGGGTCCTCCCGATAGCTCGCCGGCAGCAACGCCTTGGCCGCGGCGTTGGGCGTCGCGTAGCGAACGGCGTCGGCGATGGCCGCGCCGACTTCGGCTTCCAGGATGAAGTTCATGAAGGCGTGCGCGTTCTCGGGGTGCGGCGCCCCCCGCGGGATCACCAACGCGTCCTCCCACACCGCCGACCCTTCGCGCGGCACGACATAGCCGATGTCGTCGACCTTCTCCTTTGCCTGCAGGATGTCCCCGTTCCATTCCATGACGACGTCCACCTCGCCCGACAGCAGCAGGTCCTGCCCGGTGTCCGGCGCGAATAGCTTGAGGTGCGGTTTTTGCGCGACGATCAGCGCCTCGGCTATTTTGATGATCTTCGGTTCCGTCGTATTGAGGGGATACCCCAGGTACTTGAAGGCGGCGCCCAGCACGGATCCAGCGTCGCTCTGAAGCGCGCAGCGGCCCCTGTAGCGGTCCGACTGGTAGAGCCAGCGCCAACTGTCGGGTATCCCGTCGCACCGGGACTTGCGGTAGCCGATGCCCAGCGTTCCCCACAGGTAGGGAATGGAGTGGCGGCGCCCGGGGTCGAAAGCGGCGTCCCGGAAGGCGGGTTCGATGTTGGCCATGTTCGGGATGGCCGCATGGTCCAGAGGCATGAGCATGTCGTGCGCGATCATGCGCTCGACGGAGTCGTTGGTGGGCACGATCACGTCGTAACCTGGATTGCCCGCCTTCAGCTTCGCAAACAGCTCGTCATTGTCCGCGAAGAGGTCCATGCGAACGGATATGCCGGTGCGGGCCTTGAAGTCCGCCAAGGTCGTCTCGCCGATATAGTCGTCCCAATTGTAGAAGTTGAGCCTGGGCTCCTCCCTGGCGAAGCCGGTCCGCGGCAGGATCGAAAGGGCTGCCGCCGCCACCGCTCCCCCGAGGAAACGGCGGCGTGTCAGACGATGTTCCGAAAGCGGACGCATGGCGGTTCTCCTCGGCCCTTCAGGGTCGGTTGGCGGGATCGGCGGCCGCGGTTCCCTCGGGAGCCGGGCTTCGGTGGTGAACGGCGAGGGCGCTGATGGCGGCGACCAGTGAGGCTTCGTCGCGCCCGGAGGCGGGAGTCCGGGCGCGACGTTTCGCTATTCGTCGAAGAACGCCAGCGTGCGGATCTCGATGCTCTCCCGCGGCGGCGCGTCCGCCGAGGTGTTGGGGTGCTCGAAGGCGGAGTGCGCGGAGAAGCGCGCGCGGCCGTCCGTCTTCGAGTCGTAGCACTTGAAGACGATGGCCTCGTCCGGCTGCATGTCCGGGAAGTAGTAGAAGCGGTGCGCCGGGTTGTAGGTCAGGTGGTAGGTCTCGCCCAACCGGTTGGGATGCGGCCGCACGGTCGGGATCAGGTCCTCGGTGGCGATGCTCTGGGCGTCGCACATTGCCAGCGGCGACCGCAGCACCGGGTTGAGCATGCCGCGCCACACCTGCACCACCGCGAAACGGCGCTTGAACAGGTCCTCGGCTTCGTCGGGCAGGAGGTCGCGCACGCGTTCCGGGCCGGACCACTCGGTGTAGTCATTGTGCACGTTCTGCACCGGCCCCTTGGCGCCCTTTTCCTCGTAGCCGGAGCGCAGGGTGTGGTCGAAGATCAATACCCGGCAGGCGCCGGTGTGCTCCTTGATCAGCGCTTCCATCTCGGGATAGTACACCGCGCGTATCTCGTCCTCGTCGAAGAAGTCGGTCACCCTGGTGGGCTGGGGTCGCAGGGCGAAGCCGTTGCGCTCGATGGAGAGCTCGGGGTGCTGGCGTCCGTTCCGGACCAGCGCCGTATGCGTCTCGTACGTCCGGTCCTTGTGCGGGTAGCCGAGGCTGGGCTGGTCGAACGTCGTGACGGGCCGGGGGCCGGTGTGGACCATGTAGTTGAACGTCGTTTCGACGACGTCCTCGAGGTTCTCGGCTGTGGCGGTGGCCATGGTGTTCTCCTTGGTCGTGCGGCTTGGAAACGAAAGGCTTGGTACGGACCTGGAAATCTCCCCGATATTATACACCGGCAAGGCGAATTGCGTGAACCGGATCAGCCCGCCAGCACCCCTTGCTCGGCCCACACGCGCTGCACTTCCCGGCTCGTGCTGATGAGCGCGAAGTGCGTGGCCATGTTCTTCAGCGAGTAGCGCTGCAGGTCGGCGTCGTAGGCGGCCACGCAGTCCTCCAGCACCACGTTGTAGTAGCCCCGGGCGAAGGCGTCCCGCACCGTGGCCTCGACGCAGCCGTTGGTGGCGGCGCCGGTGAACAGCAGCGTCTTGACGCCCAGCCGTCCCAGGGTGGCGTCCATCTTGGGGTTGGTGAAGCCGCTGTGGTGCCACTTCTTCACCCGGACGTCGCCGGGCGCGGGCGCCACGAAGTCGCACACGTCCCATCCCGGGGTTCCGGGGACCGTGTACTTGGCGTTGGCCAGCCCCACCCGCGCGCGCCGTGCCAGGATCGGGCCGTTGTCGTGCTCGTTGTCGTTGGAGGTCTGCGTGTAGATTACCGGCACGCCCGCGGCCCGGGCCGCTTCCACCATGACTTTCAGGGGGTCGCGCATGGCCTCGACGAAGCTCAGGTCGCCCTTCATGCGGGCGCCCCCGGGAGCGCAGAAGTCGTTCTGCACGTCGATGACCACGAGCGCCGTGTGCGCGGGCTTGACCGTGTCCGACAGTTCCGTCCACACCTCCCGCACCTGGGGCTCCCACATCTCCTCTTCCGGGTCGAACTCGAAGTCCGCGATCTCGCGCGACTCGAAGATGGGCCGTCCCAGCTCCCGCGCCACTTGCCGGTGCACCGGGTGGTCGACGTAGCGTTGAAGGCTTTCCGCGTCCTCGCACACGGCCACCATGGCGTAGTCGTAGTCGCCGTCGCGGCGCAGGTTGGGTCCCATGGACCAGCTCAGCAGGTCCGGGATGGAGTCCTTCATGGAGTTGTAGCCCGCGATCATCCGGTCGATCTGATCGGGGGAAGCCTCGGGCTTGAGCTTGACGAACACGACGTGCTTGATCATCGGCGCCTCCGGACGGGTTCGTGGAATCGTGCGGTAGCCGGGGTAGAGAATATCCGAGAGCCGCCTCACAAGTCAATTTTCAACGCACGCGAATCAGAAGTCCGTATGCCAGTGGATGCCGATGTTCGAGCTCCGTTCGTTGGTCAGTTCGCTGTCCACCAGCAGGTTGTCGGCCAGGTTCAACTCGACCACGATGGACGAGCGCCGGCCGAGCAGGCTCTGCCTGGCGCCGACGAAGACGTCCCCGAGGTTCTTGCCCACGGTTACCGACACGGAATCGGTGTCCGCGCCGGACAGCCGCACGTCGTCCAGCCGCGCCGCCGTGCGCAGGTTCTCCTGCAGCCCGAAGACGACCCCCTCGCCGAACAGGTTGGCGAGGGCGACCGAAAGCTGGATCGCCTGCGCCACGGTGAGCGCCTGCCGGGAGGCGCCGAACAGGAGTTGCGGCAGCACTTCCTCCTCGGGCAACCCCGACTGTGAGACGAACCGGATCCTCGGGTCCTTGGCGCGGCCGCTCAGGTGCAGCCCGCCCTGGTGCGTGTTCGTGCTTCGTTCCAGTCTCACGTCGAGCCGCGGTTCCGGCTTGACGCTCCCGTCGAACACGATCCGGCCCTGCACGAGGTCGAAGGGTTTGCCGAGCAGCTCAAGCTCGCCGCGGACTCTCTGGAGCGTGCCCGTGAGCACGGGGGCGGTGGGCGCGCCCGTGATCCTCAGGTCCATGTCCCATTCGGAATCGACGCCGCGTCCGCGTATGAACACGCCGCGCTGGGCACGCACCGCGAGGTCGAGGGAGAGGCGCGCCGGTCTGCCTTCTCGCGCGTCCTCGGGCGCGCCCTCGATGCGGATGCCTTCGAGCGCCGCCACCTCCGGGGGTGCCGCGTCTTCGAGGCGGTATTCGGCCCTGTTCACCTCCAGGTCGCCGCGGAGTGCCAGGTGGTCGAACGTGCCGTCGAGCGTCGCGGTGCCGCTCAGGCGCCCGGTGACGTCGTCCCGGCGGATCAGCGTGGCTTCGTCGATGCGCAGGTCCACGTCCACGCTGCGCCCCAATTGGATCGTGCCGGAGGCATGGAGCTTGCCCCGGCCCCGGTCCGACGCCGTGGCCGTGAGCCCGATCCGGTCGTTGCCCGCGAGCCGGGCCAGGATCGCGAGATCGGCGAGCACGGTGCCCGCGTCGACGCTGCGGTATTCGCCCCCGGTCACGCTGCCGTGCCCGGAGAGCCGCGGTTCCGCCAGGGAACCGGCCACTCGGACGTCGATGTCCACGTTGCCGTCGAGTTGGTGCCGCGTCGTGGGAACCAGCGCCCATATCTGTTCGAGGCGGCCGCGCCAGGTCAGGGAACCCTCCAGTTCCGCGTTCCTGGAGAAGACGGGCAGGCCGTTCTCTCCGGCGCCCGCGGCCATGGCGAGGCGCGCGCGCACCGGCGTGTCGAAGGCCCCCCTGATCTCCGATCGCGTCGTCAGCCGCGCGCCGTCCCATTCTCCGTCCAGATCCACGTCGACCATGCCCCCGTCCTCGAAGCCTTCGAAGACGAGGTCCCGGCCGCGGGCCTCGACGCGCGCTTCCGGCTTGGGCGGCCGCGTGTCGAAGGCGGCGTCCAGGTCCAGGGATCCGGTGATGGGGGGCACCCCCGCCAGGCGGCTCATGGCGGCCATGGACAAGCCTCGTGCCGAGAACTCGCCGTCCAGCCCGGTTTCCGTGCCGCTGAGGTTCCCGGTGATGCCGCCACCGGAGGCGAGCCTCAGGTCGAGCCCGGAGACCTCGAAGCCGTCGATTCCGTAGCGGGCGTTCAGCGGCTTCCCCAGCCGGACGGTCTCCGACGCGAACCGGGCGCTGGCGGAATCCACGACCACCCTGATCTCTTCTTCTCCGGTATGCGAGACCGTGGCGCGGCCCCGGGCGTCGAAGGCCCCCTCCACCGCCGTGTCGAAGGAAAGGCGCCAGTCCTCGGGCGGTCCGTCCGCGCTGAGATGGAGGCGGGCGGGCGCGTCATCGCGGAAACCCGCCAGCGCCGCGACCATGCCGCCGGCCGCCTCTTCGGCGACGGCTTCGAGACGCGCCGTACCGGCGGCGAAGTCGCGCCGGACGTGCAGGGAAATGCGCCCCGCGACCGCGTCCGTGCGGCGCAGGCGCAGCTCGATCTCCTGCAGGTCGTCCTTGTCGGACGCGCGTCCCTCCGCGTCGAACCGGATCGACCGCGGCAGCACGCCCTCGGCGATGAAGACGCGTTGCAGCCGGATTCCCTCGAGGGAGAGGGCGATGGGCGACCGCGGCCAGTCGAACGGGCCGCGCCGCCAGGGGGGCTGCGGCTTCAACCGCGGCAACTCGGCGCGTTCGGACGGCTTGCGCGTCACGGTGACGCCCGAGAACTCCAGGCGCCGGATGGCCAGCTCGCCGTCAAGGAGCCTCCGCGGCTCCCAGGCGAAGCTCAGTTGCTCGACTTCCATCCACACGCCGGTGCCGTCCGAGACCTCCACGCCCACGAGGCGGGTCAGGCCGTCGTCGCCGTCCTCGATGGAACGTACCTGGATTTCGAACGAGCCCGGTGAACTGATCTGGTCGAGCGCGAGCCGGATGAGCCTGTTCCGAATGTCGGAGAACTGGATCTGCGCCTGCCCGGCGCATGGCAGCAGGAGGCCGGCGAGGAGAACGGCGATGGACACGACGCGGCGCATCAGAAGGCCTGCCCCATGGAAAGGTAGAGATGGAAGTCGTCGTCCAGCGGCCGGGGGTTCAAGGGAACGGCGACGTCGACCCGGATCGGCCCGGCGGCGGAGAAGTACCGCAGCCCGAGGCCGCCGGCCCACAGGACCCCGTCGAAGACATGGCCGTCGATGTTTCGGGAAACCGCGCCCGCGGCGAGGAACCCGACGGCGCCGAGGCTGTCGTTGAAGCGCAGGCGCAACTCGCCCTCGGCCTCCAGCGCCAGCCGGCCCCCCAAGGGCTTGTTGTCGGCGTCGAGCGGGCCGATGGCGTAACGCCCGTAACCGCGGACCGATTCGCCGCCGCCGGCATAGAGCCGCCGGTTCGCCGGCACCGAGTCCAGTCGTTCGGAAAAGATCATCGCACCGCGGCCGCGCGCCGCCGCGACGTAGCGGGCGTTGGCGTCGAGACGGGAATAGGCGGACGCGGTGGCGTCGAGGGTGAGGAAATACGTTCCCGACCCGTCGAAGAGCCCCGCGTGGGGCACGGCGTCCAGCCGGAGGCGCCGCCCCCTCTTGGGATCGAGCAGGTCGCCCGTACTGTCGTAGGCCGCGAAGACCGGCGCGGCGGCGAGCCGGGTCTCCGCTTCGGTGCGGCCGTCGCGCACCGTGCCGAGCTCTACCTCGGCGCCGGCGCCCACTTCCCATTGGCGGTCCAGGCGCCGCGACAGGCCCACGAAACCGGTGCCCGTGAGTGCCTCGAAGGCCTCTTCTTCCTTCTGCTCCACGTTCAGGCTCGTCCGCAGGTCCTGGCCCGGCCTGCGGTACTGGGGTTTGCGCAATTCCACTCCCAGGCTTTGTTCCACGCGCCCCCCCTCGGCGGTGAGGAGCAGGAGCTCGTTGGCCCCGAGAAGGTTCCGGTGACGGAAGCTGGCGCGCGCGGACGGCCCGGCGTCGGTGTCGTAGCGCACGCCGCTCGCGATACGCCGCCGCAGGCGCTCTTCGAGGGTCACGTGCACCGGCAGGGCGGAGGAGTCCCCGTCGCGCGGCGCGGTTTCCGGGATGCGCACCGAGACCGACTTGAAGAGGTCGGTGGACGCCAGGCGGCGCTGGTATTCCGTGAGCGCCTCGGCGTCGACGGGTTGTCCGGGCTCCCATGCCAGGTAAGTGAGGAGGTAGTCCTCGGTGATCGTCTCCAGGCCCGTGAAGGCCACCGGCCCGAACACGAAGGCCGGCCCGGTGGCAATGGTGCTCGCGACCCTCAGGGTGGCGGTTGCCGGATCGGCGGAGCCCGACCGCTTGACGAAGGCCGCGTAGGGGAACCCTTGGCGATGGAGCGCATCCACCGCCGCCCGCTCCGCGTCCACGATCGAGACCGACAGCGCCGGGCCGCCCACCGGAGATCCCAGCGTGCGCGCATCCAGCGACGGGGATTCGGCCGTGCCGCCGTCCTCGAGCAGGAAAACGTGTTCCGCCAGCGTGAACACCGGTCCGGCTTCGATGGAAAAGGTCACGGTGGCCCGTTCCGCCCGCGCTTCCACGCGCGCCGCCGCCGACGCCGCATAGTATCCCTGTGAGTGCAGGATACCCAGCAGTCTGCCCTCGTCCTCGCGCGCGCGGCGCAGGAGAAAGTGCGTGCTGGGGGAGCCGTCGTCCCTGAACCTGTAGGTCAGGAGCGTGCGGCCCGCGAGCTTTCGAACCCTTTCCGACGGCGACCCTTCCAGGATGACCTCATAGGCCACCGCCTGCCCGGGCTCGGGCTCGGCGGACGGTGCCGGCGGCTCCGTGACCGTGCAGGAGGCCGCCACCGCCAGACAGCATGCGGCGTGGAGAGCGGCGCGCACAAGCGCCTGCAGCCGCGCGCGGCGGCGGCTCTTGGAACGGGTCTCGAACGGGTTCATGAGGATCGTCGCATGCGCGCGGGCTTTCGAAGGAAGCGGAAGGTTTCCGCGCCGTTCATTTCCGGGGCCGCGACCGCGGCCCTACACGGCTCAGCTCCCGCCGAACCCCACCGTGACCCTGCCTTCCTCCACGATGACCGGGACGTCCCGGTTGCCGTCGTTCAACGAGAGCATGCGCCGCAGGCCGTCCTCGTCTTCCAGCACGTTGATGTACTCGACGGTGAAGTTCCGGTCCGAGTAGTCCGCACGGGCACTCGACGTGTAGTGTCAGAAGTCGTGTCCGAAGATCAGAACCTTGTCCGCCATTTCCGGTCCTTTCCGACGGAGATAGAAGCCGCTTACCATACGGCTATCCGCAAAAGACGCGAATGGCAATGGCCCGGGCAACCGGCGCGCGGTTCGTTCCCGAAAAATCCCGTCAACGGGGGTTATTTGGACGGAAACTTGTGCTATGAAGCGTGCTGGATCGCTGTCGCGGTTTGTCGCCGGACAAACGGTCAGGCGAGGTAAGGCATGGTCGAACGCTTCAAGGAACTCGGCACCATCACCGTCAGTCTCGTGCTGTTCACGGTGCTCTGGGAGCTGTCCGTGCGGGTCTTCTCGATATCCGAATTCCTTCTGCCCGCGCCCTCGGTCGTAGTCACGACCCTCGTTCTCAAGATCGGTCCTCTTCTCCAGCACTGCCTCGTCACTTTCCGGGAGACCGTCTACGGGTTTCTGATGGGTCTCGTGCTGGGGGTCATCTCGGCCATCATGATCGTTTACTCCCGGCTGCTCCAGAACCTCCTCTATCCGCTGATCCTCGTGGCGCAGATCGTCCCCAAGGTGGCCATCGCGCCGCTCCTGCTGGTGTGGGTGGGCTACGGCGAGATCTCCAAGGTGCTGATCGCGTTCCTGGTCTCCTGGTTCCCCATCATCGTCACCACGGTCCAGGGCATGCGCATGGTGCAGCCCGAGATGCTGGACCTGGTGAAGTCGCTTCAGGCCTCGGACTGGCAGATCTTCACCAAGGTGCGCCTGCCCAACGCGCTGCCGCACTTCTTCGGCGGCCTCAAGATCGCCATCACGCTGGCGGTCATCGGCGCCATCATCGGCGAGTTCGTCGGCGGCAACACCGGCCTGGGATACCTGGTCATGGTCGCCAACTACGAGGTCAACACGCCGCTCATGTTCGCCGCTCTCATCGTGCTGTCGGCGCTGGGCCTGGTCCTGTACGGCGTGCTGGTGTTGCTGGAGATGTGGTTGATCCCGTGGAGCCTCGACGAGGAAGAGCAGCAGATGACGGGTTTCGGCATGTAGCCGCGCCCCGGGCGGACGGCCGCGGCCGGTCAGGTCGCAGCGCACTTGATTTGGAATCGATGTCCATGACGGAAGCCGGGAGAGCCATCGAGGTCAGGAACCTCACCAAGGTGTATCCATCCAAGGATGCCCCCATCGTGGCGTTGGAGGATGCCTCGTTCGAGGTCCGCGACCAGGAGTTCATCTCCCTCGTGGGCCACAGCGGTTGCGGCAAGACCACCATCATGAAGATCATCGCGGGCCTGCTGGACAAGACCCGCGGCGAGGTGTTGGTGAACGGCGCGCCGGTCACCGGACCCAAGTCCAGCACGGGCATCGTGTTCCAGACGCCGGTACTGTTCCAGTGGCGCACGGTCATCGACAACGTCATGCTGCCCATCGAGATCCTCGGCCTCTCCAAGGAGAAATACTACCCCAGGGCGCTGGAGATGCTCGAATTGACGGGATTGACGGAGTTCAAGGAGAAGTTCCCGCGGGAGCTGTCCGGCGGCATGCAGCAGCGCGTCTCCATCAGCCGGGCGCTGGTGCACGACCCCTCCCTGCTGTTGCTGGACGAGCCCTTCGGCGCCCTGGACGCCATGACCCGGGGCGAGATGAACATGGAGCTTCAGCGCATTTGGAGCGAGAAGAAGAAGACCAGCCTGCTGATTACGCACAGCATACCGGAAGCGGTTTTCCTGGCGGACCGGGTCATGGTGATGACGCCTCGGCCGGGGCGCATCACCGACATCATCGACATCGGCCTGCCGCGACCCCGGACCCCGGAGATGCGCCTTTCGGCGGAGTTCACCGAGTGCGTGCGAGAGGTGGGAAAGACCATCGGGCTGCAGTATCTGTGAACGAGTGGAAACAGAGATCGTCGTCAATCAATCAGAGATCGTCGTCAATCAATTTATGGAGGTACACGCCATGAAACGCCTGTCCATCGCGCTTGCGATCCTCTTGCTGTCCCTGGCCGCCGCCGGCAGCGCGTCGGCTGCCGACAAGGTCAAGTTCGCCCTCGACTGGATCCCCTACGGCAAGCACGCCATGTTCTATGCCAGCATCGACCAGGGGTTCTGGAAGGACGCGGGCCTTGACGTCCAGATGACCCGCGGCTTCGGCTCCGGCGACACCGTGAAGCGCGTGGCCTCCGGCACCGAGGACTTCGGCTTCGCGTCGGTGGGCAACATGGTCGCGGCCAAGTCGCGGGGGGCCGATCTCAAGATGGTCGGCATGATCCACGACAAGACCCTGGAGACCGTGGCGACGCTGGTGGCCAACAAGATCACCAAGCCGTCGGACCTCGAAGGGAAGAAGATCGGCTCCCCCGAGGCCAACGCCTCGCGGGTCATCTTCCCGGCCTTCGCCAACATCAACAAGTTCGACCACAAGAAGGTCACCTGGGTCAACATGACCGTGCCCGCCACCACTCCGAGCCTCATGGCCGGCCGGGTGGACGCCATCCTGATCTTTTTCACCGAAAAGCCGACGGTGGACGCGGCCTCGGCCAAGGTGGGCAAGAAGCCGTACTACATGCTCTACGCCGACTACGGCATGGCCACCTACGGCAACGGCCTGCTCGTGTCCGAGAAGACCCTCAAGGACAAGCCGGACCTGGTGAAGCGGTTCCTGGCCGCCACCTACAAGGGCAT
Organism: uncultured Syntrophobacterales bacterium; assembly: GCA_964519455.1. Classification (GTDB taxonomy): domain Bacteria; phylum Desulfobacterota; class Binatia; order UBA9968; family JAJDTQ01; genus JAJDTQ01. The sequence goes on from CAZFIU010000008.1 coordinate 72,792, forward strand.
CGCCTGGTCGGTGGAGAACCCGCAGAAGGCCGTGGACATCTTCATCAAGCACAACCCGGCCATCAGTCCGGACCTGGCGCGGAAGCACTTCGACATCGCCGTGGACTCGCTGCTCTCCAAGAACGCCCTCAAGGAAGGCATCGGCCACATGACGAAGGAGCGCATGGTGTTCACCAACGACCTGATCACCACGCACATGAAGCTTCCGAAAAAGACCGCGGTGGAGGCGGTGTACACCAACGCGTACCTGCCGAAGCTGTTCCCCAAGCGGGCCAAGTAGCGGTTGGATTTGCGGCAAGGATCGTTGACGCGACAACGTCCTCGTAGTCATTCCCGCGGAAGCTTGCCCTCGACCCCGATCGGGGGCGGGAATCCAGGGGTGGGGCAGGGGATACGTGCGGGTTCGGAAGGAAACTGCAATGAGTGAACAGTTCGTCAGCAATCAGGAACTCATCGTACAGGCGCGGCGCAACCTGCCCCAGCCGGTGTGGGACTACCTGAGCGGCGGCAGCGAGTCGGAGACGACCATGCGCCGCAACCGGCTGGCGCTGGATTCGCTGGCCTTCCGCCCGCGGGTGCTGGTGGACGTCTCCGAGGTGGACACGTCCACGACCGTGCTCGGCCACAAGCTGCGCATCCCGGTCATGCTGGCGCCCATCGGGTCGCTCCAGCAGATCACGCCGGAGGGCGCCGTGGCCGCAGCCAAGGCCGCCAACGAGTTCGGCACCGTCAACTTCGTGAGCTCCGTGACCCAGCCCGAGCTCGAAGAGACGGCCGCCGCGACCCCGTCGGACAAGATCTTCCAGCTCTACATCCGGGGCGGCCTGGACTGGATCGAAGGAATACTGGGGCGGGTCAAGCAATCCGGCTACAAGGCCCTGTGCCTGACCGTGGACTCGGCCCACTACAGCAACCGGGAGCGGCAGATGATGAACCGCTGGCTGCCCCCCAGCAAGCGGCGGGAGGCGGCCAACCAGGACCGTCTGTGGCAGGCCAAGCTCACCTGGGAAACCATGGACGCCATCAAGGAGATCGGCGGGATGCCGTTCATTCTCAAGGGCGTGGCCACCGCCGAGGACGCCGCCATGGCCGTGGAGCACGGCGTGGACGTCATCTACGTCTCCAACCACGGCGGTCGCCAGCTCGACCACGGACAAGGCACCATGGACACGCTCCCGGAGATCGTCCAGGCCGTGGGCGGCAAGGCCGAGATCGTCATCGACGGCGGCTTTCTGCGGGGCACGGACGTGCTCAAGGCCGTGGCCCTGGGCGCCAAGGCCGTGACCATCGGCAAGCTCCAGGGGTGGGCCCTGGGCGCGGGCGGTCACGAAGGTCTCGTGCGCGCGCTGCAGCTCCTGGAGAACGAGATCGTCATCGCCATGGGCCTCATCGGTGTCACCCGCATCGACCAGCTCGGCCCGTGCCACGTGTGCAAGGCGCCCCCCGCCGCCCTGCCGCACGAGATGAGCACCTTCGTCAACCTGCCCCAGCGGCTGCTGTAGAAAACGGCACCAACCCGCGGAAACGTCATCGATATGAAACTGTAGCCTGTTTACTACAATTTTCATTCGCCTTTGTGTCGGTTGCAAGCCGGCATGGTTGATTCCGGCAGAACAAGCCCTGAAAAGCTCCTGAGGCAAAGGCCCCTCGAATCGTCATTCCCGCGCAAGCGGGAATCCATGGGTGGGGCGGGGCCAGACGGCGCATTCCGCCGCCTCGCCCCGCCTGGATTCCCGCTTCCGCGGGAATGACGTTCTGTTACGTGGTCGCCTCATGAGTTTTCACAAAGCCTGGAAACGGGAAGGACGTTTCCGGGGCCTTGCAAGCTACGCCTTGCGCCCGCCGCCGCCCCGCAGCACCGAGCACACCACCCCCACGATGCCGATGCCCGTGGCGACGAGGAACGTGTCCTGGAGCGCGGCCACGAAGTGGGCCGTGTCCTCGGCCGCGGGCAGTGCGCCGGCGATCCCCGAGTGCATGCGGAAGGCCAGAGTCATCAGAAAATTTCCCACCGTGATCCCGAACACGTTCCCCAGCCCGAACATGGTGTAGAGCGTGCCCGTGGCCACGCCCCGGTGCTCCAGCGGCACCGAAGCGATCAGCGCCGTGTGGTTGGCGGGGAAGAAGAGGGCGGTGCCCAGTCCTCCCAGCGCCAGCACCAGGGTCGGCAGCACCCAGTGCGACTCCGCCTCGAAGTAGACCCCCAGCACGCAGGACAGCGCGAAGAGCACCGCCCCGGCCGTCGCGGGGATGCGCGGCCCAACCTTGTCGGAGATGACGCCGCCCACGGGCGACAGCGTGGTGGCGAAGACGGGTGCGCTGAGGAACAGGATGCCCATGAACGAAGGACTCAGCCGCAGCACGTCCTGGAGGTAGAACGGCAGCAGGTACACGGTGAGGGTCATGACGATGGAGACCAGCAGCAGCGTCAGCGTGCTGAAGGCGAACATGCGGATGCGGAACAGCGCCAGGCTCAGGATGGGGCTCGGGGCGCGGCTCTCGCGCCACAGGAAGCCCGCGCCCAGCGCGGCGAAACCGGCCACTGCGGCGACGCGCCAGGCCGGGGAGAGCCATTCCATGAACTGGCGGTCCAGGATGCCCATGAGCGCCAGGGTCGTGCCCACCAGGAGGACGGCGCCGAGATAGTCGATGGCGGGGCGTTCGGCGCGTGCCGCTTCCGCGCCGGCGTCGTCCCGGCGCCGCTGGTACGCGAGCCCGAGGGCGGCGGCGGCGACGCCCAGGGGGACGAGGAAGAAGAAGGCGGCGCGCCAGTGGACGTACTCGATGATGAACCCGCCGAGCCCGGGACCGAGCAGAAAGCCGCCGTGGTGCGCCGTGGTCATGAGCCCCTGGGCGCGGCCCTGGGTTTCCTTGGAGGAGGCGTCCATGGCCAGGGCGCGTCCCTGGGCCTGGATCATGGCGGCGCCGATGCCCTGGAGCGCGCGATAGATGATGAGCTGGGCGATATCGCCGGCTATCCCGCACAGGAACGAGCTTACGGTGAACAGCGCGATGCCCCAGATGTAGACGCTCAGGCGTCCGTACACGTCGCCCACGCGTCCGAACACCAGCGACAGGGCCGCGGTGGCAAGCTGGTAGGAGATGAACGCCCAGGAGATGCCGATCATGTCGGTGTGCAGGCCCGTGGCGATGGACGGCAGCGAGATGGCGAAGATGCGGCTGGCGGTGCCGGTGGTGAAGGTGACCAGCAGGGCGGTGCCCAGCAGCAGGGCGTTGGCGCGTGATGTCATGGGTCCTCGCCGCCCATAGCCGACAGCCGGTATGCGGCGGATCATCTCAGCCGAGGTTCGGTTAAGGCTCTCAACCTTTGCCATGAGGCTGCGCGTTTGACAAATACTCAACCGGATGTTACCTGGAAAGTAACAAAACTGTTTAACTTCAGGATTACCTAGACTGAAACACGATGGAAGTTTCTGCCCGTGACAATAGGTTGCGTAAGGCCATTAGTGACCAACGTGATGCACAGAGACGTTACGGCGCGGATATGGCAAAAAAGCTGGTGCTCCGGTTGGCCGCACTTCGTGCGGCAGGATCTCTTGCCGATTTCTGGCCACCTAAATCGGGGCCTGAGCGATGCCATGAACTAACGGGAGATCGAGCGGGGACGTTTTCTGTGGATCTGAAGCATCCGTATCGTTTACTGTTTCAGGCTGTCTCAACGACCGAGAGGAAGACATCGTATTCTGATGAACAAGGGCGATGGCGGTCGATCACGTCGATCGTGATCGTGGCAATCGAGGACACCCATGGATAGCACGCACCGAAGTCTTGGGTTCGGTCTTGTCCCACACCCGGGCGAAATGGTGTTGGAGTATCTGGACTTTCACGGATGGTCGCAGCGCGATCTTGCTCGTCGAACCGGCCTTACTCCAAAAACCATAAGTGACATCTGCAATGGAAAGGGACCCATTACTCCGCCGACGGCTCTCGCGTTCGAGAAGGCCCTTCAGCGGCCGGCACATCTATGGTTGAACCTCCAATTGCACTTCGACGAGGCCAAGGCGCGAGGGCACCAAGTCGCCAAGGCCGAAGAGTGGAATGATTGGCTCCGAAAATTCCCAGTTAAAGACATGCGGCGCTTGCGGTTCTCTTTGCCAGAAGAGGGCTCCGATACTGATGCGCTCCTGACCTTTTTTGGGGTGTCGTCACCTGAAAGCTGGAATGCGGTCTGGAAGGCGACTTCAGTGGCATACCGTCAAACACGAACAGAGAATACGCGTGAAGAGTCAGTCGCAGCGTGGATTCGAGAAACGGAGATCGTTGCCGGCCAGATTGCGGTTAGCGATTTTGATGCGCAGAGATTGATTTCGTCGCTGGATCAGCTCAGGCGGCTCACCCGGACCGGGGCAGACGTGGCCATGGATCCACTACAAGAGATTTGTGCCGCGGCGGGAGTCGCAGTCGTTTTGGTCCCGGCGTTGCCACGTACGGGAATTAGCGGTTGTGCGCGGTGGTTGACCGAAAGGAAAGCCCTCGTCGGCTTGACGCTACGGTACAAGACCGACGACCAGTTTTGGTTTACCCTTTTTCACGAGCTTGGGCATATCATGCTACATAGAAACAAACGGTTGTTCGTCGTGGACAACGCAGAAAGAGACCTCCTTGATCGTGTTGTCGATCCGGAGATGCAGACGTACGAGAGTGAGGCTAGCCGGTTCGCTTCAGATACACTCATCCCACCGACAAAACTAGGGGAGTTCATCCGAAGGGGGGCCTTCTCTAGTGATTCTGTCCACTCTTTCGCGGAACACGTAGGGGTTGGCCCGGGCATTGTCGTTGGACGCCTCCAGTTTGAAGGGATTTTGGCGCGGTACCAAGGTAATAGCCTTAAACAGAAGCTAAATTGGGGTTTCGTAGACGAAAGGTGAAGGACATGGTTGGGAAAATCTTCATTACTCGCAGTGGTTATGACCCCCAGTTGGGTAAACACGTAAAGGACCCCTATCTCGGCTCGTCTCCCACTCTGGGGGCATGCCGGCCTGATTTTCGACGCCAAGTTGAGGTAGGTGACCACATCTTCGTCATCTCTGGCAAGATTCGCGAAGCCGACCAATTCGTGATGGTCGGCTTCGAAGTGGCAGAAAAGATGGATGCTCGAACAGCGTACCAGTTGTTCCCGCAGCATCGCCTTCGTACACGGAAAGACGGCCAACTCACCGGGAACATTATCGTCGACGCGGATGGTCGCCAACATGACCTGGACAGTCACAACTCCTTCGATAGACGGATCAAGAACTACGTCGTCGGAAAGAATGCGCTCTTGCCCTCTACCGACGCGGAAATTGAGAAGGGTCGGAAGGAGACGCTAGCGGTGCTCTGTGATGTCCTTCGCAGGGATGGTCGGTCGCCTATCGAGCTTGTTGGCAGGTGGGGTACGAAGTTGGACGAGGGGCAGGTCTTCGAACTGCGCAGGTGGTTGTTGACGCTGAAGGCTTAATCTAGCCACGCGGCTTCGCTTCTTTGGAGACGTACTCCGAAGTGAGGAGTATTTGGGTAGTCAACACCGTTGGGATGTTGCAGGGGGCGAGCATATGGCTAGGTCCGGTTTCCGGCAATATGATCTGTTTGATCCGATGAGTGGACAGAGTTCCCAAACGGAAGTCGTTTCGTGCCAGTGTGAAATTGTGCCAGTTGGAAAACGGAGAAGCGGGGGAGTTCGATACTGGTGTTTGCGTCACCTAGCAGACGCGACAGCCAAATATGGAACGCCAGCGCCCACATGTCGAACAGCACATTTACAGCCCGTAAGGCCTGAGGATATACTAGATCTGGACCTCAACAGGTACGAGGGTGGCGTGGCCCTCTGGGGGGCCGTGCCGCCAGTCTACGATACGACTAGAAGGAAGAGAGAAAGGGGCGTTCACGTTCATGCACGGGCCGTCACTGGCGGCGTAAAGCAAATTGACGGCACTTTTCGTGCTGTGAGGATCATGGGTGAGGAATCGCCCAATCAGGGTAGCCTAATCTCTGAACTAGACGCCGTGTACTTTATGGTCACGTCCGTATTCGGGCACGGCGTGAAGTATGTAACTTGTTCACATTGCGGATACGCTCACCTCGACAAAGATTGGTTTAGCGTACATCCTCACTGTCGCCATCTGTGCGCTGGCTGCGGTAGGCATTTCTGGGACTCCGAGAGGGCGGTTGGCAATCCAATTTGCGGCCTTCAGGGGGTACCCGTTGCTCGGAGCCACCGGCAGCGTCAGTCCAGAAGTAGACTACGTCTTCAGCAACGAGATTTCGGCGGGGGGATTCAGATCTGGGGGTCGAATCCGGCTTTTGTCTGGACTAGGGAGGGTCCGGAAGAGCAAGGAATACACGTGCATGCATTCCGCGATGGCGAGGAGGAGCCAGAAGTGGACGAAACGTTTTCGCGCGTCACGGTAGATGGGGTAGATCTCGATCCTGTGATGGTACGCGTGTTAATGGCGCAGCGAACGCTTTCGTTCCTGGAAGGACGCGTTCTCTCGATGACTTGCGTCGAGTGCGGGTGTGCACAATTCGATCGTGATGAGGCGGCCTACACGCCGGTCGCAACACATCGCTGTACGCAATGTGGGTGTGAGTTCTCCGCCCGTGGTAGGTTACGGAAGACCGTAGCGAATCCGCTCATTGCTGTCCTTGAAGAGATTGCAAATGACGCGCCTCGGCCACCGCAAACGCCAGAGACCGCACTACTACCCGAGATGCCGTAGGGGTTTGCTAGCAGTGGTGGTGTGGGTGGGAAGCGGTCGGAGACGACGCGGCTCAGGGTCTCTGTCCAAGAAGCGAGGCAGCCCTCGGGAGGTCGCGATGAGCAATCGATACCTACCGGCAGCGTTTGCTATTGTGGCAGCCATCGTTTGGGTTACGTTGGCGGCACCCTTTAGCTTCGGCCAGGCACCTCCCCAAGGTGCGGTTGTTGATCCGTGGCGTGAGGGAGTGTTTGTAGAGGAAGCGCCGGCTCACCAAGACTCCCGCCGCGGCCAGAACCTCCAAACTGCCGTAAAGCAACGTCAAACGGAACAGGATGTGCCGACCGCAGATGAACCCCGTGCGGCCGACGAGATCCGTCCCGGTTTCGTGCGGGACGATTTGGCAAGGGTCGACTTCGACGAGGCCATGGTGGATGACCGTATCGGTTTCATCCAGCGGCGCCTCACGGAGAGCCGGTCGCGAATCGAGAGCCTTCTCGGCACCATCGAGCTTGACGTGTTGAAGGTCCAGAAGAAGACCCTCGCCTTTCGCCGGGAGCTGGAGAGCCTGCGGGCTGAGCTGGCGGAGCAGGAGCGCCTCACCGCCCAGGACATGCGCAACAAGGAGCGGCTGGTGGACCTGGTGGAACGGTACGGCGCGGGCGACTGGGTGGCGCGGCACATCAAGGTGGAGCTCGAAAGGTTCCGCCACCGGGGACAACGCACCGCCGCCGCGCCCACCGACGAAGAGTCGTTGCGCCGGCGGCTCCGGGAATACCGGCAGACGCTGTTCGAACTGGGCACGCTGCTGTTCCGCGTGGATGCCGACGCCGGGGACTATGCCCGGGCCCTGGCCGCCGAGAAGCCGTCGGCGCGGGAGAGCGCGGAGCTGGACAGGATACTCGGAGAGCGCAAGACCGCGCTCCAGGCCCAGGAGCGGGTGCTGGATGCACTGGCGGAGTTCGCCAACCGCTTGGCGGACCTCAAGCGCGAGCGCGAGGACGAGCTGGAGAGCCTCTACACGCTGGTCCTGGACAGGATGCTGTGGCTCCGGAATCGGGAGCCGCTGGGGCTGTTCCCGCCCAACGGGGCGCTCCTCGGGCAGGCCGTCGACGGCGCGTTGGCGCTGTCCGGACGCGTCTACGGTTTGGTCCAACTGGAACGGCGGATGAGCTACAGCCGTTTCTCGGCTTCATGGTGGCCATGGGCCGCGGCCGTGCTGGTCTTCGGCCTGGCGCCGTGGCTCGCGCTGAGAGCCCGGCGGTTCCTGCGGGCGAGGTTGGCGGACCACAGGGCGCGCGGGAGCGACGCGCCTGCCTATCGCGGGGCGCTGCTGTTGGCGCTCCATACAGCGCTTTGGCCGGTCTACATCGTGCTGGTCACGTTGGCGCTGCCGCAGTTCGGCCTGTCCGACAACGATTCCCTCGGGCCGGTGGTGGTCGAGGCGTTGCAGCTCACCGCGCTGGTTCTCTGGATCGCGCTGTTCGGCGCGGCGGTCTTCGGTCCGGGCGGACACGGCGAGCGACGCTGGGGGTTGACCCCGGAGGCCGGCGGCGCGCTTCGGAGTGGGGTGGCGGCGGGGTGCGTGGCCGCGTTGGTATTGCTGATTCCGCGGTATGTCCTGCTGAACTCTCCCGGCGACGACGTGGCCGCGAGCCTGGCCCTGGCGCGCCTTCTCATGATCGCCTTCGCCCTCCTGGTGCTCTTCCTGGCGGGGCTGGGATGCAGCCGGCGGCGCCCCCTCATGCAGGCGGTCCTCGGGCAAAGCCGCGCGCAAGAGGGGTTCCTGTGGTCGGTGTGGCCCCTGATCCATCTTCTCGTCGTCGCGGTTCTGACCGGCACCATCGTCCTGAACCTGGTGGGCTATCAGTACGCTTCGCAGTTCCTCTGGCAGAGGATCATGGGGTCCGGGCTGCTGGTGTTGGCGGCGTGCATCCTCTCCTTCTATCTCAAGAGCGGGGTACGCGCGGTGTGGAGGGGTGTCACCGCCGGACGGACGGGCGCGGACTCGGAGAGCGGCGCGGCCGGTGCCGGCCACGGCGGCCCGTTGCGCGCGCTGGTGGACCTGCCGCTCGCCATCCTGGGCGCGGTGGCGCTGCTCGAGGTATGGGGCTTCTCCGTGCTGGAATTCCTGGGCACGCCGGCGGGCGAGACCGTGCTGGCGCGGGCCACGCTGATCGCGCTCGTGATCGTGGCGGGGATCGCGCTCGTGCGGCTGAGCAACGCCGCGGTGCTCTCCATCCTGCGACCGCGGGTCCTGGACCGGGTGGGCAGTCGGGAAGCCGGACGCAAGCTCCAGACCCTGGGACCGCTGGCGCAGACTTCGGTCAAGCTGTTGGTGGTGCTCGTGGGCGCGCTGCTCATCCTGCAACTCGTGGGCGTGGAGACCGGTCCGCTCCTGGCGGGCGTCGGCATCTTCGGTCTGGCCGTGGGCTTCGCCGCCCAGTCGCTCATCAAGGACATCATCAACGGCTTGTTCATCCTCACGGAGGGCAGCGTGGGCGCCGGCGACGTCGTGGACGTGGGCGGCGTCACCGGCGTGGTGGAGAAGGTCACCCTGCGCTCGGTGCGCATCCGCGACCTGAGCGGCAACGTGCACTTCGTGCCCAACAGCACCATCGAGCACGTGGAGAACATGACCAAGGACTTCTCCCGCTACCTGCTGGACGTGGGCGTGGGTTACCGCGAGGACACCGACGAGGTGGTGGCGGTGATGCGGGAGGTGGACGAGTCCATGCGCCAGGACCCGCAGTTCCGTTGGGACATGCTGGAGCCCATCGAGATCATGGGTGTCGACCGCTTCGAGGACTCCGCGGTGATCGTGCGCGCCAGGTTGAAGACCCGGCCGATCCAGCAGTGGCGCATCGGCCGGGAGTACAACCGGCGCCTGAAGAAGGCGTTCGACGAGCGCGGCATCGAGATTCCGTTCCCGCACCGCACCGTCTACTGGGGCGAAACCAAGCAGGGCCAGTTGCCGCTCCAGGTGGAGGCCCGGTCCGGCGCCAAGGCGTCCGACCCCGCCGCTCCGGAAGCCCCGGGAACGGAAGGCAAACAACCGAAGGAAGAGGAGTAGACCCCATGGCACGAAGCAGCTCGAGACTGAGCCTTGATCAGGCCGCGATCATTGTGGACGAAACCCTGGCCGAAGCTCGCCGGCTGGAGCTCAGACCCATGGCCGTCGCCGTGCTCGACGACGGCGGCCACCTCAAGGCCTTCAAACGGGAAGACGGCGCCAGCATCCTGCGCCCGCAGATCGCCATCGGCAAGGCCTGGGGCGCCCTGGGCATGGGCGCCTCCAGCCGCTCCATCGCCGACCGCCTCAACGAGCGCCCCACCTTCCTCGCCGCCCTCACCGCATTGGCCGACGGCAAGATCGTCCCCGCCGCCGGCGGCCTGCTGATCCGCGACGGCGACGACGTCGTCGGCGCCGTGGGCGTCAGCGGCGGCACCTCCGACGAAGACGAGGACATCGCCCGGGTAGGCGTGGCCGCGGCGGGGCTGGAGTGCTTCTACTGAGGTCTCCCCAGCCAGCACATGGTCAAGGACGATAGACGCTTGAGGAGGTCGCGGGACAAACTGCCGGAGAAGGAGTTCCGGCGGCCGTTGATGGAGATCCTGTATGCGTCAGGCGGGAAGGCGCGAGTGGAGGAACTGCGCCCGATCCTGAAGGAGCGGCTTGAACCACGTTTGCGGTCCGCCGACTACGAGCCCGTCTCGACCGGTGATCCGAGATGGTGGAATGCGGCTTGTTGGGCCAGAAATGGCTTGAAGAGGGACGGTCATCTGAGGGACGATTCACCTCGCGGTCTCTGGGAACTCTCCGAAAAGGGGAGGCGTCGGGTCGAAGCTTGGCTGTTGGAGGTGCCGGAAAATTTCATCGATCACCTGCTGGCCATGCCCAATGGCGGCGAGGACAGTGATTTCGACTCGCCACGCACCGGCCCGCGCCAAGTTGAGATATGAGCTATCTGGTCGACACGAATGGCCGCGATTGGCCGGTAATATGCCCGCTATTTCCATTACGACGAACCAAAGCGCCGAGAGAGGGCCTCCCCTGGGTCATCCCCAGCCTCGACGAGCGAGACAAGGGTCTCGAAGTCGGCAAGACGCTTCTCGACCTTCTCGGAGATGTCATCGACGATATTCGAGGCAGCCTCGTCAAGTAGCTCGCGTGCCTCAAAGAGCAGGGTCTTGTCAGGGCTCTGCACGAGCTTCAGCTCTCCATGGTGATACAGCGCGAATAGCTTCTCCATGGTCTCCGCCGGGTCGAGCTTAAGCTTTCGGATGGCCGCCGTCGTATTTCCAGTGAGTGTTGCCGAGTTCAGCCGGTCTAGCATTGCAGCTCCGCTAGGACCCGAAGGCTCAAAGGACTGGAGCCGCCCAGGACCCCTCGCAAGGATTGTCAGAGCGCCTATGCGCTGCAGTGCGTAAAATAGGGCGTGCTCGTCATCCTTCCCTTGAAACTCCGTCCACGGACTTATGGTTCGGAGCGTTGCCCGTCCAGAGGTACACACTGAATTCCAGAAGTCTCGAACCTGTTCGCTGTTGCGATTCGCCCCCCGGATCAAGTCTCGACGTACTTTCGCGTTTGCCGCAGTGTAGAGCAGAATGCCAAACGCGGGGTCCCCGTCACGACCTGCCCTCCCCACCTCTTGGTAGTACTGCTCTAGCGACTCGGGAAGCAAAAAGTGAATAACGCCTCGGACGTCCGGGATATCGACTCCCATCCCGAAGGCGCCGGTGGCGAACACGACATCAAGATGGCCAGCTTCGAAGTCTAGGGCAATCTGATCCTTCTGCTCGATGGGAAGGTCAGCGTCGAAAGGCGCACAGCGGTGGCCCAGCGCTTGAAAGTGTTCTGAGAGCGCCCGGGTACCGTGCCGTCTGTTCCGCTTGAGATGCGCATAGACGATGATCTTCTCAGCGCGATGGTTGTCCAGCAGTTCCTCTAACGCCGACATCTTCTCATTGCTGCCGTCATAGGTACGAAATGACAGCTCAAGATTTTTTCGTAGCATGTTCTCGCTGCGAATCATGTCCTCTGAGCATAGACGGAAGTCGGAGATGATCTCGGCCTGACTGCTCTCGTCAAGCGTGGCCGTCAGACAGAGAATCTGCGGCCATGCCCCGGGCCCGAAAGCCCGGTCGAGAAAGTTTGGGATGGCCTTGTAGGCTGGACGAAAGTCGTGACCCCACTGTGAGATGCAATGCGCCTCATCTATCGCGACAAGCGTAATCGCGCCGCGATATCGTCGTAGTAAGAACTCGAGGTATCCGTCCGTCTCGAGTCGCTCCGGTGAAATGAAGAGGAAGGCGGGGCCACTAGACCAGGAAAACGCACGCAGGCTGGCCTGCGCCGACTGTGCGTCAGCGCCACCTAGAGTCAGCACTGTGGCGCCAAGCCCCTCCAGAATTTGTGCCTGCTGCTGCATCAGCGCAATCAGCGGCGAGATGATCAGACCTACACCCTCGCTAGCGAGCACGGGGAGCTGGTAGATGAGCGACTTGCCCATTCCGGTGGGCATCAGCACAAGCGCAGAGTGACCCGCCTGAAGTCGGCGGACCGCATCAAGCTGACGATCCCGAAACGATGCGTGCGGGAACCATCTGGCGAGCGCCGCCTCGGGCGACCAATCTGGACGGCTCACCCTGGGAACTCAAAGCGCTCGTGGGCGCGCATGGTTCGGAGGTCAGCTTGATGCTGGGTGCAGACGGCATCGAAAAATCGCTCGGTGTAGACAAAACGTAGTCTCGGATCGAGCGTAACCCCGGCCTCTTGGGAGCGTACCTCGATCCAGTTGTAGACACGAAGCGAATAGAGCGAAAAGAGCCCGTACGGATACCAGTAGTTATGATCCATGATGATGCTACCGTCAGGGGCCGGGTTGATGTCGTTAACCATGAGAAACTCGGAGGAGTCGCTCGGAAGTCCGAAGTCCTGCATCTGCGACAAGAAGTAGAGTCCATAAAGCCCATATCGACCTCTAGGCGGGAGGGATTCGGGATCGAGGTGATACAGCACAATACTCTTGATGCCCATCCCAATGACGTTTGCGATAAACATGGTCTCGTCGTCGTCGAGAGGGTCTAGTCCAAAGCCGGACGGCTCTGACTGGAACGCTTGCTGTATGTACTGATCGACGGGGTGCGCTTTCCGCCACTCGCTAATAAAGTCGAGAACGCTCTCGAAGACTGCGAGTAAGTCCTTGGCCCGCGCTCTCCTGAAGCTCTTCTGCCACTCCTTGAGCTCGGGGCGGCGATTGTGGAGGGTTTTGGCAATGATCGGGACCTCACGGGACAGCGCCTGCTTGAAGGCATTAGGGTCGTCGTGGTACTCGTCAAGGGCTTCCAGATCGAAGAAACGCCGATACTTCAGCGCCTCCTTTTCGTAGTCGCGAACGGCCCCTTCAAAGAGGTGCGCAAGAACACGGCCGGCATCGCCGGGAACCTTCTTGCTTGAAGTTTTGAATTTCGTGGCGAGCTGGGCTGCTGGGTCAGGCGGTACTACGCTCTCGACGAAACGCACCCAATACTGCGGCAAGGATGCCTCAATGACTGACCACGCTTTCGCAATGTGATCCGGCTGTCGGATGAGGTCATACTCGCCGAGTTTTTGGTTCGACGAACGGATCATCTTCGTCTCCTCCTGCAATGCGAGCGCCGAGGTGTCTGGCAAGAGTGGACCAACTCGGTCTGACCTTGTCTGAGCCTGCGAATACTTTTACCGGTTGTCCGAGCTCAGACTCTTTCGTTCTGGTGATTACTTGAACGAATTGGCGAGCTCTTGAGCAGGCTACATAGAGTCTCCGACGCCACTCATCGTGGACGGCTCTTGAGAAATCGACATCTACGATGATCACGACCGTGGCCTCAAGACCTTTGAACCGTCGAACAGTGCTGAGCGTCACATGGCCTCGCTCGGGACGCGCGGCGGTGGGCTTGCCGCCCAGCTTCGCCTGGCGCCAGTGAGGCGAGTCATCAACGGACTCTAGCGTAAGGACTGCGATCTCATCGGGCGGAATTTTATGGTCGGCGCGAGCAGTGGCGACGAGCTTGTTCACCAGCTTGACCGCATCCTGCGTGGAGTCGACGCGATGAATAACGGGCCGAGGTCCGGTGGCACCGAGATTTGGAGCGGTATCGAGTCCGGCGGCCCGGTAGGCGGAACGGGCAACCTCAAGGGTGTTGCGGCAGTTTCGAGACAGATTTAACCGGCACGGGATCTTGTCCAGCCACGCGGTATCTAGCTCGCCTTGGATGTTTTGGTGCGGGTCATAGAAAGCGTAGAACGCGCGGTCTCGAAATCGGACCTGAAGAAACTCGAGCCAATCGCGATCGAAGTCCTGCGCCTCGTCTAGGACAAGGTGGTGGTAGGGCAAGGGCTCATCATCGGCGAGCTGCTCGAGCAGCGTTTCAACGGCCTCCGCAAGCGTGCCTTCGGGCCCCGTGACCTCTCGGGCGAGGCCATGAAAGTTCTGATACCGAACGTTCGGCAGCTGGTGACTTTTGGAAAGATGGTCGCGGAGCGCCGCATTGTAACAAAGGAAAAGCACGGGCTCCGCTGAAGACGCCAGTCGTCTGGCCTTTTCGACCGCAAGAAGCGTCTTTCCGGTGCCAGCTGGTCCTACGATGGCGGCATGGGCTTGGTCATCCAGAAAGCTGATGATACGCGTCTGTTCGTCCGTCAGGCGGACAAGGCGCTCCTCTGTCTCATCGATTCGTTGCCTCACCGAGGGTACTAGAGAGAGCGTCGGCGCGAGCGTATCGAACACCTGTCCGGCGACTTCATCGGAGACGCCGCCGTTGTCCTTGTATAACGACGCCCAGAAAGCGAACGCACGGCCGATGGCGGCCTGGACCTGCGACACGTCTTCCGCGTCGAGTGTCATGTCGGGGTGATAGTTCATTGGCAACTGGCTCCGGTCTACTATGCCATCGGGGAACCACACCGCGTGACAGAAGAGCAAGCTTTTCGCTGCAGGGACCCTGTCGTCCACTTCGGATTTTATTCGGTACATGGTATCCCCGGACTGCTTCTCGGGGTCAATGTCCTTGATGGCACCGGTTTTGCGGTTTCTCTGAAACCAGCGTCCCTTTTCGCACCAGACTTCACCGCCCTTGACCTCGACGACGAGGACGCCACGGCGCGGGTCGAATAGGACGAAGTCGCCCTCGCCCTGGGCTTTCAATGGCTTCGTCGGCATCCGTCGGCGGCCGGGGTAAATCCAGCGAAGAGAGTAGATCACAGTGACCTCGTGCGGGAGCGTGCAGAGGGCCTTGAACACACGCTCTTCGCCCAGGCTTTCATTGAAGCTAGGCGGATCTGACGGAATCATGCGGGCCACGGCGTGCCTCCATAACGGGAGAGGGCTTGGCTATGGCGCCCGGGTCGATTGCTAGCTCTCTCACGGAAGTCCCAATTGAGCGACCTTGTTAGTCATCAGCTAGCAGCCTGTCGGACTTGAGGTGCGGGCCACTACAAGATGTAGTATAGTCTCCTGGAAAAATGTCCATGGAGAGGGTTCGTTATGAGCAACTTTCGCCCAGTTGATCGGGAGACCGGTTTTTTGCTGCCGCCGTCGGTTGATGAGTGGCTTCCGGAGCGGCATTTGGCGCGGTTTGTGGTGGATGTGATCGAGGGGCTGGATTTGACGGCGTTGGTGAAGGCTTATCGGGGCTCGGGCTCGGCGTCGTACCATCCGAGCGTGCTGTTGGGTCTTCTGGTGTACGGCTATGCCACGGGGGTGTTTTCGAGCCGGGCTCTGGAGCGAGCGACTTACGATTCGGTGGCGTTCCGTTTCATTGCAGCCAACGACCATCCCGACCATGACACCATAGCGACGTTCCGGCGGCGGTTTCTTTCGGAGGTCGAAGGGCTGTTCGTGCAGGTTCTTATGCTGGCTCGGGAGGCGGGGCTGTTGAAGCTGGGCACGGTGGCGCTGGACGGCACCAAGGTGCACGCCCATGCCAGCCGCCACAGGGCGCTGTCCTACGGGCACGCTGGCAAGCTCGAAGGGGAGTTGCAGGCGGAGGTGGCGGAGTTGATGAGAGTGGCGGAGGCGGCGGACACGGCGGATGTCCAGGAATCGACGTCGTCGGAAAGT